>JBNKGC010000228.1:0-8842 GCA_050289625.1 Polyangiaceae bacterium | reverse complement strand
AGGTGCGTCGTTACCAAGCTGACGCGCCACATTCAAAATGAACGCTTCCCCGTCAAATCCAAACTTGTCTCGGAGGGTGTGCTGTTTCTCTAGGTTGAGCCACGTTTGGTGCAGCAACCCAATGAAGCACTCGACAACCCCCAGCCCTCGGGTCGCCGTCCCGAGGAACACGGGTTCCCTCCCCCGACGAGCCATCTCGGAGATCTCGTCCTCGCTCCGGATGTCAGGGAGATCGCGTTTGTTGAACTGGATGACGAGCGGCATGCGCTCGAGTTGAATGCCCTGGGCGTCCAGGTTCCTTCGGAGATCCACGAAGGCCTCGGCGTTGTTCGCCGTTTCCGATTTGCGGGAGTCTGCGACGAAAGCGACGCCGTCCGCGCCCTGGACCACGAGCCGGCGCGTAGAGGCGTGAATCACCTGGCCCGGAACGGTAAACACCTTGAGCCGAACGGACAGTCCGCTTTCGTCCTCGAACCGAAGCGGCAACAGATCGAAAAACAGCGTTCGATCGTCCTTGGTCTCGAGTGTCATCAGGCGCCCCCGCGCGTCCGACATGGCCGCCTCGTGCAAGGCTTGCAGGTTCGTCGTCTTTCCGCTGAGCGCGGGACCGTAGTACACGAGCTTGATGGTCAGTTCGCGTGAGGCGAAATCAAGCTGCACGTCGACCCCCGCCGAACACCGTCTGGAGGGGGTCGATCACGAGGTGAGGAACGACCTCGACGCTCGCTGCGGTCCGCACTGGCGCACGATCATCGTTCGCTCTCGGCACGGTCGCCAGCTTAACATGGGGTCTCGATGAGCCAAGCGCTGGTCCTGCTCTGGCTTTCGGCGCAGCCGTCTCTCGGCGGTCAGCCCGCCGACACGGCACAGCCACCCCAAGCGGTCGCACTCCAGGCACCTCCCGGATACGGTACTCCCACAGCGACCGACCGCACCCACCTCGACGCCTGGTCGCGCGCGCATCGGATCGAGCTGCGTCCCGCAGCTTCCGAAGCGCTCCCGAGGCCGTACGACAGTACGACAATTTCCCACATCGAGGCGCTCCTCGAGCGGGCCCACGTGGCAGCGAGTGCCCTCGACCACGCCGAAGCGGCTGGTCTCCTCGACCAAGCGAGAGGCGCTCTTCGTGCAGCGCCGACCATCCCACAGGCTCCTTGGCTCATGGCCCAAGCGTTCTACCTCAGCGCGGAGGTCGCCGAGCATGCGGGTGAAACCACCGAAGCTGCGGCCTACCGCTCCGCTGCTCGGGTGCTCGAGGGTACACGTGCCCCGGCTCATGCAGCAGCGGAGGCTTCGAAAGCCGACGGGCGGCAGGACACCCCGGCAGCTGGGGATCCATCCTCGTCCGGTCGAACCCGACCACTAACCATCGATGGGCTCACACTCCACGACGCCCTCGTCTGGGACGGTCTCTACGAAGCGGCTTCGCACCCGCTCATCGTCGAGAGCGCGCCGGGGCTCCATCACGCCTTGGTGCTTCGTTCGGGGACCACCCGCTGGGCGGGCTGGGTCGAGGTCGCCGCATCCCAGCTCGAGTTGCCCATCCCTCCGCCGGCGGTCTGCAGTCTCGAAGATCTGACACCCACGAGCTGGGTCGGCCCCCGGCTTCAGGGTGCACCACATACACGCTGTTCACGGTGGATCGCAGCGCGCGCCACCGAGCGAGGCATCGAAGTCGCCGAGTGTCGCTACGGACAGTGCGAAGCCTGGGAGAGTTGGCCCCGCGCCGTACCGGCGGGCGCACTCGAACCGCCGACTCGCCACCTGCCCGACGAAACCGCGAGCACCCCGTTTCCTTGGTGGGGCTACGCGATCCTCGGTGGGGCGCTGGCCGCGACGGCAGGCGCCATCGTCTGGGAAGCCACTCAAAATCAAAGCGACTCCCCCACCCAAACGGTTTGGGTGTTCGGTGGCGTCAAATGAGCGACTGAGAGACCTGCGGCGTCGACCTGCTCAGTCGCCCTTCGCTCCCCAGCGACGGCGGGCGTCTTCGATGGCAGCGAGGACACGCTTCTTGGCGGGTCCTCCAACCAGGCCGCGCCGCTCGACAGCGGCCTCGGGATCGAGAGCGCCCTTCACCTGCTCGCCCTGGAGCGCGGGATGCGCGGCAGCCAGAACGTCCGCTGACAGCTCCCCGAGCTGCACGTTCCGAACTTCCGCCTCGCGGACGAGCCCGCCGACGATGTGATGCGCCTCTCGGAAGGGCACCTTCTGGAGCACGAGGAAGTCCGCCAAATCCGTCGCGCACACGTGCCCCTCGGCGAGCGCTCCTCGGAGCTTTTTCTCGTTGAAGGTGCAGGTGGCCAAGGCACCCGTCAGAGCTCGCATACTCTGGAGAGCGTCCTGGAACGCGTTGAAGATCGGCTCCTTGTCCTCCTGGAGCTCACGCCCGTAGCCGAAGCACAGGCTCTTTTCCAAGGTGAGGAGTGTCGTGACACTTCCGATCAACCGCGCCGCTTTGCCGCGAACGAGCTCCGCGACGTCCGGGTTTTTCTTCTGCGGCATCATGCTGGAGCTCGTCGCGAACGCGTCGCTCAGAGTCATGAAACCAAACTCGACCGTCGACCAGATGACGATTTCTTCACTGATGCGAGAGAGGTGCACCCCCAGGATGGCGAGGGCCGACGAAAGCTCCATCAAAAAGTCGCGGCTCGCGGTGGCATCAATGGAGTTGCGCATCGGCCGAACGAAACCCAGCTCCTGAGCCACCCCATCGCGGTCGAGCGGGAACCCACTGCCAGCTACGGCCCCCGCTCCGAGGGGAGACTCGTTGAGTCGCTCCAGAGCGTCGGCCAAGCGACCGCGGTCTCGCCATAGCATCTCCTGCCAAGCCATCAGATGATGCGAAAGCCGGCTCGGCTGGGCCCGCTGCAAATGCGTGTACGTGGGCATCAGCACGTCGATCTCGTCTTCCGCCCGGTCGAGCAGGACCGCCGCCAAGTCATCCAGAGCGGCAATCGACTCTTCGGTGCGCCGACGGCAGAACAGGCGCAGGTCGGTGGCAACCTGATCGTTTCGCGAACGCCCCGTGTGCAGCTTGCCGCCGACCGGGCCGCATACCTCGATGAGGCGAGCCTCGATGTTCATGTGAACGTCCTCCTTGACGGGGTCCCACACGAACTCGCCGCGCTCGATTTCGCCGGCGATCTGCTCGAGCCCACGCACGATGGCGTCGGCCTCAGCCGTTTCGATGACTCCGACGCGCGCGAGCCCCCGGGCGTGCGCGATCGATCCGCGAATGTCGTCGCGCCACAGCACGGAGTCCACGTCCACGCTGGCGTTGAGTTCCTGCATCGCTTGGTCGATCGAGTCGGGCAATCGCCCGCCGCGCGCTACGCTCATCTTCGTCTTCCTTCCGTCGATAACCCGGGGGCCTACCGAAGCCCTCGAATCACGTCATCGAGCACCCCAGCTTCGAGGGCTTCGAGACGCGAAAAAAACCGCTGGTAGGCGCGGGCAGGCTGTTCGCCTTCGGGTACCCGCATCGAAAAGTCCGTCATGCGCGTGGTCGCGAAGCGGATGCATACCGCCGCGCCTTCGACCGCAAGGGCTTCGAGTTCACGCGACTCGAGCGGGCGCACCTCGTGGTAGGCCTCGACCAGCGCACGCGCGAGATTCGTGTCCAGATCGTCGCCGAAACACCATGCCAGGAGAGTCACCATCAGGTCGTAAGCGAACGTCCCGAGGGAGGCGCTCTCGAAGTCGAGGAGAGCGGCGACCTTCTCACCCCGAAACAGAACGTTGTCGCGAAACAAATCCCCGTGAATCACACCGCGAGGCAGGTCGGCGGTGCGCCGCCGTCCGTACGAGTCCATGAGCGCACGCACCCGCGATGCGGCCTCGAGCAGATCCTTCCTGCCAGTCCCTTCCGCCTGCTCGAGCCGCAGACGCAGATCGGCGAACTCGAAGCGCCCCTCGCCGAGCCCCGGCAGATCGACCGGTGCCGCGTGCACTTTCGCGAGGTTCCGCCCCACCTCGCGGCAGGCCGCCGGTGTCACCCGCGCCTGGCACAGGATCTCCCCGTCGATGAAAGGATAGACGGCAAAGGGCTTTCCGGCGTGTTCGGCAAGCATGCTGCCATTGCTCTGGCGCCGGGGCAGAGCCACGGGGATCCCCAGCTGGTCGAGCTGCTCCAAGAGTCGGAGCTCGGTCTCAGCACCGTCTCGACCCTGCTCCTCGTAAATCCGGGCGAAGTACCTGCCCCCGTCAACCGTCTCGAGAACGAAGTTCGAATTGACGCTGCCCGCCCGAAGGGGAGACAAGGACGCGAGCTCGAGCCCGTAGTCCAGGAGAATCTTTCGGGCGGAAGACTCGTCGAGTTGGGTCAGGAGGGCCATTGGGTCCGCCGGTTTTTCAACAAACGCCTGCGCCTGGCAAGCGGCATCTCGACCCAGCGTGCGCGGTTTGCCAGGCTATCAGGGTGAGCCCCACTTCCGAGCGGGGCCGGAACATCCATGCAGAAGGTCTACGGAAACACCGCCGGGCTGTCCCCGAGCGCTCTCAAGGCACTCGAGCGCATCTACCGCCGCCGCGTCCCCCCCGACAGCATCGCCACCCCCGAGCTGGTTCGCTCGCTTTCGGAAGCGTCACGCGAATCGAAGCGACAAGTCGGAGCCCTCGTCCATCGGTCGGGCGTCGTCGACTACGTCGTCGTGGGTTCGGCTACGGGCCTCATGCTGCCGGACATCGGCCGCCTCCGAGCCGCCAAAGGACGCTTCCGAGCCCTGCGGTTGGTGCACACGCACTTGTTCAACGAAGGTCTCACCCACGATGACCTGACCGACCTCACCCGCCTCAGGCTCGATCTGGTGTGCGCCGTGCTGCTCACTCCTCAGGGAGATCCGCGCAGCATCACCTGGGCGTACAACGTACCCACTCCCGAGCAGCGTGGCGAAAAAGGTGTCGACGGAAAACCGTACGAGCTCGTCGAGCCCATTTCCTGGGGACGGCCGCAGCCGCACTTCGGACAGCTCATCGACGCCCTCGAGGCCGAGTTCGCTCGCCTCAAGCTGAGTCGCACCGTCGAAGCCAAAGACGGGCGCGCCATCTTGGTCCACGTCGGCGACAAGAAACGCCCCGGGGCCATGCGGCGCGCACGGGCGCGCATGGCGGAGCTGGAGTCCCTCGCCGAGACTGCAGGCGTCGACGTCGTCGACCAGATCATTCAGCTCCGTGATCAAGTCGATCCGAAGCTCGTGCTCGGTCGTGGCCGACTCGAGCAAGTCGAGATCCGCGCCATCGATCTCGACGCGGAAACCTTGATTTTCGACTGCGACCTGACCCCAGCCCAGGCGAGCGGCATTGCAGCTCACACGGACCTCAAGGTCATCGACCGGAGCCAGCTCATCCTCGACATCTTCGCGCAACGAGCCGAAACGAGGGACGGCAAGCTGCAGGTCGAGCTCGCGCAGCTCAAGTACACACTGCCGCGGCTGGGTCAGAAAGACGACGCCCTGAGTCGACTTACAGGCGGCATCGGCGGCCGCGGCCCTGGTGAAACGAAGCTCGAAATCGGGCGCCGACGAGCACGCGAGCGGCTGACCCGCCTCGAGCGCCAACTGAAGGATTTGGGCAAGCAGCGCGCTCAGCGCCGCCACCGTCGTCAAACCGAGGACATCCCCGTGGTGGCCATCGTCGGCTACACCAACGCCGGCAAGAGCACGCTTCTGAACACTCTCACTCGAGCGGGAGTGCTCGCGGAGGACAAGTTGTTCGCCACCCTCGACACGCGTTCGCGACGACTCGATCTACCTTCGGGCGCCCACGTGATCCTGAGCGACACCGTCGGTTTCATCCGCGACATGCCCAAAGATCTGTTCACCGCTTTTCGGGCCACTTTCGAGGAGGCGGCTGACGCCGACCTCCTGCTCGAACTGGTGGATGCGTCCGATCCGGAAGAGGAGGAGCACCGCGGAACGACCAAGAAACTCCTCGAAGAGCTCGGCCTCGAGGAAATCCCCCGGCTCCGCGTCTACAACAAGGTGGATCGCCTCGATGCGGAAACGCTGGAAGGACTCACCTTCGAAGACGACTCGGTCTTGATCTCAGCGCTCGATCCATCGAGCGTCAGGCCGCTGATTTCTGCCATCGAGCGCTTGCTGGGTCCCTCCCTAGGTCGACTCCCCGGTGGCCTAACGAATGCGGCGAGTCCCTGACGATCCGAGCCGCCAGCAGCGAACACACTCGCTCACCTGAGTTGCTGGCGGATCTCTTCGACCCGAGCGCGGTTCACCCCCAACACACTCGCTCACCTGAGTTGCTGGCGGATCTCTTCGACCCGAGCGCGGTTCACCCCCAAGTCGCTTTTGCCCACACGCGAAGCGGAACGGACGGCGATGATGCCGTCCCGAGGGCGAGCGTGGAGCTCCAGATCGTCGACAAAGCGGAATATCAAGCTCGTGACTTCCGCGCGAAGGTAGCCCGGTTCTTCGGCGACGACTTCGACTCGGGGCATGCGCTTCACCACGTCGATCGCTCGGATCCAGGCTCGTCGTGGGTCAGGTCCAGCAGCGAGCGGCTCAACGTAGTGCTCCGGGTCAGACCGCGGTGCGTCGCTCGACACGCAGTTCGGCGTGTCCGGACACGGACGGAGCCGACCGGCGACCACCCCGAGCTCCGGGCGCGTCCCGCGACAACCGACCGAAAGCAGCGCGACGGGCACGAGGCCCCAACCAGAAAGCCGTCGGCCAGCGAGATTCCGAAGAGGCGCGTTCATCTCTTTGTCTTGGAGTCGGCCTAGCGCTTGGGTTCAAGTCCTGCCAGCGACGGCGCTTCCGCGACCGCCCGTTTTCGCGTCGAACTCGATGCGATCGCCACGGGGGGGCACGCCGCGAAGGCCTGTATTTCGGCGCATTTGCGCGCCATCCCGGGTGCGTGCAAGCTGCTATCGATGCTCCCCCTCACCCTCTCGACTTGGGGCGCCTGGCTGGCCGTGGTCGCTTGTGCACTGACGTTCCGCTCTCGTGCCTACGCCGTATTTCGAGGTGTGCTGCTCGGGCTCTACTCGCTGATCGCAGTTTCCGTCCTCCCCCACACGGGCGCTCTCATCCCGATCGCTCTCTATCTGCACGGAGCGGTGTTCGTGCAGTCGTTCGGTCTGATCTGGCCACGCATGTTCCCTCTTTGGTACCGGCTCCTCGTAAGCTTGCCAGGGCTCTACTTCGGCGCCGCGGTGCTCCTTTCGTTTCCGTGGGCCATCGCGAATGCCTTGGGTCTCCCCCTTCACGGCCTTTGGATCCCCTTCGCCCTTGCCGGCTGCGGCATGCTCCAATCGCTGACAACTCGCACCGAAACCACCTGGCTCACCGTCGCCGACGGCACACAAGTCGAGGGCCTGCGCCGCCATCCGGTGACGAGCCAAGAGGACGCCGAAGGACGACCATTGCGCATCGTGCAGATCACCGACCCCCACCTCGGCCCATTCATGTCGGTCGAGCGCCTCGCACGGATCTGTCAGCGCGCGGTCGACAGGGATCCCGATCTCGTCGTCCTCACGGGTGACTTCCTCACCATGGAGTCCCAAGGCGAAGCGATCTGGCTGTCCAAGGCCCTCGAGCCCCTGCGCGCCTTCGACGGGCGGGTCTTCGCCTGTCTCGGCAATCACGACCACGAAGCGCCGGAGACGGTCCGTTCTGCCTTGGCGCACGCCGGGGTCACTCTCCTCGTCGATTCGGCCGCCACGGTGTCGACAGCTGCGGGCCCCATTCAAGTCGTGGGCTTCGACTTTCACTGGCGACAGCGCGCCGAGCACATGCGACGCGTGTGCGAGGCTCATCCCCGCGTCCGTGGCGCCGTCCGACTGGCTCTTCTCCACGATCCCGGCGCGTTCCGTCATCTTCCCGCCGGCGAAGCGGATCTGGTGCTCAGCGGGCACACCCACGGCGGACAGCTCGGGCTGGTGAGCTTCCGCCTGCCGTGGACCATTGCAGGCTGGATCGCGAAGATCCCGGACCACGGCTTTTGGGCTCGCGGAGCCGATCGCCTGTACGTGCATCGGGGCACCGGTCACTACGGCTTTCCACTTCGCCTCGGCGTGCCAGCGGAGGAAAGCCTCCTGCTCGTCAACGTCGGAGGCATCGCTACCGCGGCGGAGCCCGACGCTGCCCCACTCTCGAACTACTGACTGTTCCGACACGAGACGCCTCCAGAACTGAGCAACCAGGCGCACAAGGTTCCAGTCACATCGAAGAATTTCCCCACAGGTCGCTCACGTCGCACGGATATGCGCTCGCTGCTCGCGAAGTGTGATCCGTTTCACCGCGATTGGGAATTCCAGAGGGCGGGCCTCTGTGCCCGCACCTCATTCATTTTTGAGCCTCTGGAAATCTTCACCCACGTCGGCGTCATTTCCCGACCCGCTATGGTCTCCGGGGAATGCTCGACCCTCGCGACTGAATCAGTTATGAATTCGCCTCTACCCTTTCGCAGGGGATTGCCTCCCCTTTTTGTCGCTCTCGTCGCTTCGATGGGTGCTCAGGGTTGCGGCCCCGACTCCTCTGACGGCTCGGGCGACTCATCGTCCGTCGGTGGTTCGACCGGTGGCGTAACTTCCGGAACCGGCGGTGGCGTCTCGGGCACCGGCGGTGTCGCCACCGGGACCGGAGGCTTCGGAACGGGAGGTGTCGTGTCGACCGGAGGCGGCGGATCAGGCGGGATCGTCGGTTCCGGCGGCGCCTCCACCGGCGGGTCCGGAGACGGTTCGGGTGGAATTGGCTCGGGCGGTTCCGACGGCAGCGGCGGCGGCTCCGGCCTCCCCGATCCCCAGTCGAGCGATGGTTGCGGAAAGACGGGGTCGGCGACGGGTTCGTCGGGGAGCCCCCTGACCGTCTCGGGTCACCAGTAC
>JBNKGC010000227.1:0-8893 GCA_050289625.1 Polyangiaceae bacterium | reverse complement strand
TGAAGGAGGTGAATCCGCGAAAAAACTCCAGGTGGGAATCGCTGGAAAGCAGGTCCTTGTACAGTTGGACCAGCACTGACCCCGTGTAGCCGATAGCGTCGGCGATATAGATCGCGAACACGGCCGTCCCCGCGGCTCGAGTATAGGAGAACATTCGGTCGAACAGCACCGAACCAAAAGGCACGTAGGCGAGATAGGAACCCAACCCGAGGAGAATCATCCAGGAGACTCCGTTGATGACGCCCACGTCGAGGAGCATCGTCGCTACGCCGAGCATCCCCACACCAAGAGCCATCACCGAGAGGACGGTCTTGAGTGCTAGCGCGTTGTCTCGAACCAAACTGAGCAGGGCCATCACCAGCATCACGCCGAACGCCACCGGAAGTTCGGTGAAGGTGAATACGGCCGGCTCGTCCGCGTAGCCGAGCTCCGAGAACAGCTCGACGCCGTAGTTGTCCCGAAAATCGCGGAAAGCGGTCAGGAAAAAGTACGCGACGAGCAGGAAGGTCAGAGGGATCCAATAGGTGCGGACGAAGCTCGCGCGCATCGTCGAATCCATTGCCTCGCGCTTGGACCGAAGGCGCTCGTCTTCTTCGCTCGGTGCAGGGATCCGACTGAGGAGGGCTACGGCCACGAAGAAGGGCACGACGAAGAGCGCCCCCGTTGCGAACGGCATCCACGATTCGGTGACCCCGAACTCCCGCATCAAAAAACGCCCCACGTCCTTGACCGCGCCACTGGCCACGATGAACGAGCAGGACAAGCCCGCGAGGAGGATCTCGGAAGTCCGCCGTCCTTCGAGGTAGCCGACCACAAGGCCCCAGACCATTCCGAGAGAAAGGCCGTTGATGAAAATGGCAATCAGCTTGACCGAACCCGGCAAGAAACCAAACAGCAGGAGTGCGGCCCACGCCGTGACGATCAGCCCGCCCAGCATGACTGGACGCCGCCGCGGGGAGAGACCGGACAGCACTCGGATCCCCGCGTATTTGGAGAGCGTGTAGCCGGCGATCTGTGCGATCACGAGGGCAGTCTTCAGCGTGACCTCGGTGTCCAGAAAATGCTCGCCGGAGAACTTGGCAGCGGCAAAAGGTTTGCGAAACGCGTACATGCAGAAGTACGCGCTAAAGGCAGCCACGACCGCGTATGCCGTGAGCAGCCACGGCGGCCCCTCCTGAAGTCCCCGAGTGATCCTCGACGAAGACACCCGGGCATTGGGTTGGGGGAACGGATCCATCGGGCCGAGGTCGTTATAACCGGAACCACTTTCACTATCAGGGGGGGCGGACCCGCCCCCCCTCGTCGTCGCGGCAAAGCCACGACTCCTCACCCCACGGGTCCGCCGGGTCTCCGGCGGGTCGCGAAGGGACTCGCTCCCCGGCGGGGACGCGGCGCCTCGGCCTTTGGCCTCGCCTCGGGTGGTTCCTACGCACCGAGGTCGCGTGCACTCGGGCTTTTTCCCGCGAAACGGTTCGCGTCGAAGTGCGAACCGCAACGGGTTGATCGCGCGCCCTTTGCTGGACCATCGCCCGACACCACGTCACAATCGGCGCCATGGTCGACAGCGGTGAGAGCGGTGAGAGCGGTTCCCCGAGCTACTTCGAGCAGCTGGGCGGCGAGGTCGCCCTGCGAAAGATCATCGACCGATTCGTCGACCGCATCGTCGACGACGTGATGATTGGGTTCTTTTTTCGTGACGTGGACCGAGACCGTCTCAAGCAGCTCGAGTACGAGTTTGCGGCGAGCCATCTCGGCGCCGGCGCTCAATACACGGGCAGGCCGCTCGACACTGCGCACCGCAAACACCCGATCATGGGCGGGCAGTTCAATCGCCGCCTGAAGATCCTGGAAAAGATCCTCGACGAGTTCGACGTTCCCGTGGCCGTTCGGGATCACTGGCTCGCCCACAACGAGCGCCTGCGACCCTTCATCACGCGGGATGCTGGAGGCCTCTGCGATCCGACCGCAGCACGGGATCGGGCCTTGGCTGCGGGTGGCATGGGTGCGGATACCGAGGCCGAGGCCCTGGGAGAAGGTCGCGTTCGAAGCGACGCGCCCCCCTCCGGAGACGTGCACCCCCGAAGGGGCCCCCGTTGATGCCGAAACTCCGGTTTCTCTTCGGAGCTCCCGCCGTGCTGGCCCTGACGCTGGCAGCGGGGGCGTGCTCCACCTCCGGCTCGGCCTGGATGGCAGAACCTCTCGTTCCTGAAGGCGAGGTCGATGGACACAGCCTCGACCGCGCGGAGCTCGAACGGCTCGAGGGCAGCCGCCCGCCCGTGAAGTCGCGGCGCACGATGGTCATCGGAGAAGCCAACGCGCGACGCGATGACTCATTCGACCCGGGGCGTGAAGGCTTCCGGCCCACGGTGAAAGCTCGCGGGAGCGCGATCAAACCCGCGTTCGATGTGCGGGCGATTGGAGGCAAACTCCTCGGAGTGTTCCGCAACACTTACTACGACTTTCCGAACGAAAGCGATTTTCGCGGAGAGTCGAGCGGCGGAACGGTCGCACTGAAGGACGCGCAGTGCAGGACGCTCGCCTCGGTACCCGCCGCCTTCTACCAAAAGCTCTGCGTGCAAGGCAGCGGCACTCTCCAGAGCGGGCAGACCGTGAGCTTCGCGAAGCGCGACTGCGAATGCGCTGTCGTCTGTGAGCGCACCAGTCAGAAGATCTGCTTCGACGCGTTGAATCGAAGCGAATACCCGTGGGGACGGGGCGCCCTCGGCAAACCGATCACTCCGCTGCTCACCGTCGCAGTCGACAGCAACCTCGTTCCCCTGGGAACGTCGATCTACATCCCGGAATACGACGGCATCCCGCGCGACGAGTCGGGCACGTTGCACGACGGATGTTTCGTCGCCGAAGACCGCGGCCTCAAGGTGCAGGGCAAGCACGTCGACGTGTTCACGGGGCTCGCCAGCATCACCCGAGTTTGGAACGCCCGCGTTCCGAGCAACGAAGGGGTGCACGTCTTCGTGGGGAGCAAGCGCTGCGCCCGCGCCGAATCACCCAAGCCAGCAGCCGGCTGGTGACTAGCCGGGGGGGCGCCGCGAATGATCCCAAAGATGATTGACCGCTGGGGCCTCGGAGGAATGCCCCAGCGGTCGCTCATCCCCTTTTCAGGCCTTCCGCGCGTCGACGACTGGCTGCGGCGGTCGCCAGGCGCTGACGGAAGGTCACGATGTCAATCGCCCCAGCCGTCCCCGTCTCCGGGCTCGTCCGGCTCGAGGTCGTCACCAGGATCGGACGGTACCTCGGGATCATCCGGTTCGGGCTCGGGGTCCTCGTCATCCTCTTGCAGCTGGAGAGTCTTGGGTTGAGCGCCCTCCGACTCGGCGCGCGCGACCACGTCGCCCTCCTCGTCTCCCTCGAGCTCGTCGGCAGCTGCGGCTGGCTCCGATTGCCTCTCGGCCTGGGCCTCTGTCGACTCCGCCCGAGGAGCCTCCTTCTTGTCGCAGCCCGCGACCACCACGAGGCAGCCGAGGCCGACGGCCAGGATCGTTGTCTTCATGGATCTGTTCTCTCTCTCTCTCTTCGCAACGGGAGCGGTCGCGGCTCGTCACACCGACCGCAACCCGGTAGTCGCGTTGAAGCACGCGTCGTGCCATTCGGCGGCGCGCGCGAAAGCTGCGGTCGCCGATTGCGGGCGAGGGCGAGAGCGCAAGGTTTTCGCGCTCGAGCGTGCAGCCCTTGCACGTACAGCGGCGATCAGTTGCCCTCAAGCACGCCCGGTCTCGCGGCGGCAGCGAGAACGTGCACCTTGGCACGGCAGATGCTTCAGGATTTCTGCTGGGCTCCCGACGAAAGCAGCGCCGGACCAGCTCGAGGAGTCCCCTGCCATGATCGAATCGGGAGGATGCGCCCGCAAGAATCGGGCCCCGTTGAGGAACGAATCGCCCTGGGTGAGCGGTCCCCCGTCCAGGGAGCTGTCCGAATGGGATCTCCCGACGCTCCGCGAAGTCCTCGGCGAGGGGGCCGAGGGCGCGGACGAGGGAGATTGGGACCTCGGTTGGAACGAGGACGAATCCCCCGAAGAATCTCCGTAAAACAGCGCTCGGTGGCCCGCGCGCTTCCGCATGCCTCACCCCGGACAAGCGCCCCCGAGGGATGCTATAGCCACGGCGGCTTGCGCGGGTCGTAGGCGACGAAGCGGGATGAGCGACTCCATCATCGAGCAGCTGAAGCAGCTCAGTACCCGGGGGATTGCCCTAGTCGTCGTCGTGATCGCGGTTTTCATGCTGCGGGGCGTGGCCAGGCGTCGTATCGCCACCATGGAGACCAAAGCGCAGCTGTCGCCCACGATGGCGGTCCGGCTGCGCTTGGCCGCGACTTGGGGCTCCGTCCTGGTGGGGGGCCTGCTGGTGCTTCAAATCACCGGCGTCTTCGAACAGGCGTGGGCGGTGCTTTCGGCCACGCTGGCTGCGCTTGCCGTCGGCTTCATCGCCATCTGGAGCGTGCTCAGCAACATGACGAGCGCCCTCCTGCTGCTCTTGTACGGCCCATTTCGGATCGGTGACGAGATCGAGCTCATCGACACGAATGGCACGGTGGTGCTGAAGGGCAAGGTGGTCGACATGAACCTGATGTTCACCACCTTACAGGACCAGAGCAGCGCGACCCGAATCCCAAACAACATCTTCCTGCAGAAGCTCGTTCGCGTGCAGCGGGAGGGCGCCGCGCCGAACCCCTCGGAGGACGCCAACGCGCCGTTCTTCGATCAAGCCTCCAGCTAGGCTAGCTTCCGGCGCGAAAGGGCGCTCCGGCCGTCGCGGGCCCCCTTCGGGGGCGAGGGCCCGCGACGCCCTCCGTAGCCATCGCTTACGCCGGGCTAGCGGTCGTTTCTCGGGGTCTTTGGCAAAGACCCCGCCTCGCGGCTGCGCAGCGAGGCACCCCAAAACCGCTTCGCGATGAGTTACCGGCGCGCCCATGCGCTCCGGGCACCGCGGGCCCCCTTCTGGGGCCACGAATCTCGTCACTGGGTCGCGTGCTCACCGGGTGAGCTCGAGGGAGGCGAGGAGTTGCTCGATGCGACTGAACGCCTCGCCGCGGCCCCACTGCAGGAGATGCCCTCCGGGCCAGGTGTGGAGGGGCGCCGAGAAATGGTGAGCCAAGCGGCGTGCGTGACTCACCTGGGTGATGCGGTCGGCACGGGCACCGACGACCAAGGTCCGCCCGGGGCCCATGAGCGAAGGGCGCGCGAGGGGGCTCACCTCGCGGTAGGTGCGCCGGAGGGCCTCCTCGAAAACCGAACCGCGCTGCGCCCCCGGCGGGAGGTTGTCCTGCTCCCGCGCAAAATCAGCCAGGCACGCCAAGGGAATGACCGGCACGAGGAAGTCGAGCTCTGGCTCCACGGTGGCCGTCAGCGCAGCGGTGTATCCCCCGAGGCTCATCCCGACGAGCCCCACCGCGCGATGCCCGCGGTCGCGGCGCAGGAAGCGCACGAAGTCGCGCAGATCCGCAACAGCCTGGCGAAACCCCTCCACGGTGAGGGCCGGGTCGCGACCGGGAAACGGGGGCTCGCGCCGCACGACGGCCGTGGTAGGGCAGCGTGAACAGAGCCGTGTCGAACCCAAGCCGATCGACGCGCTCCAGCGGCCACACCCGCTCTTCGAAGGCGAAGTCCCCCGCCAGGTAGCCGTGAACGAAAACGACGACGGGACGTCCGGCATCCGTCGAACGAAGGCGGACGTGGACCTCCTGATTTTCCGGATAGCGACCGAGTTCCTCGTTCAGCGACGCATCGAGAGGCACGTGAGCACAGGGCCAGCTCACGTCACGCGCTCCGGGCGTTCCCCTGAGCGGGGTCATCACGGGAGCGATGGGTTGCGGGGCACGGTGCATCGCTCCGCGCTGCCCCGCGTAGAATTTGGCGAGGTGCTCGAGGAGAGCGAGACGCGCGTCGTAGTCCTCGGGAGCGCTTCGATCGATCCGCGAAAGTTGCACGGCGCGGGTGACTGCAACGTCGACCGCAGCAGCGAGTGCCCCGATCATCCTGGTCTTGACCCGGATCATGATACCGCGTCCGGGTCGCCGTTCTTCGATCCTTCGGCGGCTTGCAAACGTTCGATCAGCGCTCTTTTGGTCACCTTACCGAGGGCGTTCCGCGGCAAGTCGTCCAGAGTCACGATGCTCTTCGGCACCTGGTAGGGCGCCAGGCGCTGCTTCAGAAACGCGCGAAGCTCGGTCTCCACGGGATGTGCAAGAGCCCCGCTTCCGACGACCGCCGCCACCACACGCTCTCCCCAGGTTTCGTCGGGAATTCCCACCACGGCGGCGTCACCCACCGTCGGGTGCTCCCGGAGCGCCTCCTCGATTTCCAGGGCGCTGAGTTTGTAACCGCCGCTCTTGATGATGTCGACGCTCGTACGCCCGAGGATTTTCACGTAGCCACCAGGGAGCCACGCGGCCGTATCGCCGCTTCGAAACCAGCCATCGGGCATGGCCGTGCGAGTCGCCTGCTCATCGCCGTCGTAGCCGAGAAAAACGGTTGGACCGCGGAACCAGAGCTCACCCGAAGCACTGGCTCCCGCAGCGGGAACGCCGATGTCCCCTCCCATTTCATCGACCAACCGTACCTCCATGCCAGGGAGAGGCTTGCCGCAACTGCCCGGACGCCGCTCGTCTTCGAGGGGATTGCTCAAGGTCACTCCCACCTCGGTCATTCCGAAGCGCTCGAGAGGAACTCGCCCGACCAGATCGCTCCAGCGTCGCGACAGGGTCTCGGGCAGCTTGGCGGAGCCACTCGTCACTAGACGCAACTTCCCTGCGCCGGCGGAAAACCGTCTCTGCGCCTCCGAGCTCGCTTGATCGAAGGCGTCAAAGAGCTTCTTGTGGATGGTCGGAACGCCCATGAACACGGTGCAATCTCCCATCAGCTCCCAAACGCGCGTTGCCTCGAAGCGCGGCAGAAAGTGCGTCGCTGCGCCGGCCAACAGACAGGTGCAGAAGGCGATCCCGAGACCATGCATGTGGTGCAGCGGGAGCGTGTGGAGGAGACGGTCTCGCGGGGTGATCCCCCAAGCCTCGGCGAGCAGGGCGGAGAGCGCCGTCACGTTGGCGTCGCTGATGCAAGCCACCTTGGGTCGTCCCGTGGTGCCGCTGGTAAAAAGCAACAGGGCGGTGTCGTTCGGTCGCCGCGACCCCTCGTCTGCTCCGGGAGTTCCATCGTTCTTCGCTGGAGCCTCCCGGTCCACGACGACCACGCGCCCGGAGAGCGCTACTGCTGCGTGTTCGGAGTCCCGAGACGCGACCACGGCTTCGGCGCGGGACCACTTCACGTGGTCGCGATGAACCTTCGGGGGATGCAGCTCGGTCAAAGGCACGGCGACTCCGCCGGCCTTCCAGACCCCCAGCAGAGCGGCGGCAAAGCGCCGATCTCGCGCGCAGAGAATCGCGACACGGCGCCCCGAGAGACCGGCCGCCGCAAGATCCTTCGCCACCTGGGTCGCGTGCACGTCGAGCTCCTGAAACGAGACCTCGCCGCCCTCGTCGCTCACGGCGATGCGATCGGGCTGCTGCTGGACGAGCTGTGACCACACCGCACTCAGCGAGGGAAAAGCTCGGAGCTCTCGCGCGGCGCCCGTAGACGCTTCGGTGGAATTCATCACCAGGAGCATAGCGGCGTCTCCCGAAGAACCACTCCATACATCGCATCGCGAACATTCCCACCGGGGCCGTTTCGACCTCGCACGTCACCTCGATGCCCCGCTCCGTCTTGCCCACTGCCTGTCCGTTGCGCAGGCCTGGCCTGGAGGCGAACTGGAAGCAGCTTGCTCCAGTGCCTGGAACCCGAACGCGACCACCTGCTCGAGGACTCGGAGTAAGTCTTGGATCTCGCCTGCGGGGACGTTCGCGCTCGTGGCAAGGTCGGTGGCCGTCCCGAGCGGCAGAATCCCGAGGGTCGGAAGTCTCCCGCCGCGTGGCATCGACGCCGAATGAACGCTCGCGAAGGTCATCTCGCGCACGTCGGCCTCTGCGGCGGAGTTTCCTTGTCGACGCCCCCCGAGCCGCGCGACAATGCGCGCCGACATGGGACGGGTAGGAAAAATACTGAGCTGCACGCTCTTCGTCGGCGCGCTTTGCACGGTCGGTTGCGACGAATCGAAGAACCAAAACCAGGAAACGCCGAAAGCTGCAGCAGCTGAGCCGGAAGAGGAAGTCGCGATGCCGGTGGTCCCCAAGGGCCCGCCGGAGTTTTCCATCGACGACATCAGTCCGAAAGTGGGCTTCTCCCGCACAGTTCTGGAGAAAGACGGCAAACCCTACGCGCAGGGCCTCGAGCAACTGAAGAAGGACCTCGCTGACGCCAAAGAGTACATCGCTGGAAAAACCGTTACGGTGACCGTGCACCGCCAGGCGAAAGTCGCGTGGGTCGCCGCCTATCTCGAAACGCTCGCCGAACTCGGGCCGGGAGCGATCGAAATCGCAACCGAGAGCCGCAAGGACTATCCCCAGAAAGTGAAAGCAGCCGCCGCCGGCGCGGTCGACTCGCCGAAGAAGTGCAGCTTGGTCGGGATGATCCTCGATGATCGCAGCACCGCAATTTGGCGCTTGAGCGGTGGCACGGCCCGCAAGCGGTCGCGCGGCATGGGGGGACCCGACTTGACGATGACCGGCGAAACCATCGAACGGATGGCCAAGACCTGCCAGGACTCCTCGGTGTTTTTCGTGCAGGGAGCCGAGGGCGTGGAATGGGGACTCGTCTACGATCTCTCCGCATCGGCCATCGCTTTGGAAAAAGCCGGCCTCGACACGATGGCCGTCCTCGAGAAACGCCCCGTACCGGGACATTCCGTGCAGTAGGTTATCAGAGGTTGTCGGGGGGGCTTTCCCAGCCCTCCTCGTCGCGGCGAATGAATCGCCGCTCCTCACCCCCAACTCCCGCCTCCGCTCC
>JBNKGC010000226.1:0-9067 GCA_050289625.1 Polyangiaceae bacterium | reverse complement strand
GTTCACGCTGATGCGCGCCCTCAATCCCGGGCTTCGGATCCTCCTTACTGTATCGCCCGTACCGCTCACCGCGACGAAATCGGGGCACCATGTCCTTGTCGCGACGACGCACTCGAAGTCGGTCCTGCGCGCGGTCGCGGGCGAACTTGTCGCCGCCGATCCCGGCACGGACTATTTCCCGTCCTACGAGATCATCGCCGGTGCGCCGGCCCGCGCCGCGAGATCGGGCGAAAGCACGTTCGCCGAGCCGACGAAATCGGCGACGAAGACCGAGACGACATTGCTCGGCGTGCCCAGGGCGTGCTGGGTGAAGCCTCCCACTCCATCTCCCTCGAACCAGCTGAGCGTTCCACCGCTCTTGGCGAAGAAGTCATCATGACCATCCTCGTCGAAGTCCTCCACGAGGGTCAGGACTTCCGGGAAGGTCGTGCTCGTGGAGAAGCCCCCCGTCCCGTCTCCCAGATACAAAGTGGTTCCCGAGGCGTGCCCGACTATCAGGTCTCGGTGCGCATCACCATCTGCGAACAGGCCCGCGGCTGATCGTAGTTCGCTGCCCACGTCGAGCGGGGTCCCCTCGGCGAAGGCTCCGGTGCCGTCTCCCTCGAGCAGCCGGAGCGTGGCGCCATCGAGGACCACCACATCGAGGTTCGCCCCCGTGAAGCGATCGACGAGGACCCCCTGGGTGTCCGTCGTGTGAACGAGCACCTTCTGGGCGTCGTAGACCCGAGGCGACACCTGTTCCATCACGTAGACGTTGCTCGAACTGATGACCACGTCCGTGTCCCCGTCGTTCTCGAGGTCGCCGAACTGCAGCCGGAATGCGTCGTGTCCGCTCGACCATTCCACCGGCTCGGAAAAGGTGCCTTCGCTCGTACCGTAGTGGAACGAGAGCAGGGACTTTTCGTCCGCGGTGGTGACGACGTCGAGATGATCGTCATCGTCCGCGTCGACGAGGAACGCCTCACCGATGCCGCTCACCTCGAACCTTCTCAAGAAGGTCGGGACTCCGGTATCCGATCCAAGCCAGAGGTTGGCGCCCTGGGCGTCCCGGATGAGCAGATCGTCCCGGTCGTCCCCGTTCACGTCCCCCACGGAGATCTCGAGAGCCTGGGACACGAAGAATTCCACGAGGGTGTTCAGGTCCACGGTGGTGATCGGGTCGAAGCTCTTGTCGCTCCTGCCGAACGCGACGTCGAGGTTGTCCTTGGAGCTGTTCACCCCTACGGCGATCAGATCCAAGTGACCGTCCCCGTTGAAATCTGCCAGCACGGGGACGCTGTCCTTTCCGCTGAGGCCCACCTCGGCAAACTCCGTGAACGAGGTGGCGCCCGTCCGCTCGAGGATCGTGACCGCGTCCGTGAACCCGAACCGGCTCTTGGAGATGACCACGTCCTCCTGGCCGTCCCCGACGACGTCCGCGAACATCGGGGCGCGGCGGTAGGTGTCGAGCTCGTAGAAGTCGAGGGGAGCACCCCAGACCCCTGTGCCTTGCCCTGGATAGAGGCGCGTCGTGGTGCCGCCCGACGCGGCGCTCAGGACAAGCATGTCCACGAGGGCGTCGCCCGTGAGTTCGTGCAACACGATCGAGTTGGCGTTCTCGATGACGATCTCGGTCGCGTCAGCGAGGGAGGCGCCTGGCTCTCCGAACAGGTGAGCGATGCGCCCTCCCTGGGTGAGGGGAAGCACCACGTCGAGGTAGTCGTTGCCGTCGAGGTGCCCGAGGTGGAGGGGGACGCCCGAGTAGTTGCCGAGCCGCATGTACTCTCGCACGTCGGTGAGGTCGAAACCAAGGCCAGCATTGGCAGGCTGCGCGGGAATCACGCACTCGTCTACTCCTCCACTGCCGCCCATTCCGCCTGGTGACGTTCCTCCTGTTTGTGCCGCTCCTCCACTGCCGGTCGGAGGGGCACCCCCGGAGGGTAACCCCTCGCCGCCCATTCCACCTAGGGCGAGGCAGTCGTCGCCCTCACAGTCGTTTCCCGAACCGCCAGAGGGGCTGGGCGCGTCTCCATCCCCAGGGTTCACCATGGCTTCCCCGCCGGAACCCGAAGTCGAGTCGCCGTTTCCCTCTTTGTCCTCGGTCACCCCTCCGGTGTTGCTGCATGCCGCCACGATCAGCCAGGATGCTGCGCACCCGCTCAACGAACTCGGGTCGGTTCATCACCGCGCGGGTACGTGGAGGTCCGCTGTAGTCAAATCGCAGGTCGACACGCAGGACAGGCCCTTGGGCGAAAAAAGATCGGGGGGCATGTCGAGAAACCACGCTCGGCTCCGACCTAGAATTGGGCTGCCCTCGGTGGCGCCTCAACTCAAACTCTGACCCAAGGAATCGAACGTGAAATACATGCTAATGATGAACCATCCCGGCCAAGGCCCTTACGAAGTGATGGGCTGGCCGCAAGAGGACCTGCTACGGCACATCGAGTTCATGAAGGCGTTTGCCAGGAAACTGACGGCCAACGGTGAGCTGGTCCTCGCCGAAGGCCTCGGGACCCCCGACCAAGCCAAATTGATCCGTGCCGGCAAGGACGGTGCGCCACCAACGGAAGGCGTCTTTCCAGAATCGAAAGAGTTCCTGGTAGGTTTCTGGATCGTCGACGTCGACAGCACGGAACGCGCTCACGACATCGCCGCCGAAGCGTCCGCAGCGCCCGGGAGGGGTGGCAAGCCGATGAGCATTCCCATTGAGGTACGGCAGGTGATGAGCGCGCCACCCGACGTGGGTTAGGCTGTTGGCCGTGGGTACGTCCGCGACGGTCGACGAAAACGAGATCCAGCACCTGATGCGCGAGCTGGCCCCCCAGGTGCTGGGTGTCATGATACGGCGCTACAGGGACTTCTCCGCCTGTGAGGACGCAGTGCAGGAAGCCCTGATCGCGGCAGCCGTGCAGTGGCCACGTGAAGGTGTGCCCGACAACCCGCGCGCCTGGTTGATTCGCGTAGCCGTCCGCCGCACCACCGATGCTGTGCGCTCCGAGAGCGCGCGCCGACACCGTGAGACGCTCACGGTGAGTTTGGTTCCCACCGACGAGCAAATCGCGCTGGCGGCAGACGCGGAAGGCAACAAGAACGAGCGTGACGACACCCTCGAGCTCCTGTTCATGTGCTGCCACCCATCCCTGTCGTCGGCCTCCGCGATCGCGCTCACGCTGCGAGCTGTAGGTGGCCTGACGACGGCAGAGATCGCCAAGGCCTTCTTGGTACCAGAAGCGACTATGGCGCAGCGGATCAGCCGCGCAAAACGGACCATCGAAGCAGCGGGTCGACAGTTCGAAATGCCACAGGGCGAGGCACTGGCAGCGTGTCTCGTCAACGTCAGCCATGTCCTCTACCTCATCTTCAACGAGGGATACGCGGCGAGCACGGGCAGCCAGCTCATCCGCACCGATCTGTCCCATGAAGCCATCCGTCTCGTGCGCATGCTGTATCGCTTGGTGCCCAAAGATCCCGAAGTAGCAGGTCTGTTGGCATTAATGCTGCTGACGGATGCTCGTCGGGCGGCCCGCACAGGAGCATCAGGCGAGATCGTGCCGCTCGACCAACAAGATCGGTCCTTGTGGGATCGCGCGGCGATCGCAGAAGGCGTGGCGTTGCTCAGCGAAACGCTACCGCGCCGACTCATCGGTCCCTACCAACTTCAGGCGGCGGTTGCGGCCGTCCACGACGAAGCACCAAGTACAGAGGAGACAGACTGGCCCCAGATTCTCGCTCTCTATGAGGTTCTTGCGACTCTCTCCGACAACCCTGTTGTGGCTTTGAACCAAGCGGTGGCGGTGGCAATGGTGCACGGGCCAGAAGCCGGTCTGCGGCAACTCGACGCCCTGGAGAAGGATACCCGCCTGACGAACCACCACCGCCTGGACGCAGTACGGGGTCATCTGCTGGAACGTTCAGGCGACCCGGCGCGGGCGGGGGCGTGCTATCGGCGGGCAGCCGACCGCGCGAGCAGCGTGGCCGAGCGCAACTACCTGATTTTGCGGGCGGCTCGCCTGGACGAAGGTCTTTCGAAATAACTTCCGCTCGATGTCGAGAGATTGCGGACGGCTCCGACCTCAGGGTGAGAACGGAAAGCGCCGACGTTCGGCGTTTTGACCCAAACAAGGAGACTCGTCATGACCGCGACCAACGCTATTTTCACGAAACTCGTTTCTTCAACCGCCCCAGACTCCGCCACTGGCTCGCATGGATTGCGGAGTGTCGGTGCAATTGCCGCAGGTCTCGTGTCCATCTTCACCCTGACCACGGCTATCGACATCGTGCTTCATGCGACCGGTGTCTTCCCCCCCATCGGCGCTCCTCCCATGTCCCATGGGCTGTTTGCCTTGGCATTCGCCTATCGGTTCGCCATCGACGTCGCCGGTTGCGCTCTGACTGCGCACCTGGCGCCCCGAAATCCGATGCGCCACGCCCTGATCCTCGGTGGCATCGGCCTGTGTCTCAGTATCGCTGGTGCCGTCGCCATGTGGGACGCCAGCCGCGCGTGGTATCCCATCGCCCTGGCCGTCAGTGCTCTTCCCTGTGCGTGGTTGGGCGGACGGTTCGTCGAACGCCTCCAGTGAGTCGCCCCGACGTTCGAAACCTCAAAGAGGGCGCGCAAGAATCGTCAACGATCTCTGACTTTTACAACTTGGCGCGCCCGAGAGGATTCGAACCTCTGACCTTCCGCTCCGGAGGCGGACGCTCTATCCAACTGAGCTACGGGCGCGTTCCCGTTTCGAAACGGGGGCTCCGTCTTTACCGCAGGCTCCGCGCCATGAAAAGCGCGCGACACGATTGGATTTTTTCCCCGCCAGGAGGCGCTCGAAACCCTGGCCTCGCGGCCTCTTCTCGCCGCTTTTTTGGCCCTCACGCAGGGCCTTGGTCATGAATGGCGCGTGGCCCCCACGGCGCGAAAGCTCTCCCCGTCCCCGTCCGACCGGTCCCCTGCGGCACCGAAGGCGCCCGTTCCGGCGAGCAGCGCGGACCCGGAACAGTCCGTCGAAGTCCGCCTGCATCGGCGGCGCCAGCCCGTCGTCGTTTCCGCACGAACCACGCCGAATCTCGATGAGGCCGCCCCGCTTCCTCACGGGCGGCGTCCGATGCCCACCCTGCTTGGACTCGATCACAGGGAGCGCTTCGACACTCTCGTCGACACGGGTGAACGCTCGCTTCAGGCGATGGTCCACCAAGTCGACGCGAGCGAAATCCACGAAGCTGACCCCTCCACCCTCGAAGGAGATCGAGCAATCGATGCCGTGCGTCTCCTCGACGACGAGCTCGATCTCGACGTCGTTTACGATCCGACTCCCGTCCCTCCCACGGTGCTCGAGGAGGACCTCGCTGAGTACCTCGACTTCATTTCAGGGGAGGCCGTGGACACCCGAGACGTTGCTCCGGAAAGCTCGATTCGTCGTCGTCCCGTGACGCTCTTCGACGGTCTCGACGACGCCCTGGCAGAACAGTACCGCATCGAAGCCGCGCGCATTCTCCGCGAAGGCACGTTCGACTCCGACGACTGACGATCCGTTCGCTGCCGAGCCTGTCGCAAGTCCGCCTTCCCCGCCGCACGCGACACCGCTTGCCCTCGTCGGTGCCGGGTGAGACAAGGTCCCCGATGAGCCTCGCCCGAGCGGACGACGAAGCCCGGCATCGTCGAAACGTCGCGCGGTGGAAGGTGCTGGGTGCAGTGGTCACGGCCACGCTGTTCGTTCTGCCTTTCAAGGTCGCTGCGGACGACGGACACGGCGCCGGCGCAGCTCTCGGACTGCTCGCTTTCGTCTGCATCCTTTTCGGGATTCCGGCTGCCGTACGAGCCACCCAAAGCTCGAAGGACACTCTGCGTCGGTCGTGGAGTCTCGGGTGGCGCATCGCCTTGGCCGCCGCCGCCGGCAACATCGCTCAGGGTTACGCGTTTTCGACCCTCCACGCCGGCGTTGCCGCCGTGCTCATCCAGACCAGCCTCCTCTTCGTCGCCCTTCTCGGCTTCGTCTGGCTCGGCGAACCCACGCGCCGCGCGGTGGCGCTGGGCATCGTGCTTACCTTGCTCGGTGTGGCGGCGACACAAATCGATGCCCTGACTTCGAACCTCCAGCTCAACACCGGGGTGTTCTGGGCCCTCGCTGCTGCCTTCGGTTTCGCACTCATCGACGTGATTTCCCGCAAAGGCTCGCAGGGCACCGACCCGATGGTCACCAATGTGGTGCGCGCGGCCCTTGCGGTCGTGGTTCTGGCCTTCGTGCCGCACGCCGTCGAACAGCTGCTCGCCATGGGTCCCCAGCGCTGGTTCGCCTGTGCTCTCGCGGCCTTGCTGGGCCCCGGTCTCGGGCGCCTCCTCTTGCTCAGCGCGTCCAAGGACCTCCCCGCCGTAGAGAGTGCGCTCCTCCAGCAGACCCGACCACTGCTCGCCATCCCCATCAGCAGCCTCTACTTCAGCGTTTGGCCCACGGGCGCCGAATGGCTCGGTTGTGGGCTCATCTTCGTCGGTTTGGTGCTGCCCTTGGTGCCTGCAGAACTCGCCTTGCAGCGCCGCGATTCTCGCTTCCCTCACTGACTACCGAGGCCGCCCCCCTCGTCGGCGATCGGGGGCGACTGGGGCAATCCAAAGCGCTACCTTATTTCGCGTGACCGCAGCGACCGAGATCTCGAACGCAGAATCCACGACCGACCGGCTGCCGAAGCCGAATTGGGACATGACCCCGTTTTTTTCGGGGGTAGGCGCCGACGATTACGTTGCTTTCAAGCGTGACCTCGAGCGAAAGCTCTCCGAGCTCGTCGCCCGAGCGGCGACGCCCGACGTGGAGACCCTGCTCGAGCTCGAGACGACCGGCTCGCATCTCTCTCATTTCGCTACCTATCTGGGCTGCCTGGCGTCGGCCGACGCCCGCGACGAAGTCGTCCAGCGAGAAAATGCGGGGGTCGCAACCCTCTACTCCACGCAGGACAAGGCTCTTGGTGCGCTCAAGGCCGCGTTTGCCGCCATGGGTGACGACGACTTCGAGAAGCTGGTCGGCGACCCACGTCTCTCGACCGCCCGGCACCACCTCAGCCGGATTCGCATCGAGGCGCAGCAGCGGATGCCCGCCGCGCTCGAGGCCTTGAACTCGGATCTCTCGGTCACCGGGCTCTCGGCCTGGGGGCGCCTCTACGATCAGGTGACGGGCGAGCTCACGCTCTCCCTCGAGGTCCCTGGACGCGACGCGCGCACCGTTCCCATTTCGATGGTCAATTCCCTCTTGTGCGACGCCAATGGCGAGGTGCGCGAGGCAGCTCTCCGGGGTGCAGGAAAAGCCTGGAAGCGCGTGAGCAGCGTCACCTCGGCCTGCCTGAACTCCATCGTCGGCACCCGCCTCACCCTCTACGAACGCCGCGAGATCGACGACTTTCTCGAGCCGGCCTTGTTCGACGCTTCCATCGAACGCTCGACTCTGGACGCGATGCTCGGCACCGTTCGTTCGCGCCAAGAGGTAGCTCGCCGCTACCTGCGCGAAAAGGCACGCGCTCTCGGTAGAAAGTCCTTGCGCTTCTCCGACTTGCTCGCGCCGTATCCGAAAGCCCCCGAGCGCCGCGTGAGCTGGGAGGAAGCGAAAGAACTCGTGCTCGATTCCTTCCGCAGCTTCTACCCGAAGCTCGCCGACTACGCCGAGCACGCCTTTTCCGCGAGGCACATCGACTACGAGGCGCGCGAAGGGAAGCGACCCGGGGGCTTCTGCGCCAGCTCCAAGGTAATCGGCGAATCACGGATCTTCCTCACCTTCGATGGTGCGCTTGGTGACGTGCAGACTCTCGCGCACGAGCTCGGGCATGCATTCCACAATCAGGTGATGGGCGACATGCGCCCCTGGGCGCGCGACTACCCGATGACCCTTGCGGAGACGGCGTCCACCTTCGCCGAGCAGATCGTGGGTGACGCGCTCCTCGAAAAGAGCTCCGAGGCCGAGCGGGCCGCCCTCCTCGACCATCGACTCACCGAAGCCGCCATCTTCCTCTTGAACATCCCGATGCGCTTCGATTTCGAATACGCCCTCTACCAGCGTCGAAGGCAGGGCGAGCTGACGGTGAGTGAGCTCGAAGGCCTCATGCTCGATGCTCAGCGCAATAACTACGGCGACGCGCTCGATCCGGACGCCCTCGACCCGTGGTTCTGGTCATCGAAACTGCATTTTTACCTGACCGACATCAGCTTCTACAATTTCCCCTACACCTTCGGTTTCCTGTTCAGCCTCGGGCTCTTTGCCCGGGCCAAGAAGGAAGGCCCGCGCTTCTTGACCACCTACGAGGAGCTGCTGCGCCAGACGGCGAGCGCTCCCGCCGAGAAGGTCGTGAAGGACGCCATCGGCGAGGACTTGTCGAAGCCGGACTTTTGGAACCAGTCGATCGACTTGATCGAAGCTGACTTGCGCCAGTTCCAAGCCCATCCCTGCCCATCCCCCATACCTTAAGCGCGAGCGCGCCCGTCAAGCTTGAGTTGTGGCGATTCAGTTACCCCGAGCTATTCCGAGTGCACGGCACCCGGCGCACATCAGGGGCTCTCGAGCGGCTTGGTTCCGAGCTGGAGCGCGCCATCCTTGACGGAATCGAGAATCTCGGTTGCCTCGCCAGGAGAAAACTCCAGAACCTTAACCAACTCGGCGAGGACCTCTTTCTCTTCCACACTCTGATACCCGTCGGCGTGGGTGAGCAGGGCTGCGTTCGCGAGCAAGAGCTCCCGATCTTCGCGGTCGAGCTCGCCGAGCGGAAGATCTGCTTCGAGACTGCGCGGGGTCCGGGCGTATTCGAGCATCTCTCGCTCTTCTTCCTCGCTTGCATCGAATCCGACGAGCAGACCTTCGACCACGGTGGTCTCCGCGTCTTCCATCTGCCCATCGACCCACGCGACAGCCACCAACGATTTCACGATGTTCTTCTCTTGAGGAGTCACGGCGCCATCATACCCGCCAGAGCGAAAGGACGGGTGAACGTTGATTCCCCCCCCGATCCGCGCTCCGCTCCGCCCCAGCCATGGGGGAGGAAGTCCGCGACTCGACACGCGATTCGGCGCTCCCGCCCGGGGAGCCTCCCGAAGCTCCAGCGGCGGGTGAATCCGAGTCCC
>JBNKGC010000225.1:0-9103 GCA_050289625.1 Polyangiaceae bacterium | reverse complement strand
CTCGATCGCGAGTGCTCGATCCAGCGGCGGTTCCAGAAGCTCGTCGAGGAGGCGCCCGCACCGGCGCTCGCCGACGAGACCCGTGCCGCCCTCCGCCGCGAGGCGGTCGAGATCGCGCGCGCCGTCGGGTACGAGAACGCGGGCACGGTCGAGTTCATCGTCGGGCAGGACGGCGCCTTCTCGTTCCTCGAGATGAACACGCGCATCCAGGTCGAGCATCCGGTCACCGAGGCCGTGACCGGGATCGACCTCGGTAGCAAGGGCAACTTCATCGTGGCGATGATCATCGCTACGATCAAAGCCACCCTGGTCATGGCGTATTTCATGCACTTGGCCTGGGACAAGCGGTTCAACGTCGTCGTGTTCTGCAGTTCCTTTCTCTTCGTGATCTTGTTCTTGGCAATGTCGCTCACCGACGTGAAAGAGTACCAGCCGAACATCCAGTTGTTCGAGCACCAGGCGCAAGCCGCGGAGTAGCCGGGGTGCTCCGGGTTCCTTCGACGGGTTGTCGGTTGGACCGCACCGTTCGGGGGACGCCGGGAACGTTTAGAGAAACGGTCGGAGCAGGAGGCTCCGGCCGTTTCTCGTTTTCAGGCGATGCCTCTTGATGTCACTCCGGCGGTGTCTGCCTCGATCTGCCCAAAGAGTGTTCATCCGGCTCCGTCACGGGGCCGAGGGCATTTCTGCTGCTTTCACAATCAGTCATGCGAGCTCGGGGATGATTTGGGGGGGGGCGACGAAGTACGACTCAGGTCGGGGGTGCGATCAGCTCGCTCAGGAATCTGGCGATGCCGGCAGGCGCAAGTGAGCGCTGCACGGCTCCAATAGCGCGCGCGTGGTTCGGCATGCTCGCTACCACGCAGCTCGCGTCATCTTGAGCGATCGTCATCCCCCCGACGTGCCGCACGTTGCCGAGGCCTCGGGCGCCATCGCAGCCCATCCCGGTGAGGAGGATACCTGTCGTGGCTTCGCCCCACGTCTCCGCTGCCGAGCTCAAAGCGAGATCGATGCAGGGGCACGCCCTCCCGTCCTCGCAGGGTCCACACCGAAATGCAGCGGCCTCGATCCAAGTCAGGCAGTCAGCGCGGAGGACGTGCACGCCGCAGGCCGCCATCGAAACGGTTTCTTCGGCAACGACGACATGGTGGCCGGTCGTAGCGAGCCATCGGGCGAAGCTCGCCTCGAAGCGGGGCACGATGTGCTGCGCCACCACGATGGGGAAGGGGTAGGGTGTTGGGATCGCCTTCAGGATGTCGCGGACGAGCCGAGGCCCGCCAGTGGATGCGCCGATGACGACGATTCCGCTTCCGACCGCGTGCGAGCGCACCGGCGCTTGTCGAACCGACGAGGGGTAGTGATGGCTGGGGGGCTGCCGCCTGCGGACGACCTTCGCCGTCGACATCACCTCGAGTGTCCGGAGCAACCTGTCCCGGAAGGCTTCCACGTCGTCCACGCCGATACCCTCGGGCTTGGCAAGGACCTCTACGGCGCCCGCCTGGAGCGAATCAAAGGTCCGGTCGCGGTCGGCGTGGGCGAGGTGACCACTCAACACCACGATGGGGCATGGATTGGCGTGCATGATCTCCCGGATGGCATCAACGCCGTGGATGTCGGGGAGTTCGAGGTCCATGAGGATGACGTTGGGCCTCGCGCGCGAGGCCATCTCGATGGCCTCGCGCCCAGTCGTGGCGATTGGAAGGAGGTGAAGGTTGGGAGCGTCTTGGAGGAGCTTCTGGACGTAGGTCGCGATGACCTTGGAGTCCTCCACAACCAGCACC
This sequence comes from Polyangiaceae bacterium, assembly GCA_050289625.1. Classification (GTDB taxonomy): domain Bacteria; phylum Myxococcota_A; class Polyangia; order Polyangiales; family Polyangiaceae; genus NIC37A-2. The sequence continues at coordinate 7,325 of JBNKGC010000225.1, read as the reverse complement.
CGCATGGTCACTGCGCCAAGAAGCGCGCCACCGTCTCGAGGAATGCCCCCTGCTCGAAGTCAGCCTTGACCACGTAGGCGTCCGCACCGGCGTCGAGAGCTCGCCGACGCTCTTCGGGGTCGCCCACCGACGTCACCATGACGATGGGTGTGTGGGGCGCGTCCGAGGCCCGGATGGCTCGGGACAGGGAAACGCCGTCCATCTCGGGCATCTGCAGATCTGTCACGATGAGGTCTGTGCCACCGATGCGCTCCAGCTCCTCTAGCGCTTCGCGCCCGTTCTGAGCCACCGTCACTTTGTATCCCGCGGAAGAAAGGATGCTGCGTTGAAGGGTGCGCATCGTCACCGAGTCGTCAACAACGAGCACGCGCCGCGTCGTACGTTCCTCCGCGGGAGGTGCACCACGCTGTGGTCGACCCGAGGCTCGGGCGAAGAGCTCGGCCACTTGGAGGACGAGAAGAACCGAGTTGTCGGGCATGACTGCCCCGCCTTGGATATAGCCTGCGCACGACACGTTCTCCGGCACGGGCTTCACGACGAGCGCCTGCTCTCCCGGAATGTCGTCCACGAGTACCACGAGCCGCGCGCGCGCCCGCCGCAGGACGACCGCCGGGTGCTTTCCGATGAGCCGTGCTCGCTCAGCCCCGCCCAGGCCCAGGAGCTCGCCGAGAGCGGTCAGGGCGACCGGTTGCCCGTCGACCTCGATCGCCTCGATCGCCTCGTGGCCCTCGAGACGAAAGATGTCTTCCTCCGCGATTCTCACCGTTCGCTCGACGTCCTGCAGCAGGACGCCAAAGAGGTGACCCTCGGCTGACACCACGAGGCCCTGGGTGGTGGTGGCCGAAACTGGCACGCGGAGACGAAAGGCACTGCCGAGTCCTGGCAAGTTCTCAAGGGTCAGCGTCCCCTTGAGATCGGTCACTGTGCTTGCAACCACGTCCAGACCCACGCCTCGCCCTGCGAGACCGTCCACCTTGCCGTAGGTCGAGAAGCCAGGTTGCGTGAGGATCTCGAGGAGGTGCTCCTCGTCGGCCTCGGTGCGCTCGGTGAGTCCGGCTCCGCGCCCCCGCTCCAGTACCTTCTTCGCGTCGATGCCGCGCCCGTCGTCGGCGATTCGGATCTCCACCCAGGAGCCCTCGCAGATTGCTTCCACGACTACGAGGCCCACCTCCGACTTCTGCGCGCGTATCCGGTCGTCGGGTGATTCGATGCCGTGGACCACGGCATTGCGCACCAGGTGGAGCAAGGGATCTCGGAGCTGAAGGAGCACGTGGCGGTCGAGTTCGGCCCCCTCCGCTCGGATCTCCATGCGGACCTCCTTGTGGCACTCGCGAGCCGCCTCGCGGAGCACCCTGCGGTACTCCTCGAAAAACGGCCCGAGGGGCATCAACCGGATGGCGCTAATGCAGTCCGTCAGCATGCTCACCACCGACGCCGTGTGGGCCTCGAGCATGGGTGCCTCTTTGGCCACGGAGAAGGTCTCCTTCTGCGCCTCGCGGGCGGCGGAGGCGAGATGCTTCAGGCGATCGTTCACGGCGGTCCACAGGGACGTGGGCAGGGCGCGCCGCACGGGACCGAGGGCCAACTGCAACCCCTCCAGGGCTTCGCCGACGTCCACGCTACGCTCCCGCAAGCACCGGATCTGGTCCGTCAGCGCGTCTTGGCGCAGGCGGGTGACAACTAGCTCGCCCACTAGGTTGTACAGGGCGTCGATCCGCTCTGGCTTGACCCTCAGGATCTCTGTCGCTTCCCCAAGCTCGGTTCCCGCACCTGCCGTCGTGTCGGCGGCTCCTGGCGTGGCCGGTCCGGTGGCTTCCGTGGCCTCCGGGGCTAGATCCGAGGTGAGACCCCGGAGGGTGTCCACTGTCACCATGAATGCGTCGAAAGCAGCGCGGTCGAAGGGCGTCCGCCCCGCCTCGTGCGAGGACACGGTCGTCTCGAGCGCGTGCACCTCGTCCTTGTAGCGACCGTGTCCCACGGCAGCTGCGGCTCCCTTGAGGGTATGCAGTAGGCGCAGGAGCCCTGGCCAGAGGTCGCGGCGCGCCTCCTCGTGGCTGTCACGGATCCGATGCGTGGTCGCCTCGATCCGCCGCAGGAGCTCCCGCGCCTCCTCTGCGAACGCCCGCTGCAGTTCGCTGGCAAACGCGTCTTGGTTAGTAGGCATGGATCAGTCCGCCATGCGGTATTCAGCGACCTTCTTCTTCCGGTCCGCGAACGCCCGAACCATGGCGCGCATCTCCTCGGTCATGGCGACCAGACCCTGCGCTGCCGCGTCCGTTTGCTGCATGCCGTCAACCGACGAAGCGACGGCTTCATTGATCGACATCATGGCGTCCGAGACCTGCTCGACGCCCGCCGTCTGCTGTCTGGCGGCGTTCGCGATTAGCTTTGCGGACTCCGCGGAGTCAGCGATGGATGTGGTCATCACCCGAATGGTTTCACCCGCCTTATTGGCGAGGTCCACCCCGGCTTCGACCTTCTTCGTCCCCTCCTCGGTGGCGACCACCGCCGAGTTCGTGGCGGACTGGATGTCTCCGAGGATCTTACGCACCTGGCCCGTCGCCTGTTTGGATTGATCGGCGAGGCTTCGAATTTCGGCGGCGACGACGGCGAACCCCTTGCCGTACTCACCCGCCCGAGCGGCCTCGATGGCCGCGTTCAGCGCGAGAAGCTTGGACTGCTCGGAGATCTCGTTGACGGACGTGATGATCTCGCCGATCTGCTGCGTCTGCTCACTGAGCGATAGGATCCGCTCAGCGATGGTCTCGACCTGCTCTCGGATCTCACCCATGCCGTCAATGGCGTCGGCCACAGCCGAGCTCCCGGTCTGGGAGGTCTGCGCCGCGCGCTCGGCAACCCCGATCACTGACTCGGCCTTCTCCAGGGCCTGGGCGGATATCTGGCGGAGCTCGCTCACCGTGCTGGTGACCTCGGCGATCGAGGAGGCCTGCTCCTGCGTGGCGGCCGTGTGGGCCGATGTGGCCTCCGTGATCGAGCCCGAGGTCTCGGTGAGCTTTTCGGAGAAGTCGTTGAGAGCCCCGATGAAGCTCTGCGTCCGGTCCTCACTCTCGAGCATGGCCTGGATGTAGGTGTCGATCGCGAGGCCCATGTCCAGACAGACGACCTTAATGATGCTCTGGAAGGTCGCGACGCCCCGCTCCGGGTCCTCGCGATATGCTTCGAACACCAGGGGGAGAAGGCTATTCAAGTACAGCGAGTAGGCCCCGATGTACCACTGCGGGCCCAGGCCGATGCGCTCGTGGGTCTTGCCCACGCGGATGCGATCTTCGCAGTAGTCCGCGTCGTAGGTCCCCTCGAACAGCCTCAGGAAGTACTTCGACTGAGTCTTGCGGAGCCGAGCGATGTGCTGCTCACTCTTGAGATGCACCTTCGTCTCGTCGTTGGCGAGAAGGTGCTCGTAGAACAGCGACACGACGGAATCCATGCTCTCGGTGGCCTTGTCCTTGAAGGCCCGCATACGCTCCTCGTCCCGCTCGTCGATGAGAAAGTAGCCTCGGCGCCTCTCGATCTCTTCTTCCGAAGAGCGCATTCGTGTTGGCTCGGCTACGGCATCCGTTTTTTCCATTTCTCTCCTCTGGTGGTCCGCCTGCTCTTGGGCGGGGATCGCTTCTTTAGAACAGCTCGTTGAACCCTGAGAACTCGAGCATCGCGTCGGGCGCCAGGACGAGGGTCTTGTCCCGGAGCATTCCCGCGAAGCACTGCCCGTATGTCCCTACCGTAACTGGCAGGGGTAAAACCTTGCTCCAATCCACGGACATCACACCCACGACGTCGTCCGCCCACAGGCCAAGTCGGCTGTTCCCACACTCGACGATCACCGCTGAAGAGCCCGCACGGATGGAGCCCTCTGGAGCGCGCATGCCCTGAAGGTCGTGCAGGGTGATGATCTGACCAGAGTAGTAGAACAGCCCCGCAAGGACGGGCCGCGCGCCGGGAACGGGACTGAAGCCGAGTAGGGTGCGGATCTCTCGGAGGGCCGTCAGCTCGATAGCGTAGCGTGTGGTGGCGCGCTCGAAGATGCAGACGTCGCGCCGGTCCACTGCTTGCTCGGAGGTCGCGTCCGCATAGCGCGCGGCCCGTGCCTCCAGGAGGAGCAGGTCTTCTTTGGTCATGTGCTCACGCCAGTCGTCGTGCTTCGGCATCAATCATCCTTCGTAGCTGAGCGGCATCGAGGTCGAGCCCCAGGGATTTCGGCGTGGCGCCCGCCGGCAGGGCGTCGAGGAGGCGTCGCGCATAGGTGATTCGGACGCGCGCAAGCTCGCGGGCGCCCTTTTCGGCCAGGAAGTGCCCCATGAGGAGCTGCGCGACGGGTTCGTCAGGGACGAGGGCGGCGCTACGGCGCGCCATGCCGAGCGCGTACTCGATGTCCCCAGACTCCTCCGCTAGCACCGACAGGAGGACGCAGGGGGCCGCCTCCCCCGGGAGCGCATCGCGCAAACGCTCGGCCTCCCGCATTGCGTCGTTGCGTTGACCTTGCAAGAGCAGGCTGCGGACTTGCAGCATCCGCTGCTCGATTTCGGTATGCTCGTACGCTTGATCCATCTCCGGCCGTTCGCCTTCACGAGACGTGCGGGTCACGGGAGCAGGGGGAGGAGCCGGGACGGGTGGTGTCGGCGGCTCGGGCTTGCCCCGGAGCGCCGGCACAGGCGGGCGCACGCCGTCGTTGGGTATTGCGGCAATGCGTCGGTAGATGCTGGCGCGCCCAAACGTGTGCCGTTTCACCGGGACGGAGAGATCGGGCTGCGGGTCCACGTATCCGAGGACGAGGATGCCCCCTGGCGCGAGGGCGCTCGCCATCCGTCGAATGACCCGCAACGCTTCGTCGCGGTGGAAATAGATCAGGACGTTGCGGCAGAAGATGACGTCCATTCCCGTGGGAAATGGATCGGTGGCGAGGTTGAGGGGCTCAAAGCGGACGCAGCTGTGAATCGTCGGGGCCACCTCGACGTGCAGGCCGTCAAATCGGAGCCAAGGGTTCGCCGCGAGGTCGACCGATCGGAGCGACCAGGGCCGATAGACGCCCCGTCGAGCAAATGCGAGCGCTCGGGCGTTCACGTCCGTGGCCAGAACGTCCGCGCGGATCCCCACCGCACGCAAGACGGCCGCAAGCGAGTAGGCCTCTTCGCCCGTCGAACACCCGGCGCTCCATACGCGGAGCTGCCTCCCGTCGGACGCGATGCCTGGTGCGAGTTGCCGAAGTGCCTCGAAGTGCTCCGAGTGCCGCATGAACGTCGTCTCGCCGACGCAAAGCGATGACAGGAGGGGGACCAGCTGGCTGGTCGGTAGGTCCGCATAGTCCCCTGGCATGCGCGCGAGGGTCCTGCGAACGACGGCCGGAGCGAAGGCGGAGAGGTCCAGCCCGAGGCGACTGCGGGCAAGCTCGGCAAGGGCTGCGTTCAGCTCGACGGCGGTGCTCATTGCTTCACTGGCGGAGTGCTTGGGTGACGTCGACTACGGGCACGACCTCGCCCGCGATCAGCGCCATATGACGCTCGTCCCCATTGCCAAGCCGTCGAGAGACGAGTTCCTCGTCTCCGAGATGGACGACGTCGGTGACGTCGTCCACGATGAACCCGACGAGCTGCTCCTCGACGGTGGTGACCACGATCAGGTGTGTGGTTTCGATCTTCCCTTCCTTCTTCACAAGATCAAACACGGGTACGACTTCGCCGCGGAGGTTCAGGAGCCCCCGGCAGCCTGCAGCGTCCCCCGGATCGTGCAAACGCATCATGGGAACGACTTCCCGGACGTCGGCCACCCGGAATAGGCGACGCGCGCCGCCGGCTACCACGGTTAGACACTCGATCATGTCGTTCGGCCCTCGATGGCGTTGGAGACGGCCCTCACGAAGCTCTGCTCCGAGGCATCCTTGGGGACGGACCCGACCGCGCCCGTCTCGAGAACGGCCTGTCGGATCACGGCCTCGTCGCAGGAGGAGTGGATGATGATGGGGATCCTCCGGGGCTCGTAGTTTCGTACGTAGCGCGCAAAGGCCGTGCCGGGCATGACCGGAATCTGCAGGTCGAGGATGATGAGGTCCGGAGGCGACTGCCGGAGGACCGAGGGCAGCTCGATGAAGCAGGTGAGGCGGTGGACGTCGTGTCCGCGTGCATCAAGCAGGTGCTTGATGCGCGTGAAGACGGTCGTGCTGTCTTCAATGACCAATATGCGTGCCATTGTTGCGGTGCCCTGTCGTGCTGCGGGATTGGGCTGCAAGTAATGCGCGCGCTTGCACGGCTCCGGACCGGCAACTCGTGCGCTGATCCTCGCAGAGAGGCAGAGCCGGGGTGGAGAAAAGTGCCGCCTTCGAAAAGGTTCGGTCGCGTCCTTCGGCTGCACTCCCGAGGTGAGGGGTTCGGCACTCAAGTGACCTGTAGGAAGAGGCGCCGCCCTTCGTTCTGGTTGCGCTACCGAATGTTCCGAGTTGTGACGTGCGTCGAAAGCACGTCACGCTTGCCGTCGGCGAGAATTCGACAGTATCAGAGACTATGTGTGTCAACGTTAGAGTCGATATACGACGATGTTATGACGATCATCGCTTGCGATGATCGAAGAAAACATGAGCGGGACGTGCAGACGAGCGTCTCTCGTAGCCATCTTGCCACCGTCTGATGCGGGGCAAAATGGTAGGGGGGGCAATCAACGCAAGTGTTCGCGCTGTGGTGCTGCTGAGTGTCAGCAGTTGCGGTTATCTAGTGCCGGCAGTTTTGACGGTCAAGCGGTAGGCGCCCCCAAGGGTGAAGATTGGTGTGATGGAAAAGGTGTTGCGATGGACAACATTGGTCTGAGCAAAGTTGGCTATCGGCCTTTTGTGAGCGGTGCCTCCACACATTCCGCGTTGGATAGAATCATGTTGATACGGCGATGACCGCTTGCGGTGATCGAAGACAATCTAGGCGGCAGGTGCAGAAGAGCGGTCTCACGTAGCCGCCTCGGGCCTCACCCGCTGCGGGCCAAAAAGGACGGAGGGCAGGGGAACTGAGCACCTGCAGCCGCAATGAACTGCTGAGGGGAACCTGTCTGCGTCAGGAGCTCATCTGCGACATGTGGCAAGTAGCGGACGAGAAGGCGCTGGCGTGCGCCATTCCTGATCCGCCCTGATGCCGTGCTCTCTGACGCGGAAGACGACTTCGAGCCATCAGGGCGATGACCGCCTGCGGTGATCGTCGCTTGCGGTGATTCTAGGACATGAGCGGCATGTTCAGTTGGGCGGCCTCCCGTAGCCGTCTAGAGCGACAAACGGTTTACCGTTTGGCGCGACCAAACAAGCAACTAGAGTGGCGATTCGTGCAGAGCGCCGAAGC
>JBNKGC010000224.1:0-9197 GCA_050289625.1 Polyangiaceae bacterium | reverse complement strand
CACTTGGGCCGACGAGGGGGGCGGGGCCGCCCCCCTAAAAAGCAGTGGGGCGGGGTCTTTGCAAAGACCCCGAAAAAACAACTGCTAGCCGGCGAGACTGAGGGCCGAGGAGGCCTTCGCGGGCCCTCGCCCCGTCAGGGGTCCGCGAAGGCCGGAGACCTTTTTCGCGCCGGGATCTAGCTTGTGCTAGACGGTCCCCGAGATGGATATCCTGCTGGTTGCAGCTGAGCTTGCACCCTACGTCGCCGAGACCGAAGCCGCCGAATCGGTGGCATCCCTGGCCAAATCGCTGCGCCTTCTGGGACACGAAGTGACCCTCGCTCTGCCGCGGTACCCCGCCTTCGAGGAGGCAGGGCTCATGGCGGCACGCCGTCTTACGCCGATTCGTCTCGAGGGAGGCGGCGAGGTGGTGGTTTTCGACGCGCAGCTTCCGTCGGGGGCCAAATTAGTCCTCTTCGACGCGCCGCGGTTGTTCGATCGACCGGGTGTCTACGGGGAAAGTGGCGAGGAGTACCCCGACAACGCCAAGCGGTTCGGATTCCTGTCGAGCGCAGCAGCGGCCCTGGTCCACGCGCGGGCCGAACAAGGGCGAACCTTCGACCTGGTCCACCTCCACGACTATGGGGCGGGGCTGACGGGCGTGAAATTGCTCGCGCACGCAGGACCGTCCGTTCCGACGGTGCTGACGGTCCACGATGGCAAGCGCGCAGGCGTGTTCTCCCCCAAAGAGCGTGCCGACTTGGGGATCCCCGACGAGTTCGACAACCAGCAGGCGTTTCGGATGGGCTCGAAGCTTTGCGTGCTCAAAGGCGCGGTGGCCGTCTCCGACTCCGTCGTAGCGACGTCGCCAACGTACGCTCAACATCTCGGGAGCCCCGAGCGTCTGGGAGCCCTCTCGCGGGTGTTCCGGGAGTCTGGGCGCTGCGTGGGAGTTCTCGGAGGCGTCGATTACGCGCAGCACAATCCCGCCACCGATCCGGCTTTGGAGAGCCGGTACGACGCCGAAGACATCACGAACAAGGCACGCAACAAGTCCGCGATTGTCCGGCAACTCGGCCTCGCGCTCGAGGTGGATCAGCCACTGTTCCTCGCGGAGTTCGTACCGGGTGGGGGTAGCGCCCTGGACGTGCTCGCTTCGACGCTGCGCACGCTCATGCGCAACGAAATGCAGCTCGTCGTCGTCACCGACGAGGCAAATCGCGAGCGACTGGAGACCGCTGCCAAGCCCTACGCGGAATCCGTGAAAGTGATCGCCAGTCCGGACGACCGCACGTCACGTCGTCTGATGGCGGGCGCCGACTTCTATCTCGGCCTCGAGCGAAACAACCCGTCGGCCCAGCGCCTTCTCCGGGCTCAGCGCTATGCGACGGTGCCGGTAGCCTTGTCGGTCGATGCTGCGTGTGACGCAGTCGTCGACTGCGATGCCGAGCTCTCGACGGGGACCGGCTTTCTCTTCGAGTCCGCCACGCAGCGAGGGCTCGCCGGGGCAGTGGCTCGTGCGCTTGCCGCCTACCGACACGAAAAGATGTCCTCGCTCGTGCGTCGGGTCGCTCGGCAAGATCTCGGTTGGGATCGCCCCGCGCGTCGTTACGCGCAGATTTACCGACAAACGCTCGCTGCACACGCCTGACGTCGTGGTGGGCGGCGCACGGAGTGCGGCCGTGTGACATCAACTGCGATCTGCGTCCGGCGGTGCGAGTGCTGCGCGGGCGGAGCGCTCCTCGAGTGGCTCGGCCCAGCGCAGGAGTGCCGCCAAGAAGCACGCCTGGCCGGCGACCATGAGCCAGGCGATTGATTGGTGGATGAGTCGCACTCCCGAGATCAGCATGCCCCCGGGCTGGGCGACGTCGAGCCGCGCCACCACGATGGCGCCCACCGCGACGAGCACGACGGTGCTGCAAAAGAGCAGGAGGCGACTCCCCAGCAGGCAAAACGGTCGTCGGGCTAGTGTTTTCAGCGCTGCGCCGAGCGACTCGCGAATGCCCGCATCATCGCGCACGACGACCGCGCGGGCGAGATCGTGGACGAGTCCGACGAGGCATACGACGCATCCGGCCGCGCCTGTGGAGGCGGCCAGGCCGATGCGTGAGCCCAATTGATCGAGATTGGCCCAGGGCCCTCGGGCCAGGAGCCCGATCGCGAGAACCGACAGGAACACCAGCAAGCCTGCCGCAGCCCAACTCATCAGAGCGAGGGCCGTGAACCGGGGAATGAGTTTCCCGGTTCGGGCGAACCACGCGCGCAAGTCGAGTCGCTCGGGAGCGTTTAGGGCCGCGAGGAGCGCGGCGACGGGACCCAGGAGGATCAGCTGAAAGACCATCAGGAGGGGCAGGCTCGCCCAGAGGGCACCCACGAGCGCATCCGTGCGGAGGCGAACCACCTCCAGAAGGAGCAGTCCGCCCGGCTCGAACAGGTGTCGATCGTCGAAGCCGATGTGGCGGGTGAGCGTTTCGACGAGGGGGCGACTGATGCAGTACGCAGCGGTCAAACGCGCCGTCCAGACGAGGGTGACTGCGAGAGGACGGCGCAGAGGCGCTCCGAGAGAAGAGTGAATCAGTCGCTTCATGGACCGAGCGCGTGGAGCAGGAGTTGGGCCAGGTACGTTCCGCGTTCGCTGACTCGGTTCGTTTCGAAGGAGCCGGTCCGTCGCTCGGAGTTGTTCAGCAGATCCTCGTCGAGCAAGATCGTGTGCTTGGGATCCACCACGACTCGCTCCAGAGAGGCAGAATGCTCGACGTCCAGGGAAAACACGCGACGATCGCCCGCGAGCCGCCGGGTTTGCCGGTGACCGTCGGAAAACTCGAGGATGACTTCCACCGGGAGCTCCAAGGGGCCGCGCCGGGCGATGACCGCTCTGGAAACCCAAACCGACGCCTCGTCGGCTTCGTTCTTTCGAGCGCTCACGACGCCTCGAACGGCGTAGTCCGACCAAGCGCGTTCGAAGAGCATCTGCTGGAGCGCGCGCGCCGCCTCGGGACCGACGTGCTCCTCCACGCTGGCGAGCAAATCGCGGGGAGTGGGATGCTGAAAGCGGAACTTCCGCGCATACGACGCAAGAGCTTCGTCGAGGCGCTCGGCACCGTAGACTCGCGCGAGGGTAGTCATGGCGAGCGCCGTGCGCGAGTACACCAGCGACGCCAACGCACCGAAACCCGAAAAGGCCGGCGCGGGCTGCGCGATGATGTCGTCGCGTCCCCAGCGCAAGCCGCTGAAGCGCCCCACAGCCTCGCTCGAAAGGCTCAGGCCCCAGCGTTCGAAGACCGATCTGGACCCGTGCATTTGCCGCAGAGCGACCCACTCCGCGTAGCTGTTCAATCCTTCGTCGAGGAAGGGGTAGGCATGCTCGTTGCTGGCCAGCATGCCTTGAAACCATTGGTGACCGAGCTCGTGAACCGTGACGACGTCGATGTAGCGAATCCCGAGCGCCGACATCAGGGGTGAACCGCCGGTGGTGATGAACGTCGGATACTCCATCCCTCCCGCGGGCCCCGCGTCGAGCGGCGGGTGGACGACCGTGAGCGTTCGGTAGGGGTAGGCTCCGTAACGCTCCGAAAAGTGGGGCAGCGCCGACTCGAGGGCTCGCCACGTTTCCGATCGAGCCCACTCGGCTCCAGGCGGGGATAGAAGCGTGACGGACACCCCGGACAGGTCTCGGTTCTGAGTGTGGAACGCGTCCCACGCGGTCCAGGCAAAGTCGTGGACCCCGCGTATCTGGTACCTCTCGATGCGGCGACCTTGTCGCCGTACGTCTTCGACTCGCCGCCCGGTTGCTCCCAGCACGAAGGCCTCCGGGGCGTCGAGCGTGACGTCGTAGCTCCCAAAGTCAGCGTAGAACTCGGTGTGGGGATGAAAGCTGAAGTGCGCCCACTGCCCGTTTTTTTCTCGTTTGGCGAGTTTGGGGAACCATTGAGCAACCAGATGGAAGCTTCCGGCGTAACCGGTCCGTTCCACGAGCTCGGGCAACTGGGAGACGAACTCGACCTCGAAGACGACGGTCTCGCCGCCGGCGATCGGTTCGGGAAGGGGAACTCGGATGTCCGTCGCGTCCTTCGAGTCTCCGGGACTGTGCGTCGTGGCCTTCTCCCAGAGATTCAGATCGCCAAAGCGCTTCGAAGTGAGTCGCTTGACCTCGATCGAGCCAGGGGCACCGCCCGTCCTACCGCTTCGACCCGCACCGAAGGGGGACCGGAGATAGAGCGTCTCCCGACTTTCGAAGGCATTCAGGTAGAGGTGGAAGTAGAGTTCCTTCGCAGGCGATGCCGACGGATTGGTCCAAGTGATCGAGCCTCGCGCGGTGACCCGGTGTTCGTCAGGGAATAGGCTCGCCTTCAGAGTGTAGGAGGCGACGTCCTCCGGCACGAACTCCGGGGTGCGTCCTTCGGTGGGCGGAGCGGCTCGCAGGTCCGACGTAGCGACGCCGAGCGACAGGGCCAAAAGCAGGCCAGAACGCCCGCGGTGCATTAGTGCCGGAGGGCGACGACCTGCTGGTCGAGCAGGCTGCAGAGGATCCGAAGTGCGTCGAGGGGCTGCATGCCGGAGACATCCAGAAGCTCCTCCACCGTGGAAGTCCCGTCGACCATCGAAAGCAGGAAGCCAGCGCGATGATCCAGGGAAAGCCAGCGAATTTGGTCGGGACCCATGGCTACGGTGACGAGCTGGTCCATTCCGCCGATGCGTGACGCGAACATGTCGGTGAGGACGTCACGGCAGCTTTGAGCGAATCGTGTCGCTTCCCCGTTCGTCGGGTCTTCAGCAAGGACCTTCTCCGCAACGGACAAAGCGCCAGTGAAATCGCCCATGGCGTACCGGTCCTTCATGTTGCGAATGGGATCGGCGGACGGAGGCGGAATCGACGTGAAGCGCCGGGACAGATCTTGACCGGAGCGCACTGGTGCGCGAGCCGTTTGCTCTGCCAGAGCAAGGGCGGCGCCCCGCGCGGAGGAAATGCCGAGCTCTAGGTCGAGCTCAAGGGAATCGTCCGGAGGTTCGGCCGGGCGTTCTGATGGACGGGTTGCGCTGGGCGGGGGAGGGGGTGCGTCCGCGTCTAGTTCGAGCCCGCTGTCGGGCACCCGGGAGGGTGGTGCAAGGTGCAGGGGCTCGAACGCGTTGAAGGGGGGCGGCCGAGCCGTGTCCCCTTCGACGGTTCGGGAGAACTCACCGGGCGCAGCAAAATCGCTCGGCATTGTCGGTGTCTCTTCCGGAGGGTGGGGAACGTTGATCTCCTGCACCTGAGTGGGGAGCGGAGTGGCCGCAGCGTGGAAGGCGCGGCGCGCCGCTTGAGTCGGATCTTCCGTGGGATCGGTCAACGTCGGCCGGTTGAAGGGATCCTGTTCATCGGCGATGTCGCTCACCACGCGCGGGGGGGGATCGGTGCGGACTTCGCTCATCATCTGACGAGCGAAGTCCTCCGACGGAACCTCGGGGATCTGCGTGATGCGGTCGAACTCCGAGTCGCCGCGCACGAGGGTCGGCCCCTCGTCGTTCCACGCCTCGTCGATGTCTTCGAGTTCGGGTGGCAGAGCGCTCTGAGGGCGAAGCCTGTGCTTGGGGGGCGGGCTGGAGGCCATCACGTGTCGTCTGGACCCACCTCACTGGGTGCGGGTCACCACTCCTTTGAACATGCGTTCGGTTCGTTCCAGGTGTCCGATGTGCTCACGCACCGTTGCCGTGTGCTTCGAACCGAGCGCCGCGCGGGCGTTGTCGAGGACGCTCCGCGCCTTTTCGATAGCGTCGCGGCCGAAATCTGCGCCGCCAACGACTCGCTCCACCTCCGCGAACATGCTCTCCACGCCCGCGATGAGGGTCTCTGCTCGTTGCTTGGCTGCCTCGAATTCCTCGTCTTGGCGCCGCTCGAGCATGAACTCTTGGGCGTCCTCGGCCATTTGCTTGACCTCGTCGGGGGTCAGGCCACTGCTGGCGGTTACCTGAATCGACTGGGCTTGGCCGGTTTCGAGATCCTTGGCACTCACGCTGACGATTCCGTCGGTGTTGATCTCGAAGGCCACCTCGATTTCCACGTCACCCTTCCGCGCGCGCCGAAGACCAGTGAGGATGAACTCGCCGAGAAGCTCGTTTTCGTGTGCGGCTTCGCTGTCACCCTGCATCACGATGATTTTCACCGCCGTCTGATTGTCCCGGCTTGTGGTGAAGGTCTTGGTCTGACTCGTCGGCACCGTCGTGTTGTTCGGGATCAGTTCCTCGAAGTGGCTTCCGAAGGTCATGATTCCGAGGGCGTGAGGCGTGACGTCGAGGAGGAGCATCTCCTGGCGGTCCTCGATGAGGGCGGCTCCCTGGATCGCGGCACCCATGGCGACCACCTCGTCGGGGTGGACTCCCTTGCTGGGCTGCCGTTGGAAGAAGGAAGCCACCGCGTTCTGGATCGCGGGCATGCGCGTCATACCGCCGACCAGGATGACATCCTCGACCTCGTCGACCTCGAGGCGCGCGTCTTCGAGCGCCTGGCGGCAGATTTCCACGGTGCGTTCGGCGAGGTCGCTGGTGAGCGATTCTAGAGTCTCGCGTGTCAGTGACCGCTGGAGGTGAAGAGCTTCGTTCGACGTCGTGGAGATGATGAACGGCAGGTTGATCTCTGTCTCTGCGACGCTCGACAGTTCGCACTTGGCCTTCTCGGCCGCGTCGCGGAGCCGCTGGAGTGCCATCCGATCCTCTCGAAGATCGATGCCCGTCTCTTTCTGAAAGTTCTCGACCAACCAATCGATGATTCGCGCGTCGAAGTCTTCTCCGCCGAGGAACGTGTCGCCCGTCGTGCTGACGACCTTGAACACCCCGTGGGCGCCGATTTCCAGGATCGAAATGTCGAAGGTACCTCCCCCGAGGTCGTAGACGGCCACGGTTCGGTCCATGTCCTTGCCGAACCCGTATGCGAGCGAAGCCGCCGTCGGTTCGTTGATGATTCGGATGACGTCCAGACCGGCGATTTGCCCCGCGTCTTTCGTCGCTTGGCGCTGATTGTCGTTGAAGTACGCGGGTACCGTGACGACGGCCCTGTTCACCGTCTCGCCCAGGTATTCCTCGGCGACCAGCTTCATCTCTTGGAGAATCATCGAGCTGATCTCCGGTACCGAGTAGCTCTTGCCACGGAGCTCGATGCGCACGTCGTCGTGAGGTCCCTCGACGATGTGGTAACTCGAGGTCATCAAAGCGTTTTTCACCTGTGGGGACTGCCACTTGCGGCCGATCAGGCGCTTGGCCGCGTACACGGTGTTTTCAGCGTTGGTGATGGCCTGGCGCTTGGCGATGTGGCCGACAAGGCGTTTCCCCGCCTCCGTGACCGCTACGATACTCGGCGTGGTCTTGTAGCCTCCCCGGTTGGGGATGACCGTGGGAGTGCTTCCCTCCAAGACCGAGACGCAGGAGTTGGTCGTCCCTAGGTCGATTCCGATGACTCGCTCCATGATGTCCTTGTATTCGGGCTCCTCGAAACGTCGAGGTCACTTCAACCGTTTGATCCAAGCCTTGAGGTTCGGGTCACCCGGATGAAGCTCCTGCGCTCGCTTGAGCTCTGCGATGGCGCTCGTGGGCATCCTCGCAAGATCGTAGGCGCGCGCTAGGGTGATTCGGTAGGCGACCCTGTTCCCGTCGAGCGCGACGGCCCTTCGCGCTAGCTCGACCGCGCGCCGAGCATCGCCGGGCGCATCAATCAGGCACGTCGCGGCCTTGTCGTAGAGGAGGGCGCTCTTCTTGCCCCGGGCCGCGCGCTCGTAGGAGCGCGATGCCCGTTCGAGCTGGGAGTCCTGCTCTTCGTAGCGGCCTTGCTCGAGGAACTGGTCGGCTAAAGCCGCGTCCGCGCGCTCCTGGGTTTGGTCGAGGAACGCGGCGAGCGCGGCGTCTTCGGGCACCAGCGACAGAGCGACCTTCAGCGCGTTGATTGCGTTGACGAAATCGCCGCCATCGAGTGCCGCCTGAGCGATGCTTCGGTACTTCTCGACTCGTTCGTCCCTCGTTCGCAGGAGGCGCTCGTCGTACCGGGATTTCAACTCTTGGAGGACAGCCTGCTTCCGCTGCTCTTCATCAAGGATTTCCGGCGGAGGGGGCGGCGGGATCGTCGAGGGGCGATTGCCGCTCAGGCGGCGCGCGAAGGCTTTTTTTGCGGCCCCGGGATCGGGGGAGCGCGACGGCCTTGTGGCGTCCGGTTCACTATCTCTGGGCGACGTATCCTCCACTGGAGGAGGCTTGGGTGTTGCTCGAGCACCGTGAGCCGCCGCCTGCTCGGTGGCGTCCGTCGAAATCTCTGGTGACGACCCGCGTTGAGCCAGGGGGACGGCAGCGGTGGCTTCGCGTACCGTCTTTCCCGAGCCCCGACTGGCAGCGGGCGGGGGATGCGAGTCGACCATCCCAGCGGTTCTTCGCCGCGCGGCCAGGTAGCGATCATAATCGGTGCGCGACCTCTTGCGCGATAGCGTGTCGTACGCCTTGGTGAGCGCACCGAAGACTTTCTCGAGCTTGTTTTTGAAGGTCCCGAGGTTCTTTCCGTAGTACCGGTCGGTGTGAAAGGTCCCGACGAGGCCGCAGTACGCGGCCTTGATCGCGGCCTTGTCGGCGGCCTCTTCGACGCCCAAGACCTGGTAGTGCGTGAGTTGTCCGAGCCGGTAGTACGTGTCGAGGACCTGGCGCTTCACATCGAGCTTGAGATCGACTTCCTCGTCCAGTTCCGACAGATCGTACGTGGCCGCCGCCGGGTGGATGGCCATTCGCGGAGCGGGCTCTTCGACCACGGCTCGAAGACGGACCGAACTCGATCGGCGTGGGGGTTCCGAGGACTTTCTCTCGGGAGGCTTCGACGACCCTCCGTAGGAAATGGCGCCGAGCTCGTGCAGTCGCTCGAGTGCTGCCGCGACCCTTTCCTCCGGCAGTCCGGTCGACGCGGCGATACCGCTGACTGTCGCGCTGCCGTCCACCCTCGACAGAACAAACGCCTGCTCAGGGCTCAATGGCAATGAGCGGACGTCGAGTCCAGACGTCAGACGGGGGGGGGGCTCGTCAGCCAAATTCACGAAAAAATGTGCTCCTGTGCCAAGCTCAATCAGAACGGTAGTGTACTGACTGCCGTGAGTGACCGGCAACTCGCCCGCCGACATTCTTCATGCATGATCTCACTGGCTTCCCGCCGCGTGCCGGCATCGTCCGACTCCTGGGCTAGTTCTCGGCGCGAAATGGCGCTTCGAGCGTCGCGCACC
>JBNKGC010000223.1:0-9217 GCA_050289625.1 Polyangiaceae bacterium | reverse complement strand
CAACTACAGGATGTGAGTGCTTATTTTGTTTTCTTCGTTGGCTCATTCTTTGATAATCATATTTGTAACTTCTATTTTCGCTTGGAACAGACTATTTCTTTGACGAGAACGGCCGAAAGGATCAGCGCAGCATAGTAGGGCGGCAGGATGCGCCGTGCTCGGCGAAAAGCAAACCCGCGGAGGCCACCCGCTAAGTCGAGCGCGGTGGAGCGAGCCACGGGAATCGTCAAGCAGTAGCCGGACAGAACGATGAAGACGGCAACACCGAACCCTCCCAGCTTGAGTGGGGCGAAAGCGCGAAACCAGGCAGGCAGGGCCTTTCCGGCGTTGTGCACGACGACGAACTGCCACACGTGGTGCCAGACGACGAACAAGGCCGCGAGACCACGCACCCCGTCGAGGTAGTGCAAACGCACACGCTGGCTCGCGCGCGGCATGTTGTCTGGGTTCTGCTGCCCCATGACCTCCCCTTCCCGAGCGGCAAGGATACCGAGCCACGGAGCTCAACGCGAACGGGCACTCGCAAACCACTCACACTTTCCCGACTGGCCAGCCGAACGACACCCGGCGTGCGCTGACCAGCCGGACGCTTCAGCCATCCGGCTGAGGATGCTCATCACCGACCTCGGCCGGATAGCGCCCGACGAGCATCAGCAGAAACACGCCCGCAATAGAGCAATGCGGACCGCCCTGTCTCCCCCGCGACTGCGTTCCCTAGAGCGACAGACGGTTTACCGTTTGTCGCTCTCAAACAAGCAACTAGAGGGCCGATTCGTGCAGCGCGCCGAAGCCGAGCAGGCGAAAACCGCCCCCTCGACAAGAGGTGGGGGCGGTTTTTTTGCAGGCGCCCGGAAGGCAAACTGATCGGCGCTCCAGAAGAGATCGCGGACTCACGATCCCCACCGGCCCGTCGCTCAGACGTGGTAGTTCGGAGCCTCTTCGGTGATGATCACGTCGTGGACGTGGCTCTCCCGAAGACCTTGGCCCGTCATGCGAATGAACTTCGCGGTCTTCCGGAGCTCATCGACCGTCGTGCACCCGGTATAACCCATCCCGGACCTGAGACCACCGACTAACTGGGCGATGATCTTGCGGAGGGAACCTCGGTGCGGCACGCGCCCTTCGATCCCTTCGGGGACCAGCTTTTCGTCCGCAGTGCCCC
The DNA here is from genome assembly GCA_050289625.1 of Polyangiaceae bacterium. Taxonomy (GTDB): domain Bacteria; phylum Myxococcota_A; class Polyangia; order Polyangiales; family Polyangiaceae; genus NIC37A-2. Next base: position 8,055 of record JBNKGC010000223.1, on the reverse strand, counting down.
CCTGACCGTAGCGGTCTTTGCTCCCTTGCTTCATGGCGCCGATTGACCCCATGCCGCGATAGACCTTGTAGCTCCGCCCCTGGTAGAGGACGAGCTCGCCCGGAGCCTCGTCGGTGCCGGCAAACAGCGAGCCGAGCATCACACTGGAGGCGCCAGCCGCAAGCGCCTTCGTGACCTCGCCTGAATACTTGATTCCACCATCGGCGATCACCGGAATCCCGTGAACCTCCGCGGCTTCGGCGCAGTCGGCGATCGCGGTGATCTGAGGAACACCAACGCCCGCCACCACGCGCGTGGTGCAGATACTGCCAGGTCCGATCCCCACCTTCACCGCGTCGACCCCCGCATCGACGAGAGCCTTGGTAGCATCGGCGGTCGCCACGTTACCCGCGATGAGCTGAAGCTTCGGGTACGTCTTGCGTACTTCCTTGACGGTATCGATGACGCCCTTCGAATGACCGTGGGCCGTGTCGACGACGATGACGTCCACACCTGCCTCGACGAGGGCGGCAGCGCGCTCCATCCGATCGGAACCGGGCCCGATCGCCGCACCGACTCGCAAGCGCCCGTGCTCGTCCTTGACGGCGAGCGGATTGCGTTCGGCCTGCATCAAGTCCTTGATGGTGATGAGCCCCACGAGATCCCCCCGGTCGACGACTAGGAGCTTCTCGATGCGATGCTTGTGAAGCAGCTGACGCGCCTCTTCGGTCGCACACCCCGGATCCACCGTCACGAGCTGGGTGGTCATGAGGGCGCTCACGGGCTGATCGAGGTTGTTCTCGAAGCGAATGTCGCGCGAGGTGAGGATGCCCACGGGGCGGGAGCCCTTCACGACGGGTACGCCCGAAATGTTGTGGCGCCGCATGACGGCCACCGCGTCGCGCAGCGACTGCTCGGGCTCGACGGTCACGGGCTCCAGAATGATGCCGCTCTCGGCACGCTTCACTGCCTCCACTTCGCGAGCCTGCTCACGCGGCGGGAGGTTCTTGTGAACTATGCCGATGCCCCCTTCGCGCGCCATCGTGATGGCGGCCCGGGCCTCGGTGACCGAATCCATCGCAGCACTCACGATGGGAACGTTGAGCTCGATGCCTCGAGTCAACCTGGAGCGCACGTCCACGTCGGCTGGAACCACCTCGCTGTACGCAGGCACCAGCAAGACGTCATCGAACGTCAAACATTCGCGCAGGCCGTGGTGAAGCATGGCCGGGCATACTGCGGAGCCCTGGCTTGGTCAACCAGGGCAGTTTCGCGCCTTTCACTCCCTGCGGGCGTACTCGCTGAGAGGCACTCGAAGCGCTCTTCGAGCTCTTGTAGGCCGTGGTAGGCTGCGCGCGATGGCAACTTCAGCGGAAGATCTCGAGGGGTACCTCGCTCGCCTGCAGCGGCGTTTCGAGAGACTGGATGACGGAACCCTGCTGGTCGCATTCGGCCCCGCAGCGCCCCCGGCCGCCTTGCGAGTGGCCCCGCCGGTGGTCGTCGTGCAAGTGGAGATCTGTCCCTGCCCGGAGGACGCACGGAGCGCCGCCTTCTTTCGTCGCCTGCTCGAGCTGAATGCCTCAGGGCTCGTCCACGCGGCGTACGCCATCGAGAGGGGAGCCAACGGAACCGACCGAGTCGTGCTGACTTCCGCGCTCGAACTTCAGAACCTCGATCTCAACGAGCTCGAAGCCGTGCTCGCCGATTTGGACATCGCGCTTTCGGAGCACGTCCCCGAGCTCCGTGCACTGCTGGGCAACGCCTCCGGAAAGGAAGCCTGAGCATGGGAATCTTCGCTCGCCTCGCGCAACTCATCAAATCCAACATCAACGATCTGATCAATCGCTCCGAAGACCCGGAGAAGATGCTCAATCAGATCATCGTCGACATGAACACGCAGCTTCTCGAAGCGAAGAAGCAAGTGGCCAAGTCGATCGCCGACGAGAAGAAGCTGGCCAAGCAGCTCGAGGCCGAAAAGGCAAAGATCGACGACTGGGAGAAGCGCGCCATGATGGCCGTTCGAGCCGGGGACGATGCGCTCGCCAAAGAAGCGCTGAGTCGCAAACGGGAACACGAGGGCCTCGCGGAGCAGTACCAGGTTCAGTGGAGCAAGCAGAAGCAAGCCGTCGACCAGCTCAAGCTCGCCCTGCGTGCCTTGAACGGAAAGATCGAGGAGGCCAAGCGCAAGAAGGCTCTCCTCATCGCTAGGAAGAAGCGCGCCGAAGCCCAGCAGGCCATTCAGGAGACGATGAGCGGCCTCAAGAACGCGAGCGCCTTCGAAGCGTTCGACCGCATGGAGGGTCGTATCGTGCAGATGGAAGCCGAGGCCGAGGCGGCCGCCGAGCTTCACGAAGAAACCACCGGCGACGTCTTGGCCCATCGCTTTCGCGAGCTCGAGACGACTCAGGGAGCCGACGAAGATCTGCTGGCGCTCAAGCGCAAGATGGGCCTGGCTCCCCCCGAGCCGAAAGCTCCCGCCGAAGCGGTCCGCGTCGAGGCCGCCGCCGAGTTCGACGCGCTCGACGCAACCGAGCAAGCCGAACTCGAGAAGGCACTCGCCGAGCTTGAAGCGGAAGAGTCCCGAACCCTCACCCAGAAGAATTGAGACCCATGCAGAAGCGACTTTTCCCCTCTTGGGCAGGCCGTCTCTTGGTTCTACTCGGTGCACTCGTGGTTGCGCTTCGCTCCACCCCCGCTCGAGCGGAGTCCTACCTGGCGGCAGAACCGATGACGGACAAGAAGATCCGCATCGACGGGATGCTCAGGGAGTGGCCCGGCGGCTTCGACAAGCTGAACCAAACGATGCGCGGCAAGAGCGTCGGAGCGGAAGCCTTGGTGGGCTACGACGACGACAACCTCTACGTCGGCCTAAAGACTCGCGACACCAAGATCGCTCGGACCCGAGGAGCGGGGAAGAACGAAGACCACCTCACCCTGTATCTTCGGTTCCCCGGGGCCGATGGTGGCGCCAAGTTGCGGCGCATCGACATCTACCCCGGCGACCCAGGCAAACTGCCAGCCCTCGTCAAGGTCGACGGAAAGACGATCTCCAAAGCCAAAGCCGTCGAGGCACCGCACGCCAAAGGCTTCGATCTCGAGGCCTCCATCCCCTGGAGCAACCTCCCCGAGTCCGATCGCATGCGAGTAGGCCTGCGGGGGGTGCTCGAGTACACCGACGCGTCGGCCCCTGGAGTCGTCCGCGGCGTCGTCGCCACGAGCAAGCAGCGGGGCAAGGCAATGCCTCCGCTCACCCTCGAAGGCGAAACGGGGCTCATTCAGGCACTGCTCGAGCCCAAGGCGCTCGGACTGACCCCGGCCCGTGAGGTCTTCGGTAACGTCACAGGTGACTCGGCCTACGAACGCGTCGCGGTCTACGGGCACTACCTCGGCATCGTCGGACACCGCTACAAGGGCGGGAAGCAGTTCTACTACAACGAGCTCAACGTCCGAGACGCGGGCGCCATTCGGCGTCTGTCCCTCTTGGATTTCGACGGAGACGGGCGCGACGAAATCATCTTGGAGAAGCGCGTGGGTAGCGACAGTAAGCACCGCGTCGTGCTGCAGGTGCTCCAGGTCGGCCCGGGAGGCGTTCCCCTGCAGGTCTTCGTCCACGAGATCGGCATCAAGACGGACGACGGGTTCGTGAAGAATGACGTCGCCATCCAGGGTCGGGGCAAGAGCGCCCGAATCGTGATCTCCCAAGGCAAAGAGAAGGGCTTCGACCCGGGCACGTTCGAGGAACCCACCTTCGAAGACGTACCGTCCGCGCTCCTGCCTTGGAGCAGTGTTCGTTCGCGCACCTTTGCCTGGCGCAACAAGGGTCTCGCCGCCGTCGACGAGCAGACTTGGACCCCGAAAAAAACGAAGTCCAGCCCCCGTGCATCGAAGGCGGCCGTCGGCATCGACGCGCCCCCTCCGCCGCGCCCACCGAGCGCTGACGAAATGCTCGACCGAGTCTACGGACTTTACCGCAAGGACCGAGGGCTCGGGCGCAAGAAGCCGTCCTTCGACTTCGTCACGGACGTGGTGGAGGACCGAACTCCCGAGCGCGTGTTGGTCCACGACAAAGACATCGTGGTCTTCGGCAAAGGCTTCAAGAAGGGCCTCTCCTACACCTTCATCACAGCAGGGGTGAAGGACTCGAAAGACATCCTCGACGTGACGGCACGTGATCTGACGGGCGACGGCAAGGCCGAGATCATCTTGCGCGGTTTGCTCGAAGCGAAGGCAAGCAAGGAGCTCGGTGGTGACGTCGTCACTCGCCACGCACTCTACGTCTACAAGGTGATTGGCGAGAGGTTGGTACGTATCTTCGCAGCTGAAACCGGTCGTTCCCTGGGGAGAAATAAAGTGATCGGAACCCTCGCTTTCACCCCCGGCAGTCGAGGCCTCGAAATTCAGCTGCGGCCGGGGCGAGCCGTTGGTTGGACCGAGCGCACGTACCCTTTTCCGGAAGACCGACACCCCGCTGGAGGTCTCGAACCCCTGCTCCTCCCCTGGACGAACCAATCGCCGCGAACCTACGTCTTTCGCAGAGACTCCTACGAGCAGAAGTGACGCCACTCGGCGCCGCAGAGGGGCGCCGCCGGCAGCAGCACGCGGCCTCCCTTGCACAGGGGTCCCCTGTCCCAGAGTACCCAAATGGGGAACGACGGAAGTCGTCTCCAGCGTCGACGGCTGTACGGGAAGATGCCACTTTCGCACGTCCCGAATTGCGCGGCCGCCGTCGCGTGATACGCTCGGCTCACGCCCACCCCTCGGGGCGGACACGATCCATGCAGCTTCCGGTCACCGTGCTGTCGGGTTTTCTCGGAGCCGGCAAAACGACCCTCTTGAACCACCTCCTCGCCAATAGCGAGGGGTTGCGCGTCGCCGTGTTGGTCAACGACATGGCAGAGGTCAACATCGACGCCTTGGTCGTCAAGCCGGGGCGCACGACTTTGATCGGCGACATCGATGGACTCGTCGAGCTCCACAATGGTTGCATTTGCTGCAACCTCCGCGACAGCTTCGTCGCGCACGTCTCCGAGTTCGCACGCTGTGGTATTTTCGACTACCTGATCGTCGAAGCCACAGGGGTCGCCGAACCTCTCCCCGTCGCCATGGCCTTCGACCAGCACGACGGCGAAGGTGACCTGCTCGGCAACTTGGCTCGGCTCGACACGCTCGTCACCGTCGTCGACGGGTACAACTTCCTGTCGGATTGGGAACGAGCCGAGGAACTCGCGAGCCTCGGGCTCGCCATCGACGACGAGGACAATCGTACGCTCTCCGACCTGCTGGCGGAGCAGGTCGAGTTCGCCAACCTGATCGTCGTCAACAAGACCGATCTGTTGAGCGACTATGAATTGGCCAAGCTCACCCGGATTCTGGAATGCCTGAACCCCGAGGCCAGAATCCTCCCTGCGATGTACGGGATCATTCCAGTCGACGCCGTGTTGAACACGCACGCGTTCGATGCCGCACAAACCGGTGACTGTTCGCCGGCACAGCCCCCGAAGAAGGCCGAGGACGATCCGGACGAGCTCGGAATCACGAGTTTCGTGTATCGAGCGCGACGGCCCTTCCACCCCGAGCGTCTTTGGTCGTTCCTCCACGAAGAGTGGCCGGGCGTCATGCGAAGCAAGGGCATCTTCTGGCTCGCCACCCGCATGAATGAGTCGGGCCTATGGTCGCAGGCAGGTGCTGCGTGCAGCCACCAATCGGCGGGACGTTGGTGGACCGTGGTTCCCGAAGCTGCCTGGCCCGACGACGATCAGGTGCGGGCCGCCATCCGCAGCGAGTTCCGTGGCCCCTTCGGCGACCGGCGGCAAGAGTTGGTGATCATCGGGCGCAATCTGGACGAAGAGGAGCTTCGGGCCCAGCTCGACGATTGCCTCCTCGACGACCACGAGATGCGCATCGGTCCGGTCAGCTGGACTCAGCTTCCCGACCCGTTCCCGACGTGGGAGTCGGAACCGTCGGACGACCCGGATTTCCCGATCTTCATGCGGCGCGACATTCCGTCCGCCTGACTCGGAAGCAGAGAAAAGGGCCGGAAGACGAACTTCCGGCCCTTCGTGATTTCTCGCGCCGCAAAGCGCGGCGCCGGGATCCAGCCAACTCATTCGGCGGGGCCGGGACGTCGCCGCCGCGAGTACTCGCGCTTGAGAATGTCGCCGGCAACCTCACGACCACCCAGGCCGAAGGCCAGGGCGCCCGCGAGGCATACAGCCCCGAGAAGCAGCGCGAAGGCCGTACCGATGAGCGAGCTGGCCACTCCGAGTTGCTGCGCTGCCATCATCACCGCAAAGACGACGATGGCCACGTGGGCCACCACGCCCATCACCCGAAGCAGTCGATCGTCGGTGGACGCCGTGAACTCGTCCAGGCGTCGATGCGCCCAGTTGCCGGCCCACAACCCCGCACCGACCACCACCGCGGCGACGAGCACCTGCGGCAGGAACCCGATGAACGCATCGAGCATCGTTCCGAAGCTCGAGAGCTCCATCGTGAACAGCGCCTGACGGACGAAGATCAGGCCGATCACCAGTGCGACGACGATGCCGCCGACATCGGCTGGGGTCCGGGCGTGCTGCCGTTCCTCGGCGCCAGCCAGGAAGCGGTCCTCACCGAACGGGTTGTCCCTTTCGCCCCGGCGGCGAGCATCGACCATCGCCCGGCTCTCCTTCTCTTGCTCATGGGCATGAGGAGCAACCTTGTAGATGCCGATGTTGGCCATCAGGGTGTTGAAACCCATCGCGGCCAACAGACGGCCGGACACGTTTCCGGCCAACCGAGCCACGACGATGCCAATCGCCAGGACGAAGCCGCCCACGAGGAGCCGCGGCAGGTACGCGTAGATCGACTCCAGGAAGTGGCCAAGCGGCTGACTGATCTCGGGGATCCCGAGACGCCCCACCGCACTGATGGCGAAGTGAAGAAGCACGAACGCCATCACGATGGTGCCGATGATTCCGCCGAGAGACTGGCCCTTGAGCACCCGGCCGCCTCCGATGCGGGTCATCAGATTGTCGACACCAATCCGATTGCAGATCGCCACGGTCAGACCACGCAGCAGGCGACCAGCGAGGTAACCGATGGCGAGCAGAAGCACTGCCGCGGCGATGCGAGGCAAATAGGTGGCTACTGCTGCAAACGCTTCCGACAGCGGCTGCGCCAGGGCCCCGACCTTGAGCGCCTCGAGCACTGGCACGGCGACGATCGCCAACACCACCCAGTACGCGACCTCACCCAGGGTGTGAGCCAGTTTGCTCTCGCCATGCGTGGAGCGCTCGGCCGCCTTGGTCGCAGCACGACGCTCGGCGCCTTCTGAACTCATACGCGCCAGACGATCGGACAGTCCCGTCTTGTCGACGGCCGCGACGACGATTCGTCGCGCGAGCTTCGCCAGCAAGAAGCCGATGACACCGATGACCAGTGCCTTGAGCAGATTGGGTATCGCCGCGGTGATGCCGCTGAGCGCCCCGACGATGGGGTCCGTGACCGCGGTGATCTTCAGCTGACTGAAGAACGCCACGAACACGAAGGCCAGCGCGATGTAGTACACCGCTTTCGAGATGAATCGCTCCGTCCTGTGCCCCTCGACTCCGCCTGCCCGCAGCCCGAAGAAGCGGGCGGCACGGTTGTCGATGTGCGTTCGCTTCAGCCCGGCGTAGGTGACGGATTTGAGAATGTACGCAATCAACCAGCCACCGACGAGAATCGCGAGCGCGACGCCGAGGGTGGGTAGGTACGGATACACGCTGCTCCAGATGTCACGAGCAGCGGTAGTGAACCACTGAGGCATAGTTCGTCTCCTCCCCCACGGATTGAATCGCGACCGAGCCCCCGGCTGCGGACGCGCATCATGCCCAAGTTAGCTCGGCGGTCGGCACCTTGCCACGATTACCTACCGCAAGGCTCACACACATCACTTCCAGCTAACTCTTCTCAGTCAGAACTGCGAGGCCGACGTGGCCAAAATTTTCAGCACCGCGCAAAGCCCAAGCCCCAAAACAGGAAAGGCCCAAACGGTCGGTCCTCGAGCGAGGGCACGGCCAGGACCCAGCGCCTTCCAGGTGCCCGAGGAGTGCG
>JBNKGC010000222.1:0-9223 GCA_050289625.1 Polyangiaceae bacterium | reverse complement strand
GAGCGCAGCGGGACAGTGGGGTGAGGAGGGCGAATTCACTTCGCCCGACGAGGGGGGCGGGTCCGCCCCCCTACAAGACTAGTAATGCGGAGGCTCTTCCTGCGCGGGGTCGATGTCTTCGGAGCGTTCGGCCAAGAACTTTTCGAGCCTTCCCAGCCGGCGCTCCAGCGCTTCGATCGTCCGGTTCTGCTCGACGATCACGTCGTTCAGGTCGGCGATGAGCTTGTCCTGGTAGGCCACCTTCGTTTCCAGGACCATGAAGCGATCGTCCGCGTCCATCGCCTTCGCCATGGGGTGGGTGTAGCCCGTCGCGCGCGGCCAAAAAAGACTGCGTCGACTCGGGCTTTGGCTGTAGCATCCGTGGCGTTCCGGGCTCTCCCGCGAGCCTGTTCCGAGAGCATGCAGGTTCGCTACGCACGATTCGGGGATGACGCCGCACGGCAGCGGCTCCGGTGCCTCGAAGCGGGCGCACAGCGCCTCTGGGATGCTGTTGCCGCGGGAACTCACGATCGCGTGCCCGAGCTTCTGCGCGAGATCGATCCGCGGCTCGGTGTCCACGTTCCTACCGATCGCGATCGGACGGTGGAAGTGCACTACGCCGAGCTGGGAGCGCGGGTCTTGGCAGAAGCCGTGGTGGAGCGAGCTCCCGAAGGATGGGGCGCACGAGTCGGTGGGGGCCCCCGACCCCTCGATGTCGTCCTTCAGACGGTGCGCGAGGAAACGAACGCGGACCTCACCGAGGCACGGGCGCGGGTTGGATTCACCCGCGGGCATCTCATGGAGGTGGTGGTCAGTGTCCCGGGTCAGGTGGGGGAGGACGCCCAGGTGGCTGCCGAGCTCGCCATCGAAGGTCTTCTTGGTGATGCGTTCGTTGACGATTGGATTGCGGCCGTCGACGTCGTGCCTGCGCCCCGGGGCGGTCTCCTGCAGGTCGTGCAGCCGGGGGCCGCGGGCGCCGAAACCCACCCCCTCGGGGAGTTACCATCCCTCACCTCTCGTGCCGTTCGAGGACTAGAATCCTCCTTGCCCGAGTGCGTGCAGGCCAAACGGCCTCCGGGCGCGGAATGGACGATGCTCGAGATGGAGCCGACCGGTGGCATGGCCCAGGGGGACCGACTCCTGGCGGGGACCTGCTTACCCGAGCTCCTCAAGTGCGCCCTCGAAGGGCTGCCGTTTCATTCGAGGCGGTTTTCCCGATTCGACGAACGCTTCGGTTCCCTGGAAATTCCGGCGGGATCGGCCGGTGCCGAGCAGCGGCTCGCACGTCGTCGGCGCCTCGAGGACGAACTCGATCGGGAGCTCCGGCGGACGGGGTTCGGTGCGGTGATCGGGACCGGGTACGGGATCGGTCACGACTACGTAGATCTGTGTCTCGACGGAGACGACGTTGCCATCGAGACGGCACGCCGCGTGGCGCGACGAGCGGATTTGCCGGAAGACTGCCGGCTGCGGTTCTTCGACTCCCGCTGGTCGGAAGAGTCCATCGAGTTTTCCTCGGGGGCGCCGAGCGACGCCGCAGGTGCCGGCCCCCGCTGATTGTCCTCTGCAATTTGCCCTGGGGCGCCGGGAGCCTCCCAGTCGGAGCGGTTCCTCGAATGGTGCAGCTGGGGAGGGTAGGCTTGGGCTACGGAATGGGGCGCTGAGTTCCGGGGTTTGGCGTGCGGTTGGCTCGGGGGCCCTGCCCGCAGGCCACCATCGAAAAAGGAATCGCTTCGTGACCGATTGGTTGCTCGTGATCGCCGGATTTGCCCTTCTCCTCGCCGGCGGAGAAGCCCTCGTTCGAGGCGCCAGCGGTTTGGCACTCATTGCCCGGGTCACCCCCGCGGTGATCGGCCTGACCGTCGTGGCCGCAGGAACTTCGATGCCGGAACTCGTCGTGTCCCTGCAGGCGGCTTTCGAGGGCAGCCCCGGGTTGTCGTTGGGCAACGTGGTGGGTTCGAACACCTTCAACATCGGCGCCATCGTCGGGCTCACGGCTCTCGTCCGCCCTCTGCGCATCCAGGGCAATACCGTGCGTCTCGAGTGGCCTGTGATGATGCTCGCCGCATTCCAACTCTACCTGCTCAGTCGAGACGGAAGGGTCGATCGAGTCGAGGGCGGTTTTCTGTTCTCCGCGCTCGTCGTCTTCGTCGCCTACGCGGTTTGGCTCGGGCGCACAGGAACGACGCCGGCCGAGGAACGCGAGTTCGACGAGGTGGAAACCGCCTCGTTCGGCAGGACGGGCAGGGTGGGGCTTGTTTTCAACCTTGTCGCTTTGGTCTTCGGTATCGGGCTTCTGATCGGGGGCTCGACCGCGCTCGTGAGCGGGGCCATGGGTATCGCGAGCTTCTTGGGAGTGTCCGACGCCGTGATCGGCGTCACCATTGTGGCCATGGGAACGAGCACTCCCGAGCTTGCCACCTCCCTCGTCGCGGCGCGCCGCGGTCAGGACGACATTGCAGTCGGCAACGTGGTCGGGTCGAACATCTTCAACGTCCTCGGGATTGCGGGCGCCACGGCCTTGATCCATCCCCTGGCGGTTCCGGGAGAAATCATCGCCCGCGACGTCTGGTGGATGCTCGGCGCCTCCCTCCTGCTGCTGCCCGTGATGAAGTCCGGGATGCGGGTCAGCCGCGCGGAGGGAGCGGCGCTCCTCGGTGGCTTCGCGGCGTACATGGCTCTCCTCGTGTCGACTGCGTAAGCTCGAAGGCTGCCGGGCGGACGAAGAGCGCTGCCGTGGCGCAGGAGCTGAGGCAGAAAAGGAGCGTTCAGTCGAGCACTCGGGCGAGCATTGCGTCGAGGTCAGCCAGAATTGGATCGTCCTTCAAGCGCCCGAGGGCGCTGCGAGCCTTTTCGATGGTGGGCTCCACGTACTGGAGGAAGCTCGGGTTTTCGTTCACTCGATCGATGAACACGAAGCGACCGGCGTCTTTGAGCTTGCGCTGGACGGTGACGAAGTCGAACTCTCGCCCGATGCGCTCGCGCTCGGTCACATCGAGGCCGAGTTCGCCCGCATAGTCGTCGAGGCGTGCTTCCAGAAAATCGCGGGTGAAGGTTTGGTAGCTGTCGGTCAGAAGGGCTACGAGGTCGTAGACACGGGGCCCCATCATCGCGTCCTGGAAATCGATCCAAACCAGGTGGGGCGCTCCGGTTTCGTCCTCCTGCACCATCAAATTGCGGCTCTGGTAGTCGCGATGAACGAAACCCCGTGGCCATCCCGCGATGGTTCGGGCGAGGTACGCTGCGGCGGCATCGAAGGTTGCCCGGTCGCCTTCGTTCAAATGCAGGTCACGCGCCTCGAGGCCCCACTCGCGAAAATGATCGACCTCCCAGCGCAGAAGATCCTCGTCGAACGCTCGTTGCTCGACGATCGAGCCCCGAGGAAGCTCCGCCATGGCCTTCTGGGCGCAAGCCAGATCCCGCACGGCGATGGAGTACAGGGTCTCTCGGCTGTCTGGTTTGCGCGCCAGGTAGTTTGCGAGGGTGTCCTCCCCCAAATCCTGGACCAGCAAGAAGCCGTGCTCGCAGGCCTCGACCAACACGTGGGGGACGCGAACTCCCCGCTTGGCGAGAAGGTCGCGCACCTCGAGGAACGGCCACCGGCGGCCATCTTCACTCGCCTTGGCGAGCTCTTGGCTCTTGCCCGGAACGAACATCGCCACGAGCGACTCGGCCCCGTCGAATCGGATGCGGAAGAACCGGCGGGTCGATGCGCCCCCTTGCATTTCGGTGCACTGAAATGGCGAATCGCTCCCCGTGAAGTGACTCACGATCCGGCGCAGGGCCTCGAATGACGGCTCGGTGGGCAGGGAGGCTTCGTCGGGCATGGGGGGTTCGAGACGAATAGCGCGGCCCGAGGTGGGAAGGCTACTTCATGAAGGGCGGGCGATTCCGGCGGCGTCGGTGAGGGGAGGACCGGGGAGCGCAGAGCCCGGCGTCCGCTCATGGTGCTTCTTTCCAGAATTCTCAGGGAAATCGGTTCCTCGGTGATCCGCTGAGGGCGGACGGGACATTTATTCGGCGAATCGAAGATGGGATGCTCTTTTTGTCTGCTCGAAGGGGAAGTGCGTGGCGCGGTTCGCGTACCTTCTTCCGACGTCGCAGCTCCGGCGCCGAGGGGTGTTCACGGGGAGCGGAAGGCTGCGGCGTCATCGTAACAATGCAAAATTGCGAACCATTCTGACCCAAAACTGACCCAGATTCGGGTGGAACGTCGTCTGAAGAGAAGTGCCTTTTCCCATCTCCGTGGGTACCTTCCGGAACGATTTCCAACCACATTAGACTCGAGGATAGCCATGAAGCGCCAAGCCCGACGAATCATCGCCGCAACGACTTTCGCAGCTCTCACGCTGGCATTTGCCGCACACGCCCAGTTCGTGGGCATTGGGGCCTCCAGCGTCCAGTTCCAAGCGGTTGGCCCCGGGGGACTCAAGATTGACGGCTCCGGTGGCGGCCTCACCGTAAAGGAGAGTGACGCCAAGCTCACGGTGAAGGCGCCTTTGGCAGGCCTCCAGACGGGGATCGGTCTTCGTGACAAGCACATGAAGAAGTACCTGAACGTCAGCCAGCATCCGGACGCCCAGTTGGTGGTCGGGCGCAGCTCCCTCAAGCTTCCCGAAGACAACAAGACCGTCGAGGGCAGTGCGACTGGACAATTCACCCTAAACGGCAAGACCAAGCCGGTGCCCTTCAGCTACAAGGCCAAGCGAACGGGCAGCGACTACCACGTCCAGGGACTGGCCGAGATCGACATCACCGAGTTCGGCATCGAGCAGCCTTGCTACCTCGGCGTGTGCGTCGACCCCAAGGTGAAGGTGAAGACGAAGTTCAAGCTCCGCGACAAGTGAGCTCTCCTCCGCGCCGCGCGAGTCGTCCGTGGGACGACTCGCAGTCGTAGCGGAGGCAGAGTCGGGTCACGCGAGTGGGTCTCGAGCGGTGATCGCCCGAAAGCGAGCACCGCTCGCGATGATCGAAGCCACTCTGGTACGGACCCGTTGTGGGCGAAGGCGGCGGAGGGCATCGACGCGCTCGTTTCCCTCTGCAGTCGAGTTGGCATGAGCCGAGCCGCACGTGAGTGACGTTCTGGGAAAGAGCGTCGCCGTCGGCCGTTCGGCTCGACGTGTTTTCCGTGTTCGCAACCCAACGATGCCTGATCGAGCGGAGATGCCGCCGCGCGTGTGGCGTGAGTGTCACTGTGCGCGCTCGACGAAACGCACGGTGTGAACTTTACGACTGGGGTCTTATGAGTGACTCGATGCGTCGTTCGGTGATGGTCGAACGCGAGTCGAGCATTCACCTCGAATGCTTTTGCTAACAGTCTAAGATCCGTCGCATCACGCGTTGACCTTTGAGAGGCGTCGCCGCATGCTCGGCCCCATGGGTGGCGCTTCCGACCCGCTTTCCAAGGGTCGTCGTACCCCGGCCGCCTTCGGGCGACTTCCGGGGATCTGGTTTGGACTCATCGTTGTCTTTGCCACGTTGTCGTGGTCGAGCGATGCGTTCGCTTATGCGTGGATGATTCGCCACGGCTACACAGCCTGTGGAACGTGTCATGCGGATCCGAGCGGTGGGGAGCTTTTGGCCCCCTACGGGCGGGTCACGGGTGACCTCATCCTCCGCATGCACTACGAGCCGTCGACTGACACCGCAGCTGCAAGCTCGGGATCCGAAGGCGGAGAGTCGTTCGACGGCTTCGGCGATTTTGACGAGGATTTCGAGGTGAGCGAGACGGAGGAGAAGCCCGCCGAAGCTGAAGAGGCTCCGGCGGAATCCGCCGAGCCCGCGGACGCCACTCCAGGAGCGGGAGTGCTGTGGGGCCTTTGGGATCCTCCCGAGTGGCTCTTGGTGAGCGGTGCCTTCCGCAACTTGCAGATCCTTCGTCCGGGTAGCGAGGGAGACAAGTACACCTTCGTCCCCGTGATGCAGGCGGACCTCTACGGGCAGCTGAAGTTCGGCTCGGTGCGTGCGGCAGGCTCGATCGGCGTGTCGAAGGTTCGTGAGGGATCGCCTCACGCACGCGCCGCTCAGATCACCACCGAGCAAGGCGACGAGCTCAACCTGATCTCACGCACCCACTGGATCGGGGTGGACGTGGGCACCGAGTATTTGGTTCGGGCGGGTCGCGTCAATCTGCCATTCGGTGTCCGGATCCCGGAGCACACGATGTGGGTTCGGGAAGCCACCCGGACCGATCGGGAATCGGACCAGCAGGCGGGCATCGCCGTTTCCTACGTAGGGAACAGCATGCGCGCCGAGATCATGGCAATCCTCGGCAACTACCAGATCAATCCCGACGAGTTTCGCGAACGCGGCTATTCCCTCTACATCGAAGGTTTTGCGGGAACCAACCTGGCCGCAGGTCTGTCCAGCAAAGCGACCTTCGCCAAGGTAGACCCCGTCACCGAAGAAGAAGACGTCCTCCGTCAGGCGCACGGCGTTATGTCACGCTGGTCTCCGTGGGAGCCGCTCGCCGTGCTCTTCGAGTTCGACATGCTCTTCCGCACCAACGCGGATGCAGGTTACGTGGGTTTCCTCCAGGCCGACTACGAGCTGGTCCAAGGTCTCCACTTCTTGGCGACGGGCGAGGTGCTCGACGAGGGCCTTTCGATTGCCGAGGATGCTCCAGACCAGGGCCCGGGCCAGGGCGAGCCGAAGTACGGCGCTTGGGGTACCCTCGATTGGTTCTTCTATCGCCAGTTCGAGTTCCGCACCGACTTCATCTGGCGGCAGGAGGAACCGTTCACCATTTTGGGCCAGCTCCACTTCTACCTCTGAGGTCCGACGATGAAGACAGCAGCTAGCAATCACGTAGACCGCAGTATTCGAAGCACCCGGAACTCTTCTCTTGCGGGTGAACGACGTTCGAAGCGCCTTTTCGCGCCGGGATCGAGCTTCGTTGCGCTTGCGCTCGGGGTTGGGGTCTTTGCATGGGTTGGGACTGTCCACGCGTCGTCTGATTACCCCGCCGTCATTCGCGATTCCCTGGGCATGGAGTGCACGCCTCAGTGCATCATCTGTCACAAAGACAACGGAGGAGGACCCGGCAATCTCAGGAACACAGGGTTCGTACGCGCGATGGCTGATCAGGGCGTTTTCGGTCGGACACCCGAAAGGATCCCTCAGGCGCTCCAGGCGATTGAAAACACCATGCCGGAGATCGACTCGGACGGCGACGGCCTCGGCGACATTCAGGAGCTTCGCGTCTCGCGCAACCCGAGCGAACCGGACACCACGAATGACGAGGGCGACGTTTGCAGCAACGAAGTACGCTACGGCTGCGGCGCCCGCATGGAGCCGCGTTCACCCCTCGACGGCACGGCTGGACTCTTGGCTGGTCTTGCAGCGCTCGGCCTCGGCTATCTGACTCGTCGTCGCTGGGCGAGCCGCGCCTGATCCCTGGGGAGCGAGTACCCGGGCGCTCGACTGTCGGGTGATTTGCGCCGCGCGCAGGTCGCGCGGCGCAAGCGTTGACTCGCCCGCACGCCGGTGGTTCGTGTCGTAGGTCCCGCGAGCGCTGCCGGGGCGAACGTGCGTTGTTCGATGACGGCGCACAACGAGAACGGCCCCTCACTGAAACGGAGGAGGCTCGCGTCACGCTGAGGCCGCCGCCGTCGATCAGTTCGCGCCGCCGGCGCCACCGCCCCCGAGGCCGCCCAGACCGCCGAGGCCGCCGGTTCCACCGGTACCGCCCGTGCCGCCGAGGCCACCCAGGCCGCCCATCGCGGTACCACCGGCTCCGGGGCCATCTCCGCCCATGCCCGTCTCGCCGGCCATTCCAGAGCCCCCCGTCCCCCCGGTCGAAGGTCCAGGGATCTTGGTGCGATCCACGTCGGTGATCAGAGTACAGCTGGCTGCGGCGACGCCGATGCCGAGAGAGAGAATCAACAATGATTTGCGAGACGAGCGCATCGAAAGCTCCAATGGGTCGAAGTGGGGCGCATTGTTCCCCAGCCCCCAAGGGGGAGGCAAGCCCTGTTACTGCTGACGTTGCGCCGGTGTCGGAGTCTTGTCACGCAGCTGTTACCTGACAACCTCCGCCCTTCCGACTCACGGACAGGCCGAAGTATCGATTTTCGGGTTCATGCCACGTCTCGAGCGTGAGGCCCGCGGTGGCGAGCAGTTCGCGGACGCTCTCCCGCGTGAACTTGCGACTGATCTCGGTCAGGATGCGCTCCCCGCGCTCGAGAATCACCTCGTTACCCAGAGCCGGCACCGGAACCGACTGGTGTTGCTTCGACTCGAGGTGCATCTCGATTTGGCTTCGGTTCTCGTTGAAGAAGGCAACGTGCCGGAACTGGTCGAGCTCGAAGCGGGCGCCGAGCTCGCGGTTGATCACGGCGAGGACGTTCTTGTTGAAGGCCGCCGTCACGCCCGCGGCGTCGTTGTAGGCGGAGTTGAGGACGCTCGGGTCCTTGACCAGGTCCGTTCCCAGAAGGAAACGGTCGCGAGACGTCATCGTCCGGGAGACCGCCTCGAGGAAAACCTGAACTTGCTCGTCATCGAAGTTGCCGATGGTGCCGCCCAAGAAAACGAACAGACGGCGGGCCCCCGACGGGATGCGATCGAGGTGTCGCTCGAAGTCACCCACGACGCCGCAGACCTCGAGCCACGGGTAGCGTTCGATGAGCCCCGCTGCACTCGAGCGCAGCATCGACTCGCTGACGTCGAAGGGCACGTACCGGCAACGCACCTTGCTGCGCTCCGCGGCGTCGAGCAGGGCTCGCGTCTTTCGGGCAGCACCACTGCCGAGCTCCACGATGTCGGTCGGTTCGAAGCTACCGATCAAGTCCGAGGAGATGGATTCGAGCAGCGCGAGCTCGGTGCGCGTTTGGTAGTACTCCTCGGTGTCGCAAATGCGATCGAACAGTTTCGACCCGCGGTCGTCGTAGAAGTACTTGGGAGGGAGGCTCTTCGGGCGGCGCATCAGGCCTCTCCGTACATCGTCGGCGAGAGTGGAGCCTGCGGCTTCTCCGAGCACACGCACCTCGAGGCGCACGTCGTGGTTTGCGGTTCCTGGCGTCGTGTTCACGGGCGGACCGTTCCTCGTTCCATCGGTGGTTGACTCTCACGGGGCTCGTGGGGAGCGGCAGGATGGAACTGCCTCGAGTCCCCGCGTGCGGGTGCGGTGCCTTGACCCAGTCGGTCGTAGGAGCTCGGGATGAGCTGCTGCCCCGACGGCTCGAAGCCAACTCGCCTCGTGGTTCCGCTCATCCCACCCACTCGTTTGCCCCGGTTCGACCCGTGC
>JBNKGC010000221.1:0-9238 GCA_050289625.1 Polyangiaceae bacterium | reverse complement strand
GGGAGGCGCCGGAGCGCAGCGGGACCGTGGGGTGAGGAGGCCGAATTCACTTCGGCCGACGAGGGGGGCGGGTCCGCCCCCCTAAAACCAGCTGGATGCGCATGGACGGCCGAAAGGTGCTAAATGAGCCACCGCGCTCGTCGAACGCCCACGGCCTTGCCCAAAGACGCCTCTCCGGAGCTCGGCCTGGGGCTTCCGACCGGGCAGCAATGACCGAGCAGCACCGCCCCGAGCCCCTGCTCGGTGACCGAGCCGAATTCACCATGGACAAGACCACTTCCGAGATCCGCCAAGCGTTTTTGGACTTCTTCCGTCGAAACGGCCACGAGGTCGTGAAGAGCGCCTCCGTGCTGCCTCAGAACGACCCGACGTTGATGTTCAACAACGCCGGGATGGTGCCTTTCAAGGATGTGTTCACAGGCAAAGAGACGCGCCCCTATTCGCGCGCCACCTCGAGCCAAAAGTGCATCCGCATCAGCGGCAAGCACAACGACCTCGAGGAGGTTGGGCCGTCGCCGCGGCACCAGACGTTCTTCGAGATGCTGGGGAACTTCAGCTTCGGCGACTACTTCAAGGAAGAAGCCATCGTCTACGCGTGGGATTTCCTCACCAAGGATCTCGGGCTCCCGACGGAGCGCATGGTCTTCACCTACTTCAAGGGAGGAGACGACGTGGCGATGGACGAGACCGCGCGTGACCTCTGGAAGAAGGTGAGCGGCTTCGGTGACGACCGCATCCTCGCCCTCGGGATGGACGACAACTTCTGGCAGATGGGCGACACCGGCCCGTGCGGCCCGTGCAGCGAAATCTTCTTCTACAGCGGCCCGAATCCGGATCCGGCAACGTTTCACGACGGGCAAGCGCCTGACGGCAGTGGCTGGATGGAGATCTGGAACCTGGTCTTCATGCAGTTCGAGCGCAGCCTCGAAGGGGGCCAGGCGAAGCTTGCCCCGCTCCCTAAGCCGAGCATCGACACCGGCGCGGGACTCGAGCGCCTGGCGAGCGTGGTGCAGGGCAAAACGAGCAACTATGAAGTCGATCTCCTGCGCGGCCTCGTGGACGAGACAGCTCGCATCGCCCAGAAGCCCTACGGCGGCACGATGGCCGACGACGACGTGAGCATGCGGGTCATCGCCGACCACGCGCGAACGACCGCGTTTCTCATCGCCGAGGGCGTGATGCCGGACCGCACCGGGCGCGAGTACGTGCTGCGCCGGGTGATGCGCCGTGCGGTGCGTCATGGACACCGGCTCGGCATCACGCAGCCCTTCCTTCACGAGGTGGCCGCGCGGGTGGTCGACACGATGGGCGAGCAGTACCCCGAGCTCCGGGAGCGCGCCGATCTCATCGCCAGCGTGACCGAAGCCGAAGAGGTGCGCTTCCGTCAAACGGTGGAGCGAGGTCTCACCCTGCTCGAAGAACGTTTCGACGAGCTCGCGAGCGAGGGGAAGAACGTGCTCGACGGCGGAGATGCCTTCAAGCTCTACGACACCTACGGATTCCCCGTCGATCTGACGGAGGTCATCTGCCGGGAGCGGGGCGTCGAAGTGGACACGGCCGGCTACGAAGCCGCCCTCGAAGAGGCTCGCAAGCGCAGTGAGTTCAAGGGCGTCGAGCAGGCGGTGGAAGGCGTGTACCGCGAAGCCTTGGCGAAGGTGCCCGGCGGCGAGGTGCGCTTCACGGGGTACGACCGCGATGCGGATCGCTCGAAGATTGTCGCGCTGGTGAAGGGCGGCGGTCTCGTCGAGCGCGTCGAGGCGGGCGACGAGGTCGAGATCGTCGTCGAGCGAACTCCGTTTTATGGCGAATCTGGCGGCCAGATCGGCGATCAGGGTCGCATCACCTCGGGCGACAGCACAGCTTCGGTGAGCGACACCCTGAAGCCCGTGGCAGGGGTCTTCGTGCACCGGGGTACCGTGGAGTCCGGCGCGCTCGCCGTGGGTGATGAAGTCACTCTCGAGGTCGACGAGAAGCGGCGCGAAAGCACCCGCCGCAACCACTCGGCGACGCACCTCTTGCACTGGGCGCTCCGCGAGGTGCTGGGCGCCCATGCTCAGCAGAAGGGCTCCCTGGTCGGACCCGAGCGCCTGCGCTTCGACTTCACCCACAACCAGCCTCTGAGCCCGGAGCAGATCGAGCAGATCGAGCTCCTGGTGAACGGCCAGGTGCTTGCGAACGCTCCCATCCGCACCGAGGTGCTCTCCATGGAGCAAGCTCGCGAGCGCGGCGCGATGATGATCTTCGAAGAGAAGTACGGCGACGTCGTGCGCATGCTGACGATGGGTCCTTCCACCGAGCTCTGCGGCGGTACCCACGCGCGGGCGACGGGCGACATCGGCCTGTTCAAGATCGTGAGTGAGCAAGGCGTTGCCGCTGGCGTGCGCCGTTTGATCGCGACCACCGGAGAAGGCTCCATCGCCTACGTGCGTGACCTGCAGAACACGATCGCCGAGGCCGCGCGCGCCGCCAAGGCGAGCCCGGATCAGCTCACCGAGAAAGTGGGCCGGCTCGTCGAAAAGCAACGCAGCCTCGAGAAGGAAATCGAAGCCCTACAGAAGAAGCTCCTCGAAGGAGGCGGCAGCGGCGGCATCGACTCGATGCTGCAGAAGGCGCGCGAAGTGTCGGGCGTCAAGGTGCTCGGTCTCCGCACGGAGGTCACCGATCGGGGCGCCCTGCGTGAGCTCGCCGAACAGCTGCGCGACAAGCTCGGCGACAGCATCGTCCTGGTTGGCTCCGAGAGCGGCGGCAAGGCTCAACTGGTGGCTACGGTTTCGAAGGCGCTCACCGATCGCTTCAAGGCGGGCGACCTGATCCGCCCCGTCGCCGCGCAGGTCGGCGGCTCCGGGGGCGGGCGCCCCGACATGGCCCAGGCGGGCGGGACCGACGTGTCCAAGCTCGACGAAGCGATCGAGTCCATCTACGGCGCTGTGGGCGGGAGCTGAGGGACCGTGGAAGGGGGAAGCTCGTCGTGGACTCCGGGGCAGCCAATTTCCATCGAAACTCGGCGCCTTTGGCTGCGAACTCTGACCCCGGAGGACGTCACGGACGACGACGTCCTCCGCTGGACGGGTGACGAGGCACGGACCGCTCACGTGTGGAGTCCCGCTGCCGATCGAGCCGAGTACATGCGTGGGCTCGCGCGCGTCTGCGACAACCGGACGCACTTCGCACTGGGTGTCTTTCACAAGAAATCGGATCAGCTGATCGGGTACTTGAAGATCCAAATCGATCCCCGGGCCCGGGCGCTCGTCCCCACCACGGTGATTGGGGACGCGCGATTCGCTGGCGGCTACTTCGGCACCGAGGCAGCGCGCGCCGCGCAGCGATTTCTGCTCGAGCACCTCGAGCTCGACGCGATCATGCCGCGGGTCTACGCGGACAACGCGGGCACCCTGAGGCTGCTCGAGCGCTTCGGGTACTCCATCGTCCAGCGTTATCCGGAGAAGGCGCCCGGGGGAGGCCCGGTGCGAGAAGTCTGTGTCCTCTACATCTCCCGACAGGACTGGTTTGCGCACTCACCGGAGGGTGAGGCGCGGCTCGCTCAGGCGCCCGACATCGACTGAGGGCGCACACCTCGCCTCTTCCCCCGCGCCGGACGTGAGCCGCGGCGATCGCTCACACGTTTGGGCGACTTCTTTCGCGCTCGGGACGCCCGATTCTCGTCTTCCCAAGGACTCGAACGACGAAGGCCACGCTCCAAAAGGAACGTGGCCTTCGTCTCGAGAAGCCCCTGCGGCCTTCAGTCCGCTGGCTGCTCTGGCTGCTCCTGACAGACGGCCGACCGGCTCTCGTTGTAGTTGGAGCCGCTGCTGCTCGACTGCTTGCACGCCTGTGTGGCGCTGCAGGCCACCGGCTCACCCCAGGTGTTGTCGGGCTGGCACGTCTGGAGCTCTCCGTTGCTGCACCTGGAGTCCGGAACTCCGTAGTAGACCGTCCCAGAGCCGACGCATTCGACGCACCCGAGGTGCCGGCCCGTGTTGTCGCGCTTGCATTCGGTCCCTTCGTCGCAGGAGGCATAGGCCGCCCAGCGGCCGTTCTCGTCGCAGACGCGCTCCTCTGTGGAGTTGGATCTGCACTCGAACTCCCCGGGGACGCACTCAGCGACGCACAGGGCGATGCCGTTGCTGCTATTGCAGGAACCGAAAGTGCATTCCTCGCTGGGACCGTACTGGCCATTCGCGCCGCACGTCTGGATCGCGCCACCGCTGCAGCGGGTGTCTCCTTCCTCACAGCCACAGGTGAGACTATCGCCCGACCCCTGGCACGCCATGCCGGCGTCGCAAGCGCTCACTTCCCAGGTGCCGCCGACGCAGGTTCGATACTGATTGCCTCCAATGCAGTACTGCTGCCCGTCTTGGCACTCGGTCTCGCAAAGTCCCGGACGATAGCCGTCGTAGGTGCTCGTGGTCCGGACCTGGCAAGTGCCTTCGCTGCAGCTCTGGGGTTCGCCGAGCTGGCCATCCGGTCCGCACAGACGGATCTGTCCGCTCGCGTCGCAGGTGCCGAACTCACCGCTCGGGTTGCCCTCGAAGTAGTTGGACCAGTAATTGAGGCACACGTTGTCGCCACACTGGGCCTCGTAGACGTTGCTGGCGGTGTAGCTCTGCCCGCAGTAGTCGCCGTCACCCGTGCTGGAGCAGGCGACGACGTCGCCCCAGGTTCCGTCTTCTTGGCAGGTTCGAATGCCGCGGGACCCGTAACAGGCAGTCTGACCCGGGGTGCACTCCGAGGAGCACGGGATGGCCGGGAGGCGGTTCGGATCGCAGGTCTCGTACTCGGCGCATGCCGCGGTCTCCCAGTGGGGGTTCTGGAAGGGCAAGAAGCCCTTGCACTGGCTGTAGTTGTCTGTGGCGGAGATGCTCTCGTCCGAGGGGTTGCCGCAAGCGAAGTCACCCTCGAAGAAGAAGGACTGCTGCGTGATCGAGCACTCGGGCTCCTTGCACGAGGCGCGAGGATGCTCGGGGATCTCCGGGAAGTCCGGCAGGGCGGTGCTGTTGTCCCCCTCGAAGAATCTCGCGATCTCGGCGAAGTCGACCTCACCTCGGACGTTGTCGAAGGAACAGGCTTCGCCAGCTCCGCAGGCCGAGCGCACCCACGCGGTGCCGTCCTCGCAGGTCCAGAGGGTGGCGCTGTCCGCGTAGCCGTAGAGGTTCGCGTAGACGTTCAAGGTGGTGTCGTCGCACTTCGAGTCGCCCACGGTGCACACGGGGCCAACGCACTGACCGTCGACGCACGGAGCGGTGTCGGGACAGGTGACTTCTTCATAGCCCGAACCGTCCGGCAGGCAGGTAACGCGCGTTTGCGCGTCGGTGCAGACGGTGTGTCCGGGGGAGCAGATCCCTCCCAGCGCGCACTTGCCATCGGTGCAGAACTCTCCCGGTTCGCATGCGGTGACGACCCAACCTTCGCCGTCGTTCCGGCAGGTCTGCATCGCGCGGTCGGTGGCGCATTCTGTGGCAGCCGGCTCGCAGCTCTCCGAATCGCCGGAAGAACCGGCAGCACCGGCCATGCTGGTGGTGCCACCCGTGTTGGTCGAGCCACCCGTGCCAGAAGCGCCGGCCATGTTCGCATCGTCCGAGCCGGCAGGGCCGGCTCCGTTGGAGCCGCAGGCGGAAAGGACCAGTGTGGCACTGAGGCTCGCGCCGAGGAGGGTGAGGGCAGTACGCGTTCGTTTCATGCAGTGAACTCCGAATGGGCTCCGCTCTCGCGGGCGGCAATAGTCAAAAGTTGCGGGACGGTATCAGGTCGTTGGGCTCTTCGGAAGCCTTGGATCGACGCGGTGCCAGTTTGCTGACGGCGCGGGTCGGGGCGGTGGGCGCAGGCAGATCCGGCCCAGCGGTTGCAAGGGGCAATGGTCGCGGGTTCGAATTCGCTCATCTGTCTCGAGGGCGCTAGGGTCGCCGCCGTGGCGTCCTGGATCACCCGCATCGCCAATGCGATGCTGAACGAATCACCTAGCGCGCCTCGCGAGCTGCAAAATCTCTTGGCGGAGACGGAAGCCCTGTCGCCCGAAGCTCTTCGGGAGGACCAGCGAGAGCATCTCGGGCAGTTTTTGCGCTACGCACACCGCGCCGTCCCTTTCTATCGGGATCGGTTGGTGAACGCCGCGCGACTCGGGCGCGATCTTCCGTGGGAGGTGTTTCGCCAGATTCCGACGATGACCCGGGCGGATATTCGGGAGCAGGGAGCTCGCCTGCGTGTGGAGCGCGTGCCCCCCGGCTTCGAACCCGTCGCCGCGATCACGACGTCGGGCTCCACGGGGCGCCCCATCACGACCCACACGACGCGCGCGTTTGGTCGCTTGATGCAGGCTGTGCGCATGCGGTGGCACGAGTGGCACGAGCACGACTACGAGCTTTCGACCGCGTTCATCAGCGATCCAACCCCTCCCGGAGTGGCCGATCCGCCCGAGGGAGTCACCACCGCACCGTGGGCGCATCCCTATGGCACGGGGCCCAGCTTTCGCTTGAACCTGCGGGCGGACGTCGCCGATCAGCTCGCCTGGCTCGAACACAAGCGGCCGGCGTACCTATCGACCTACCCGTCCAACCTGCAGGCTTTGCTCAAGCTCGCGCAGGAGCGGGGCACGCGTCTCCCGGGCCTTCGCGACGTCATCGTTTCCTCCGAACCCGTATCCGATCAGCTCCGCGAGCTCACCCGCGCGGTCTGGGGAGCTCGCTTGGTTGCGACCTACAGCGCGAGCGAGGTCGGGGCGATCGCCTTCCAGGCGCCTCGCGGCGACCAGTACTTGGTGCAGGCGGAGAGCGTGCTCGTCGAAATTCTCGACGAGGCGGACAACCCGTGTCCTCCGGGGGCGGTGGGGCGCGTGGTCATCACCACGCTCCAAGACGCGCTCCGACCACTCGTGCGCTACGAAGTGGGGGACTATGCCGTCGCAGGTGAGCCGGACGAAGCCGAGGGACGCGGCCTCCCCGTGCTTCGGCGCATCGTCGGGCGCGAGCGCGCCATGGTGCGTCTTCCCGATGGTCGAACGGTGTGGCCCTTTTTCGAGCTCTCGGAGATGGTCGCGCTCGAAGCGCTGTCGCAGTGGCAGCTCGCGCAGCGGCGGGATCATTCGCTCGAGGTCCGCCTCGTCACGAAGCGCCCGCTCGCTCCGGACGAAGAAGCCCTGGTGCGGCGCGTGGTGACGGAAGCGGTGACCGCACCTCTACCGCTTTCAATCCGCTACGTGGAAGGCATCGAACGCACGGCGCGCGGCAAATTCGTCGAGTTCGTTTCCGAGTTCGAGGATTGAGGCGAGGGGTTGGCTTTCCCAATTCTCGATCGCGAGATCGTCCGGGCTCTTCAGAAGTGACATCCGAACCGCTGCCGACGACCGTCGTCAATTCGGCATCGTAGATCTCCCCGGACGAGACCGGGGTGGGGGGACGGGGTCCCGGTGTGCCTCCGTGCTCGACTCGCTGGCGCTATCGATGTAGCAGCAGTCGTGTTAGGGGGACCGCCCATGAAGTCTCGGGCGATCGTCGGGTATTTGTTCTGGGCGCTGTCGGCTCTGGGCTGCAGCTCGGGCCTCACCTCGTGTGAGGAAAAGGCCTCCGCGGAGCCTGTCGCAGTGGAACTCTCGATGATGTCGAAGTGTCCATTCGCGAATCCGGTGCTGAAAACCACTCTGAGGGCTCTGAAGCCGCTGGGTGAACATGCGACCTTGCGGGTTTCTTATTTAGGCCAAGAGAGAGAAGGTAGTTTATTCAGTATTCGTGGTGACGCCGAGTTGACCGGGGACAAGCTCGGACTCTGCGTTCAAGAACTCTCCGGAGAGGAGTCCAAGCGGCGGAAGTTCCTGGATTGCCTTGCCTCGAGATTCGAGGAGGTCCCGTCCGGATGGACGCAGTGTGCTGAGTCCAGTGGGATCCCCGTGGATGGACTGCGGGATTGCGCGGAGGGAAAGCAAGGACACGATCTAGCTCGTAGGTCTTTCGAGGCGAACGCAAAGCAAGGAATCACCTCGAGCCCGACACTTCGGATCGCCGGTACAGAGTACAAGGGACCGCGGCATTCCTTAGCCATGACGCGTGCGATCTGTGACGCTCTCGGCGACCGGGGGAAGGAGGCGTGTTCGAAAGTTCCGGCGCCTCGTCCCGTACAGGTCACGATCATCAGCGACGCGCGATGTCGCTTGGAAGGATGCTCGCCGGAGGCGCTCGAAGGCGTGGTGAGGGCAGCGATCCCGGGTGCTCGCATCAAGAGGGTGGACTTCAGCGCCCCGGAGGGAAGGCGACTGACCCAAGGGCTTCGATACTTGCCGGCGGCCGTGATCGCTCCATCGCTTGCGGCCGACCGAGAAGCGATGACCCTCTTGGGAGACTCGCTTCTTCAGCGTGGTTCCGGTCACTACGTTCTGCCATCTGGGACGAACTGGGATCCGAGGGCCGAAGTATGCGGCGACGGCGACGACAATGACGGCGATGGGCGCGTCGATTGCGCCGACGACGACTGCCTTCACCGCTTGCCTTGTCGTCCCGAGCGAAAAAATTCCGTGACTGTCTTTCTGGACGAAGGGGGGGAGTTCAGTGCTCGAGCTGTGAAGGCTCTCGAAGAGATCGTCGAGCATACGAACCGCGCGGGTTCTGGCTTCGAGGTCGTCATTCGCCAGGTGGGGAAGAAGCAGAAGGGGGCATGGAGCCCGCTCCGCGGTGGCGAGGTCGCTCGCGACGTCAAGCGCCAGCTGTGCATGCAGGAGAACGACTGGAGTCCCCAAGACCTGCTTCACTTCATGACTTGCCGCGCCAAGCAAGACAGGGACAGGTGGACTGAATGTGTCGCCCACGAGGACGAGGCGCAGCTCGAGAGCGTCGTGCAGTGCGCGAACGGAGACCAGGGAACCACGTTGATGAACAATAGTTTCGAGGAGAGCGCTGCGGCTTTCGTGCAGCAGACACCTTACGTGCTGGTCAACAACCGATATCCCATCGAGAGCTATTCACCCGATTCGATCGCTACAGAAGTGTGCTTGAGGAACCCGGGCAACACTTTGTGTAGCTTTCGCCCGAAGTCAGATTTGCCAAAGCAGGCGGAGTAACCGTCATGATTCGGCGGCTATTCTTTGGGCCAGTCCTCGCGGGCATCTGTCTCTGCATCGCGGCCGCCTGCGATCGGGACGAGATTCCGGCGCCGCCTCCCATAGCGACGAAGCCCGCGCCACCAGACGCGAATTACTCCATGGGGTGTGACGTGCTCCCGTCGGGGAAGGCGGAGCGAGTGCTTTGCGTGCGAGTCA
>JBNKGC010000220.1:0-9519 GCA_050289625.1 Polyangiaceae bacterium | reverse complement strand
TGCGTAGCGGAGCATCGTCAGGGGGCAGCGTCACGGCGCCGACACGCCCGGTGCGCCCTTCTTCGCGAAGTAGGCGCGCAGCACCTCGCGCGCGAGGTGGGGCGCTTTGATGTGCCAAAGGGGTGTGTTGACGACGAGCGCGCTCACCGCGATTTCTGGATCCTCGGCGGGAGCGAAGGCGACCAACCAAGTGTAATGGCGGTTCTCCTTGTGGCGGGTCAGGGTCCCGGTCTTCCCTGCCACAGTGATGTTCGGCAGGAACGCTCGCCCCTTCGCGTCGTGGAACGTCTTGTAGGCAGAGCCGTTCGCCACGGTTTGCTCCATCATCTTGGCGACCTCGTCGGCGGTGCTCTTCTTGATCGCACGACGCAGCACCATCGGTTCGCCATCGCTCTCCCAGAGCACGTCTTTCCCTCGCTGGATCGAGCGCACGATCCGTGGCCGGAGAGCGACTCCACCATTGGCCACCGTTTGAGCCAGCACCGCACCCGCCAACGGAGAGAGGCTCGTGTTCCAGAAGCCCGCCGAGGTGCGAGCGAATTCGACCGGATCGTTTGGGATGTCGATCTTGGGCGCCTCGTTGGGTACGGCGAAGGGCACCGGAGCACCGAAACCAAGGGCTCCGCCCATCTCCGTGAGATCCTCCGGGGTAAGATGCTTTTGGGCGAGCCGCGCGATGACCACGTTCAAGCTGCGCCCGATGGCGATCGCCAACGTCGCACACCATTTGTCGTGCGCCGGGTCTTCTTTCAGCTCGGAGGCATCAATTCGGCTGCGTCCTCCGTGGTAACACTGCTCGGTGGAGTGATCGAGCCCGGCCTTTTCCACGAGGGCCGCCCCCGTCACCACCTTGAAGACGCTCGCCGCCGGAGCTTCGGCGCGAGCGTTCACGTCGAAGGGCTTGCCATCGTTCACGTAGCTCGCATACGCCAGCACGTTTCCGGTCTTCGTTTCGATCGCCACGACGCCCGCCTCGGGAACGCGGTATCGCTTCATGGTCGCGATCGCCGCTCGCTGCAGCGTCGGATCGAGGGTGAGCTCGGCAGTCCGTCCGTCGGAGAGCGGGGTCACCACCCGGCGCGGTCGCAGGTTCAGACGGGTGAGGTCGAGTCCGTCGAGATTCGGACCCTCGTCCTGCTCGGCAGCGGCGTTCCTCCGGAGCGGACTCTCCAAATCGACGCTGCCTCGCACGACGGGCACGAGAGCGGCGATGATTCCGAGAGCTGCTCCGATCCCGATCCATCGGCTGAAGCTCATGCCCGACGGATACGGAGGTCGGCCCGAATGGCCAAGAAAACGGCAGGTCGGGGGGGTGCGGCGCCGCCCCGTGCCACCCACCTGTCTCGGGTCTATGCTTCTCGAAGCAAAAGGAGACCCGGACCATTACCCAGCCGCACCGTCCCGCAGCCGATCGGCCTTCGACCGAACCCGGTATCCAAGTTTCCACCACCGAGATCGAACCGCCGAACGAGCTCTCCCAGCCCGCGGCTTCCGAAACCCGAGAGGTTTTGGTTCAGAGGACGCTCGAAATCGAGGACCAAGACGTCCTCCTGTCGTTGTGCGGTCCCGGGTCGGCGACCCTGAAAGAGGTCGGCAGGAGCAGCGGCGCCACGGTCAGCGTGCGGGGGAACACCATCCACGTATCCGGCAAGGACGAAGACGCGACCGTCGCCTGGCGTTTCTTGAGCGACGCGGCACAGCTCGTCGCAGGTGGCCTCGACATCGGCATCTCCGACGTGAACCACTCCATCCGCGGCCTCCGGCGCAACCCGCACCGTTCCTTGGTCGAGCTGCTCGACCAGGTCGTCATCGTCACGGGCCGCAAGCGTCCGATCGCACCGAAGACGTCGGCTCAGCGGAGCTACATCAGCGCCATCCGCGAGCACGATCTCACGTTCGGCATCGGCCCGGCCGGCACCGGCAAGACGTACCTCGCCATGGCGATGGCCGCCGCCGCGCTGACGAAGAAGCAGGTGAAGCGCATCATCCTGACCCGTCCGGCGGTCGAGGCGGGTGAACGCCTGGGCTTCTTGCCGGGTGACTTGGCCGAGAAAGTGAACCCGTACCTGCGCCCCCTCTACGACGCGCTCCACGACATGCTGGACTACGAGCGCATCCAGCAACTCCGAGCGCGTGAGCAAATCGAGGTGGCTCCGCTCGCGTTCATGCGCGGACGCACCCTGAACGATTCCTTCGTGATCCTGGATGAAGCCCAGAACGCCACCTGCGACCAAATGAAGATGTTCCTCACCCGGCTCGGCTACTCGTCGAAGGCCGTGGTGACGGGCGACGTGACGCAGACCGACCTGCCCCGCGGCCACAAGAGCGGACTCCGGGAAGCGTGGGAGCTCTTGCACGGCGTCGACGGCATCGCCTTCTGCGAATTCTCGGACGTGGATGTCGTGCGACACCCGCTCGTCCAAAAAATCGTGGTGGCATACGATCTGCGCGACGCCGAAATCCGCGCAGAGCGACAGCGCAAGAAGGCCGAAGCTCACGCCGCGGAGACCGACGCTGGCAAGGGTTCCGAGGCAACGACTCGGGCGGACGAGACCGCGCCTCCGTCCGAGAGCGGACCCGAAGAAGCGACGAGCCCCGGCCCGAGTGAAGCCGACTGATCGCGCCGGCGGTACGGGCCCGGGGCGGACCGAGCTCGGGTGAGGTGCGGCACGCACCTGGGTCGCTGTTCCAGCCCCTTCATTCCAGTCCCGGGATTCGTACGAGCATGGCGTTCGTCGCAGCGGGCTCGTGGGCCTGACACGAGACGCCGGACGCCCTGACCGAAAATGGGCAGACTCCGACCCGCGTCCAAGCGCCAGCTCGGAAGGGGAGGGCTTCCCCGCCCCCGCATTGGCCAGCAGGCCAGCAGGCCGGCAGGGCTCACCAGGAACCGATGTGTTGCCACAGCCGTGAGTCCCTATTGACTAACGACCTTCTGCACTCCAGGGTCGTACGGTCGAAGCTCCAACTTCGACCCAAACCGTAACAATTACGATTAGAGGGTTAGAGGGTTCGAATGGCAAAGCGATTTTTGATCTCGCTTGCGGCGGCTGCGCTGCTCAGCACGCCTGCGATGGCTGAAGAAGAGGAAAGCACGACAGTGGAGGAGGATGTCGAAGCGGCGGGCTCGAACGTCGACGAAGCCGCCACGAAGGTGTCCAGCGAAGCGCGCGTCCACGCGTCGTACGGCCCCGCGGGCTGCGGCCTCGGCTCCGTGCTCTTCGACCCTGGCTCGAAGATCACGCAAATTCTCGCAGCAACGACGAACGGAACGTCCGGCAACCAAACGTTCGGCATCACGTCCGGAACGTCGAACTGCGACGACGCCGAGGGAGGTACCGAGAGTGCCAAGGCGTTCGTGCAAACGAATCGCGTCGCCCTCGCAAAGGACATTTCCCGTGGCCAGGGCGAGACCATCGAGAGCCTCGCCCAGCTCGCAGGTTGCCAGGACTCGGCTGCCGTGGGTCGCAGGTTGCAGAGCAACTTCGACACGATCTTTCCCGACTCGTCGGTCTCCGATGTGCAGGTGAGCGACAACGTCGTCGGTGTGCTGTCCTCCGACTCCACTCTCCAGTGCCAGAGCCTCGGCTGAACTCGACCCGGTGAAGTTCCTTCGGGGCGGGACTCGCGTCCCGTCCCGAAAAGGCACCCACACAGCATCGAAGGGAACTGATTGCTCGGTTCCCTTCGGGCTTTTGTGGTCTGCTCACGCGGGCGGAGCCGTGCTACCGAGTGGCGACCCGAGGGGGAATCTCCGCTGCTTTCGTTCCACTCTTCAGTACGCGCTCTGGCTTGGTTCTGGCGCATCACCCGCGCCCGATGGATCGCCTCGGTGATCGTCCTGGCTGCGCCCCACACAGCCCAGGCACACCGGCCCGCTAGAAAGACCCGCTCCGAGCAGCAGCCAGCCCAGCCGTTGGCGGGGCCCCGGAGCCCCGATCTCTCCCCGGACACGGCACGATATCTCGAGTCCCTGGTGCAGCGCGCTCGAAAGCTCGGCCTGGCGGAGGAGGCGATGTGGTGGCGCCTCTTGCACTACCGCCCGGGCGTCTTCGGCGTGGAGAGCGAGGCGGACGGCGCGCCCTTCTTCAACGCCGCCGACGGAAAGACGAATCCTGCAGCCGAACTCGAGGCGACGCTGCGAGCCCTCTTCGGACCGGCACCGAAAGATCCGCAGCTTCAACACCCGTATTGTCGGTTCCCGGCCCGTCTCGCCTGGCTCAACGCAAAACTGCACTTCGATTTCACACGGCTGCCCAAGCGCCCCTGTCCGCACCTCGACGACTTTCGCTCTCGCATGCGAGCGGAGTCGATCACGCTGATTTTCTCGAGCTACTACTTGAACACTCCCGCCTCAGCGTTCGGGCACAGCTTCTTGCGCTTGAACAAGAGCCTCCGGCCGGGGGAAACCGAGCGACAGGAGTTGCTCGACTACGGAGTCGATTATTCGGCCACGGTCGATACGGACAATTCGCTCGTTTACGCGCTCAAGGGCCTCACCGGACTATTCGCCGGTGAGTTCAGCAAGCGCCCCTACTACTACAAGGTCCGCGAATACAACGACTACGAGGCCCGCGACCTGTGGGAGTTCGATCTGAAGCTCAGTCAGGCCGAGGTCGACATGGCCGTCTCGCACATGTGGGAGCTCGGCTCGACCTACTTCAGCTACTACTATCTCAGCGAGAACTGCTCGTATCACATGCTCGGCATCCTCGAGGTTGCTCGCCCGCAGCTGAACCTCATCGATCAGATAGGCTGGCCGGTCTTGCCCGTCGACACGCTAAAGGCGCTGTTCAAGAGCCCGGATCTCGTGGGCGAAATCACCTACCGCCCCTCGGTCCGCAGCCAATTTCGCTACCGAGCTAGTGGGCTCAGCGCCGAGGAACTGGATCTCGTCGCTCGTCTCGCCGAAGACCCATCCACGCCTGTGCCGCCCGAGCTGGATCCGGAAGCGCAGGTTCGCGTTCTCGACGTCGCCCTCGACCTCGTCGATTTTCGTCACGCCCGCGAGCTGCTCGATCTCGAGTCCGAGGGCTCACGCATCAAGCAACGGCTGCTCTCGCGCCGGGCCCGTACGGGACGCGTGAGCACACCCTCCGAAGTCCCACCGCTCGACGGGCATCCCGCCAGCGGTCACGACTCCCGGCGCTTCTCCCTCGGCCCCGGTTGGTCGCCCGGTCGCGGCCCCTACCACGACCTCGGGTTTCGCCTCGCGCTCCACGACCTCACCGATCCCCGGCGAGGGTATCCGTCTGAGCTCGAGCTCACCTTCTTCGATACGGAGCTCCGCTATCACTACGACGAGGCCACTGTTTCGGTCGAAGATTTTTCTTTGGTCAGCATTCACTCGCTGGCGCCATTCGACCGATTCGCGTCGTCGTTGGCCTGGAACTTCCGAGTTGGAGGTCATCGCATTCGCGATGCCGGTTGCGAGGATTGCCTTGCCGGGCTCGCGGAAGTCGGCGGCGGCGCTGCAATGGGGCTCGGTGACAGCCTGGTTGCGTTCGTCACCGTGAACAATCGCCTCCTCGGGCTTTCACCAATCGATGGCGGGTTGTTCGATCTCCCCTTGCGGTTCGGCATTGGGCCTCACGCGGGTCTGCGCCTCGCACCCCGCGATGACTGGACCTTCACTCTCCTCGGAAACGCCGAGTACCTGCCCCTTCAAGCGCCGGTCTTGACGTGGAACGCGCAGGCATTCGTCCGGCACCAGTATCGAAAGAACTTCAGCCTGGTCGCCGAAGCCAAAGCACAGCCGGAGGGCCATTCCGCCCAGCTTCTGTCGGCGATCTACTTCTGACACACGCTTCGTGGTAGGCGTCCCGTCCTCATGCGACGAGGGGTTCGATGGCTCGGTGCGGCTCTCGGCTGCGCTGCAATCAGTTGTGGTGGCTCGAAGCCGCGTCCGGTCTCTGCCCGCGAGTCGGCGCCCGCCCAAGTGGCTCCGACACCTACCGCGCCCGGTGAGGCGCCGGTCCATGAGGCCAATTCCGCAACGCCGAACGCGACCCCGTCGAGCGAAACACCCGAAGCCGACGTTTTCGCGTCGCCCGACAAGTCGTTCGAGCCACCTGTCTACGCCGCCTCGGGGGTTCCTGACCCAACCGCGCAGTGGACGAGTGAGGACTACGCCGCCGCGGGACGAGCTCTCAGCCGGCTGGCTAGGAAGAACCGGCTGTTCTTGCCACGCGAGGGGAGCCCGAACTCCGGACGGTTGTTTGCCCACCTGGTGTCCGAGAAGAATCTGACCGCGGTCGAAAGTGGAGATCCGAAATCGCGAGTGGTGGCGGCGACGGCACTCGCGCAAATCGTGCCGCAGTTTCTGGCGCTCTACGCACCTTCCGCTTCGGACGATGCTGCGTTTCCGCGCGAGCAGGTGCGATGGGTCGAACTCCTCTTGACCCTCTATCCGAAAGCCCTCGCCGCCTTCCGGGAGGGCATCGAGCCCGGCCTCGTTACCGAAGACGAACTCAGAGCCCTAGAGGAAGTCGCCGTGGCCGTATTTTCTGGGGCCGCCGCGATGCTCGAGGAAAAGGCGCGCTACCGCGCGGGCGATCTCCAGATCCTCCGTGACGCTCTCGCGCGCACGGGCCCGCGCTGCCTGGAAGAGTTGAGTCCGGGCCCAGCCGAGCGACTGCGACCACACCTGCCCGCGCACTCTTCTCCCTGAGTTTCCAACCGTCGGAGGCCCCAGGCCTCGAAGGAGCTCGAGCCCGCCCCGCGAATCAGAGTCGCGAATCAGAGTCGCGCTCGGCCTGGATCCGCTACGTGCCCACTGAACAGGCGCAACGGGGCCGAAAAACCAATCCTGCGACACACCCGAAGACCCGCCGATCCCATCTCGCACCGGCCCACATTTCATGATACGAGCCCGCCTCATGTCGGAGATCGTTCAAGTCAGCGCGCGGGAGATTCTCGACTCCCGCGGAAACCCCACGGTTGAAGCCGAAGTCCTGACGGACAGCGGTTACGGACGAGCCGCCGTCCCGAGCGGCGCCTCGACGGGCGAGTACGAAGCCGTCGAGCTGCGCGATGGCGACAAGGGTCGCTACCTCGGCAAGGGCGTGCAGAAGGCCGTCGAAAACGTCAATGAGAAGCTCGGCCCGGCCATCCTCGGGTTGTCGGCGCTCGACCAACCCGCCGTGGACGCGCGCTTGCTCGAAATCGACGGCACCCCGAACAAGGGGAAGATGGGAGCCAACGCGATCCTCGCCGTCTCCATGGCCGTGGCTCGTGCCGCTGCCGACGAGGTCGATCTGCCCCTGTGGCGCTACCTGGGTGGTGTTCAGGCTCGCGTGCTGCCCACGCCTCTGATGAACATCGTCAATGGCGGCTCCCACGCAGACAACGGCATGGAGATCCAGGAGTTCATGATCGTCCCGCACGGTCTGCCCACCTTCTCCGAGGCGCTGCGCGCCGGTGCCGAAGTGTTCCACGCTCTGAAGAAGAGCCTGGCCAAGGATGGTCTCACCACCGCCGTGGGCGACGAGGGTGGCTTCGCGCCGCGCCTCGACACCAACGAGGAAGCCCTCAAGCGCATTCTCGGGGCCATCGAGGCCGCAGGGTACGAGCCCGGCAAGCAGGTCGGCCTCGCTCTCGACTGCGCATCCAGCGAGTTCTTTGAAGGCGGCAAGTACACCTTCGACAAGAAGCAGCTCACGAGCGCCGAGCTCGTCGACGTCTACGCCGAGTTCTGCTCGAAGTACCCGATCGTCAGCATCGAGGATGGTCTCGACGAGAACGACTGGGACGGCTGGAAGCTCCTGACCGACAAGATCGGCAACAAGGTGCAGCTCGTCGGCGACGACCTGTTCGTCACCAACAAGGAGCGCCTCGCCACGGGTATCGAGAAGGGCGTCGCCAACTCGATCCTCATCAAGCTAAACCAGATCGGCTCCCTCACCGAGACCCTCGACACCATCCGTCTCGCTGGCAATGCCGGATACACCTCGGTCATCTCGCACCGTTCGGGTGAGACCGAAGACGCGTTCATCGCGGACCTTGCTGTGGCGACCAACGCGGGTCAGATTAAGACCGGAAGCCTCAGCCGGACCGATCGCATCGCGAAATACAACCAGCTGCTTCGCATCGCCGACGAGCTGGAGGACGCTCAGGAGTACTCCGGGAGCGCTCCCTTCGATCGCCTGGGTTGAACAGGCCAGGGCCACTAGAGCTCGCGACAATCTTGCTCGGCAGCATTGCTCGAGAATCACGGGGCCCCGGCGTTGAACGCTCGGGGCCCTTCGTCGTCTCCCCCATTTCCCTTTTTCGAGGACCGCCACTAAAAGAAGGCCGTCATGTCCAAAGCCAAAGTCAGCGTCATCAAGGTCAAACCGGAAACGATCCTGCAGGACATCGAACGCCTCTGCGACCTCGCGGGCATGAAGGCGGCACTGGATCCGAACGCGACCACGATCCTCAAGGACAACATCTCCTGGCACTACCCCTTCCCGGGGGCCAACACGACGCCGTGGCAGATGGAGGGCACCGTCCTGGCGCTCAAGAACGCCGGGTTCGCCGACCAGACCTGCGTTCAGAACAAGACCGTGGTGACGAACGCATTCAAGGGTGAAGACCTGAACAACTACGTCCCGCTGTTCAAGAAGTACGACATTCCGGTCCTGTACAACTTCCGAGACACGGACATGAAGTGGGTCGACTACCGACCCAAGGCGAAGATGCACGTCCTGCAAAACATCTTCCCCGAGGGCATTCAGGTTCCGGACTACTTCTTCGGCAAGAACATCGTTCACCTGCCCACGGTGAAGTGCCACATCTACACCACCACCACCGGCGCGATGAAGAACGCCTTCGGTGGTCTTCTGAACACGAAGCGGCACTACACCCACAGCTGGATTCACCGCACCCTGGTCGATCTCCTCGCCATCCAGAAGGAGATCCACACCGGTCTCTTCGCCATCATGGACGGGACGACGGCGGGTAACGGCCCCGGGCCGCGCACGATGTTCCCGGTGATCAAGGATTACATGCTCGCCAGCGAAGACCAGGTCGCCATCGACGCCGTGGCAGCCAAGATGATGGGCTTCGATCCGATGAGCCTCGAGTACATCAACGTCGCCCATGGCGATGGCCTCGGCGTCGGCGATCCGCGGGACATCGAGGTGGTCGGTGACGACATCTCCGGCGAGAGTTGGGGCTTCTCGGTAGGCGACAACGCCGCCAGCAAGGTCGGCGACGTGATGTGGTTCGGCCCCTTGAAGAAGTTTCAGAAGCTGTTTTTCCACACGCCCCTGGTCAACGTCTTCATCTTCGGCAGCGAGGCCTATCACGACTACTACCGCTGGCCGCGCAAGGATCGGCTGACCTTCGAGAAGTGGAAGGCCGAAACCCACTGGGGCAAACTGTTCGAGGCCTACGAGAACGGCGAGAGCGAGCGCGTCACCGGTCAGCCCCAGGCCGCGGCGTCCGCCGAATGAACCGCTCGGTTGAACGACACAGCTGTTACCCCTTCGACTTGAGCCGTTTCGCGCAAGAACCCGAGGCACGCGAGGCCAAAGG
>JBNKGC010000219.1:0-9543 GCA_050289625.1 Polyangiaceae bacterium | reverse complement strand
GCAGATCGACGCCGAAGATCCGCGCGTGATCCGCTTTCGCACGTTTTCCAAGGGGTACGGGATGGCCGGCGCCCGGGTCGGCTACGCCTGTTGTCCCCGCGACGGCAGCAGCGTCGACGCGGTGCTGTCGGCGGCGCGGGCCGCCCTCGGAGCCGCCTCCGACGGTCAGGCGCTGTCGTCGGAGCAGGCGGAGAGAAAGAGCAAACCGGCGAACACGACCCCGTCGCGGAGCCTGATGAAACGCATGGTCGTATAGTTGCGTCCCGCGCCCTGAAGTGGGCGGTTTTCTGTTTCGGTGATGGGGGGAGATGTCGAAAATGACGTACCGGTCAGGCGGGAAAGTTGCGCAGTTAGGGGAATCGAACTTGTTCGCCGTAGCCTGCCGCCTGGATGTTCTTCATGACTGCCAATTCGGTGGCGTCGTCGGGATACCCCGCGACGATGGCGCCTTCGTAGAAGGTGCCGAAGGAGTTGTTGGCGTGGTTGGCGTCGAGGCCCAAGATGACGGAACCTCGGTTGTCCAGGGGCGCGAAAGTGAAGGATAGCGCAGGATGGGCGCCGCGATAGGCGGTCTGTACGTCGCTCGCGGAGGAGACGTCGGCCATGCGGAGCGCGTACTCGTAGTCCGGACCCTCGTTCGTCTTCAGGAATCCGAGGGCGAAGGGAACCCCGGCCATCGACGGGTTATCCTGATTGGGCGGGCGCTGTTCCGCCGTGGCGTTCACGCCACCCCAGCCGGGATCCCCGACCTCGGAGCCGCCCATGTAGACGCCGCTGTTGTAGCTGAGGCCGAACCACGGGGCTCCCGGCGGAGTCTCGCCCCGGCCCCAGAAGGCCTCGCCAAAGAAGAGTGTGGTTCCAATGGAGAAGGTAATGGGACGGGTGGGAACGTTGCCGAACTCCCAGCAGCAATTCGTGCCGAACCGAGTTCCGTCGGTGAGCAGGTAGATCTCTTGAGATTCGAGATTCTTGGGCATGCCCGCGCCGACCTCGTCGGTGCGATACCCCTGGCGCGCGTCCATGCGCAGGGAGTAGACGCCTCGACCGCCGACGGTGATGTGGGCCTGGTCGTCCATCACCGTCTCGAAGTTGTCGAGGGCGCCAAATTCCCCGACGAATGGGCCGCTTCCGCCAGCCACCTGGAGATGCGTACCGTTTCCGGACTGATCGTAGAGCAGAGAAACGGTGCAGATGGTCGGGGCCTGACAGCGTGACTTCTGCTCCTGGACGTCGGCGATGCCGTCTGCCGTCTGCCGGACGTCAATCAGCTCGCCGGGCTCGGGCACCGTCTCGGAGGGATTGTCACCCGACCCGTCCCAAGGGACCTCCGGGTTCGTGACCCGTTCACCACCGGTGTTGTACGGGCTGCTCCCCACGCGGATTTGATACAGAGGACCGGTGTAGCCGCGCCGGAGGGTGCGGACCGTGCTGTAGGCCACGGCGCAGGGCTTGCCCGCCGCTTCGTAGATGTCGCACGGACCATCGGTCCGCGCGCGAGCCCCACCCGCGCCGCCGGAGCCGTCACCGCCGGATCCGGCGCCGCCCATTTCGGTTGCTCCCGCT
Source organism: Polyangiaceae bacterium (assembly GCA_050289625.1). Classification (GTDB taxonomy): domain Bacteria; phylum Myxococcota_A; class Polyangia; order Polyangiales; family Polyangiaceae; genus NIC37A-2. Next base: position 7,980 of record JBNKGC010000219.1, on the reverse strand, counting down.
CCATTGCCGCCGCCTCCCGGCTTGCCTCCAGAGCCACCAACGGAGGGGGATCCGCCGACTCCACCGCCGCTGCCACCGTTGCCCGAGGTGCCGCCGCCTCCACCGTCGCCCGGGGAATTCGTCGTGCTGTCTCCTCCACCGCTTTGGGTCGAGGAGTTCGGCGAACAAGCCGAGACGACGAGTATCGCGCAGCCGCAGAACGTCAGGAGTGAAAGTGTCGGATTCAACTCGCGGCGTGTCATCGCTCGTCCCCCTTCAACCACGGCCGGATCCGAACGACGGCGAAAACCCTGGGCGATCATCGACGCTCGAGCGTGCACAGCGGGTGCGGGCCCAGGCGACTCCGGGAGGCTTTTTCTCTAGGTCGCGCGACTGCCGCGAGGCGCCCCAGAAAAGTTTGTCTCCTGATGACCTTCTCTTGTGCCACCCTGAGCCAACGTTTCTTCGGACGCGGTCACTCGAGTTGCTCCCCTTGCAGCTCGTTTCCTTCGGATTGCGAGCGGGCTGACCCGGTTGGAGTGCGTATCGGCGCTCTAACCATTGGCCCGCCGCTTGCTTATTGGGCAGCGATCATGACTTCACTTGAGATTTCCGCACGCTCTCTTCGACACCCAGCACGCCCGGCTCTGGCCCCCTTGCTTGCGGCAATCGCGGGACTCGCCCTGCCGAACTGTGGCGGCACCGTCTCCACCGAACAATCGGGAAACCCCCAGCTCGTGCCCAGCGCTTCCACAGGAGGGCAGCCGTCCACCGGAGGGCAGAAAGCGACCGGTGGTCAGCCAGCGACCGGTGGTGCCATCGGCGGTGGTACTTCCACTGGTGGGGCGCAGACGGGGGGCAGCGGGGGAACCGAGCAGCAACGGGCCATGCTCTACTGCAGCGAGTCGTCGGGCGCGTCCTTGGTGGAGGGCATGAACCCCGTACGCACGGTGGATTCGTTCGCCATGTATTCCGGCGTCAGCATGGAATGGCCCCCCGTGCGTCCGCCCTTGGAAGTCGTGGAGCAGTACGGCACGCCCTGCACCTCGAGCTCTTCGCCGGAAAGCTGCCTAGAAATCGTGGACGAGGCCGTGGCGACCGACCCGACGTTCACCGCATCGGACTACTTCGAAGGGACGACTTATCAGCTCTTCATGGCGACTGGGCCCGACGTGAAGCACCTGAGCGGCATGGCGGGAGCTGCGAGCACGAGCGGGGAAGACGACGTGCTCCCGATCGCGACAGCTCCGGCCATGCTCGAGTTCTTGGGAGAGATCGATACCCCCAACGAAGCTGCCCTCGTCATGTGGCTCAACGGACGTGAGATCGGTTGTGAGCTCTTCCTGGATGGGGACGAGTGGATGGCTCGTGGTCGATACCAGATCAGCGATTGTCCATTCACGTATCAAGACTTCGAGCTCCGCGTCGGCGAGGACGGCTCTTACAGTGAGCAGGCCGTTGGTGAACCCGAGGAAACGGGCGGGTGCGCGGGACGCAGGCCTGATGGGCTATGCCCCACGACACCCAAGCCCCACGGCGATGGCGTTGCGAGGTGGCTCGCGCACACGGCGCACTTGGAACTGGCTTCTGTTGGGGCGTTCTTGCTTCTCGAGAGGGAGCTTCGGGCCCTCGGCGCTCCACAAGCCCTCTTGGTGCGCTTGCGCAAAGCCGCCGCAGACGAAACCCGCCACGCGACCGAGGTCTCCGAGCTGGCGCGGGCGCGTGGAGGTCATCCGCCAGAGGTCCGCCTCGCGCCGCGCCGCGCCCGCACCCTCTACGAGATCGCTCTGGAAAACGCCGTGGAAGGTTGCGTGCGCGAGACTTGGGGCGCCCTGTGCGCGCACCACCAGGCGCTGAACGCCCAAGATCGCAACGTGAGTCGCACATTCGCCCGCATTGCCTGCGAGGAAACCGAGCACGCCGAGCTGTCCCGCGATCTCGCCGAATTCTTCGAAGCGAACCTCGACCACGCCGAGCGCGAGCGCATTCGCCAAGCGAAGGCCATCGCCGCAGATGAGCTAAACCGCGAGCTCGACCGTGATGTCGCGCCGGAGCTGGTGACGAGGCTCGGCCTTCCCACGAGGCAACGAGCGCTCGAGATGTTCTCGGCGCTGAGAGCTCAGGTCCTCGCCGCCTGAGAGCGCTGCGCTCTCTCTCATTTCCGGTCAGATAGTTCGCATTTTTGGAAACGATTCCAAATCTCCTTGCGTTGAGTTGGAAACGTTTCCAAAGTAGGGGCCGTGAGCGCGCAGCCCCCCACGATCACCGAGGTCGCCGAAGCGGCCGGCGTTGCCGTGAGCACAGTTTCCCGCGTGCTCAACGGCGGGTCCGCGTCGTCGGCCGCACAAGAAAAGGTAGCACGCGCGGTGGAGCGACTGGGATTCCGTCCTTCTCTCGCGGCGCGCAACCTCAAGCTGGGGCGCACGGGCATCGTAGGAATCGCTGGTGCATCCACCCGCGCCCCCTGGTTTGGCTGCTTGCTCGAAGGAATGCAGTCGGTGCTTACGCAGCAGTCGGCTTCGCTGGCCATCTGCAGCCTCGAACGCGAAGGGGCGTTCGACCCAGCTCCCGTTCGGGCCTGGATCGAGAATCGGCGCATCGACAGTCTCGTCTTCGTTCGCCCGGGGCGACGAGAGCGCCCCCTGATTTCCGCCGCTTGGAAAGCGGGCATCCCAGTGGTGTCTGCCGTCCCCGACGCCCCCGTGAAGCGCGGTTTGGTCATCCTCGGGGAAAACCGCCAGGGCGGGCGTTTGGCAGCGGAGCACCTTCTGAGCCTGGGGCATGAGCGGATCGCGTTCTTCGGCGGTCCGAGCGACAGCATCGACAGCCACGACCGCCTGACAGGGCTGCGTGAGCGTTGCGCCGAAGACGGCATCGCGATCGAGGACGAGTTCGTCTGCTTTGGCGAGAGCTACGACGTCTCCGCCGGGCAGCTCCTGGCGAAAGAGTGGATCCAGATGGCCGAAGACAATCCCGCCTCGCGCCCCACGGCCGCCGTGCTCGGCAACGATGGGCTTGCTCTCGGCTTCATGCGAACGATCCACTCACATGGCTTGCGCATCCCCGACGACGTCTCGGTCGTCGGGTTCGACGGCATTCCCGAAGGAGAGTTTTCCTTCCCCGCGCTCACCACCATCGCCCAACCCATCGAGGCGATGGGCGCAGAAATCGCCGCTCACGTCCTTCGCCCCCTCGACGACATCCGCGCCGAGGGGCGCATCGCCCGACACTACGCTCCTGAGCTCATCGTTCGGGAGAGTTCCGCACGTCCAAGGCAGTGCGGCCCGACACTTGGTCTTCGACCTTAGGCTACGAAATGAAAATTACACGAACCCTCCGTACATTCGCCATTTCGGCACTTCTCGTCTCACTCACTTTCGCGTGCGCCCCGAACTCCAACGGGGAGGCAGCACAGACGCCCGGCGCTGGAGGAGCTGGAGCAGCTGGGGCAACCGACGGCACCGGCGCAGACACCAGCACCGGGGCAACCACCGCGGGTGGTGCTGACTCGGGTGGTGATGATTACGTCCCGGACGCAGCCACAGGTCTCGCGGCGGCCTACTCCGACTACTTCCCGATCGGTGCTGCCATTGAGCCCACGCACCTCACCAGCGTGCCCGGAATCCTCGAGGCGGAGTTCAACCACCTGACCGCCGAAAACCGAATGAAGTGGGGCAACATCGAGCCCACCGAGGGCAACTTCACCTGGACCGGTGCCGACCAAATTGCCGACTTCGCGCGTGAGCGGGGCTGGAAGATGACCGGCCACACCTTCATCTGGTACCGGGAGTCCCCAAACTGGGTTTTCAAAGGCACGATCGACGACATCAAGCCTCGCCTGAAGGCGCACATCGACGCCATGGTCGAGCGGTACGGCGATGTCGTGGACAACTGGGATGTCGTCAACGAGGCCATCAGCGACGGTGCCGGCTACCCGGTTCGCGACAACCCGCAGTACGACGAGGACGTCCTCTACTGGGCCTTCGAGTACGCCAAGCAGGCGCTCGAAGCGCAGGAAGCTGGCAGCTCCGCCGGCAAGCTCTACTACAACGATTACAACGTCAATCTGAAGATCGACTCGATTCTTCCTCTGCTCCAAACCCTCGCGGACCGCGGAGCACAGATTGACGGAATCGGCCTGCAAGCACACGTCCGCACTGACTGGCCCTCGGTTGCTGACCTTCGTTCGACCTTCGAGAAGATCGTCGACGCCGGATACAAGATCAAAATCAGTGAGCTGGATGTCACGGTCTACAATGACTATCCGCCCCCCACCTACGCCCTCACTCCTGCTCCCGAGGTGGAGCTCACGCCCGAACTCGATGCCACGATTGGCCAGCGCTACGGCGAGCTCTTCGAGCTCTTCCGCGAATACAAAGATCACATCACCAGCGTGACCATGTGGGGCGTGTCCGACGACCACACCTGGCTGAACACCGACCCGGTCCCTGGGCGTGAAAACTACCCGCTCCTCTTCACCGACGAGCATCTTCCCAAGCAGGCCTACTACGAGATCAAGGACTTCTGAGGTCATCCGGAAGCGCGGTCCCCGTCCCCGGCCAGGGCTTCGGCAACTTGCGTGAATTCTGCCCGCGCGATCAGCCCTTGAACTCTGTCGAGTTTCGAGGGCTGATTTCCTTTGTCAGGTTGGACCCCGGGGACGCCTCGTGCGAATGGTGCGCAGCTCGTGCGGATCATTTTTCGCCAAGGATCAAAGTGGCCCGTGGTGAGGATGGGCCAGTTCCATCGAGCCGCGGCATCACGTCTACCGCAAGCTATAGTTAGAAACATGGAGCAGCTCTCTCTGCGGCGCTCTCGCCGACTCGTTCACGCGACCGAACTCGTCTGCATCCTTGCGGCGTGCGCCGGCGCGCAGGTGGGCTGCTTGAGCGAGAATGAACGCAGCGAGGATGAGCAGGGTAGCGACGCGACCGCGGCAGGCGGTGCCGGCGGGGCCGATGCAGGCGCTGGCGGCGCGCCCGCGACCGGAGGCGAGTCGGCGGACGAAGGCGCGGCGGGCGAAGGTTCGGTCGGGGCAGCCGGTGCAGGCTCGCGGGAGTTCACGCAAGAGGAAGAGGGCGACGCTGGCTCGGGCGAGCCCGGTATTTCGGCCAATGGAGGCGCCGATACGGAGAGGAACGTCTTCGCCACCAATCGTGAGGAGTTCCTGCTTGGCGGAACCTCCCTCTGCGACGAGGGCGAGTTCGAGGTCTGCGAAAATTTCGAGACGAGCGCCGTCGGTCAGATCCCGCCAGGCTGGTCGTACAAGAAAGGCGCGAGCGCGAACAACATCGGCATCGCGGACGACGAAGCGGCGCGGGGGAGTCAGTCTCTGCGCGTCGACATTGCCGGCGGCCAGCGCACTGTAATCGCGATGATCCAGCTCGAGAACCTGGGGGAGCTCGCCCATCGCCATTACGGGCGCATGTTCTATCGCGTCCAGGGGCCGAGCGTTTCGGAGTCCATCCACTTCGACGCGCTCGAGGTCGACGGGCCTTGGATGGGCCACCAGAATGCCGTCCGCTTTGCGGCGACCGGGGTTGGTGTCGGCACGGCTACGAGCAACTGGGCCTGGATCTACAACGTGCAACCGTTCGATCCCGTCGGAATGGAGTTCGCAATTCGGGGAGATCGCTCGGCGCACCCGCGCGTCGACGAGTGGATGTGCCTCGAATGGTTTTTCGACGCCGACGCCCAGGAGGCGCAGTACTTCGATGACGGCGTTCCCATCGAATACCTCCACATCGACACGGAGCGCTCGGAAATTCCGGTCCTCACGAGCCTCGCCGTCGGAATGCAGAAGTTTCAGCCGACCGGCGCCCTGCGCGCTTGGGTGGACGAAGTAGCACTCGATAGCGAGCGCATTGGGTGCAACTACTGAGTGACCTGCGGGGGCGACCCGCGGTGCACCTGGCACCCACGGCACCACCTCCGCGACACGGCACCCTTCCGCGTCGCCCATCCAGCTTCCACCACGCGCGGAAACTTCCACCACCCCGGGGCGGGGAGAGCGCGTACCTGTTGCTGTCTGATCCACTGTGATAAAAAAATGCTTTTAGCCGGGGAGCCCCGCGCACACCCGAAGCATCGCTCGTTCGGAGCGGAGCTGGCCGGCCCGAAATGTTGGAAATCTTTCGTGATGACTGAGCGCTCCAGCACCCTCCTTTCCCCGGCCGGGATTCGTCTTTCGGCCATCTCACTCTTGATCGGCGTGCTCGCCCTCGGGTGCACGCGGACTGCAGACGGAGACAACGCCGACGGTCAGGGGGCTGGAGGCATGCCCACGGACGTCGGCGGCGGCGGCGGTAGTGGCGATGGGGGTGGGCGTTCCGAAGACGGCGAGGACCCCGTGACTGCCGACGCTTGTGAGGCGCCGACGCCATGGCCCCTACCCGACGAGGGACACGTGGTTGGTACGGGCAGCGCCGCAAGCTGCACGGAAGGCGCGCTGCGAGACGCGATCGCGTCTGGTGGCTACGTCACCTTCGACTGCGGTGCGGAGCCAGTCACGATCGACATCGGCAGCGCGATCGAAGTCAAGTCACCGACGGTCGTCGACGGAGCCGAGCGGATTACCCTGGACGGAAAGGGTTCCAGCCAAATCCTCGTGGTCCGCTCAAACGCGTCTTTGTCTGTGCGCAACCTGCGATTCATCAACGGCAAGGCGCCCGCCACGATGGAGGTAGAGGGCATCGGCGGAGCCGTCGCCGGCCTGTGGCGAAGCCGAGTCGAGGTCATTGGCTGCACGTTCGAAGACAACACGGCGTCCCGCGGCGGCGGAGCCGTGGCGGTGTGGACCGGCAGCGAGCTCACCGTCGTGGCAAGTCGGTTTCATCGCAACCATTCGTGGTACGGAGGCGCCATCTACAGCCTTCTCTCGCCGCTGACCGTGAGCAACTCCGAGTTCGTCGACAACTCCAACACGAAGGAGGACGGCCTGGGCGACGGCGGCGCCATCGGCACCGACGGAGCCTCCGAGCATCCCGACGACGGCGAAGGAGGAGCCGTCGAGATCTGCGGCAGCTACTTCGAAGGAAACCACGCCTATGGTCAAGGAGGTGCGGCCTATGTGTGGGTATATCCGCCTGATACGGTTCTCATCGACCGCACCACCGTTCGTTCGAACTCCGTAGACGAGAACGTGCGTGGTAATGCCATCGCTGGGGGCATGCGTATCAGCAACGGTGAGATCACCGTCCGTGCTAGCACCTTCGACTCGAACCATAGCCTCAAGAACGGAGGCGCTCTCTACCTGGATGATTGCGCCCCCACCTGCTCGGTCATCAACTCCACGTTTTTCGGGAACGAGTCGGGGACCTATGGCGGTGCGATCTTCGGGAACGGCGTGCTCTTGGAGAACGTGACTTTCGTAAAAAATCGTGCCGAGGGGCACGGCGGCGCGCTCTTCGGCGAGCCCTTCACCATCCATAACTCGCTCTTCGTCGACAATGAGTCCGGAAACCCCTGGGGTCAGGCCAGGCACTGCAGCGCGACGGGCATCGGGAGTCAGGTCCTCCAATGGTCCGGCGAGCTGCAGAATGGCGGTGGCGATCTGTGCGTTCCAGAGATCATCGAGGCAGACCCGAAGCTCTCCGCTCTCGGGGCTCACGGCGGCCCCACCCCAACCCTCGTTCCAGGCGCCGGCAGCCCTGCGTTCGACGCAGGCTCCCAGTGTCCAGCGGATGACCAGCGGGGACAGCCGCGCAGCTCGGTCGTATGCGACCTCGGCGCCGTCGAAGTGAGTCCTTGATCTTCAGGCCAGCGTTCATGCCGACCGTCCGGGACGACGTTGCCTTTGGGCCGGTCAGCCCGGGAACGCCTCTCAAAAAATCGACAACCCGCTGGCCGTCGTGCCCGGGACGACTCGGCGCGAGTCCCAGCGTTCGACGATGACGCCGCCTTCGAGGCGAAAGAGGTCGTAGAGACCGTAGGGGGTGCCGCCCCGTTCGCCTTCGGAGAGGGTGAAGACGAAGTTTCCGTCGGCGACGACGTGATGCACGT
>JBNKGC010000218.1:0-9601 GCA_050289625.1 Polyangiaceae bacterium | reverse complement strand
CGGAGCGCAGCGGGACCGTGGGGTGAGGAGGCCGAATTCACTTCGGCCGACGAGGGGGGCGGGTCCGCCCCCCTGGGTTGATCTGTGGGCTCGGAGCGCTAAGCAGGGGCCGTGCCCCGGTCCCGACGCTTCCCTTCGCTAGCCCGCCCGGTCCACTGCTTCCCCCGAAGCGATTCCTTTCAGGTCGCCGTGATGTGCCTTTTGGCGTTCGGTGCGGGCGCCTGCGACGAATCCGAGGCCGGAGCGGAGGACACGATCGCCGTGGAGCCCGCAAAAGCCGAGGACGCTGCCCCGGCCAACAGTGGTCCGCCCCCTCTCGCGGAGCGGGGAGAGCCGCTTTCCACGGTGAAGGTCGACCATGGCCAGCTCGACACGCACCCGCCGGACGATTCGCCGAAGCTCGCCGCGAAGGTCATTGCGGCCACCGTGTACAAGCTGCCCAACGCGAAGGGCCTGCGCCTTGGCTACGTCCGCTTGGGGGGGATCGTTCCACGGGATCCGGACCCGATTGGGAAGGGCAAAGGTTGCGACGGCGAATGGTATCGCATCTATCCGATGGGCGTCGCCTGCACGGACGACTTCACCACGGACCTCGAAGATCCCGTGGTGCGCGCTTCGTCCAGGCGCCCTGCGCTGGATAAGCCGCTTCCGTATCAATACGGGTTCGTGCGCGCCACGGCGCCGCAGTACCTGCGCATTCCCACGAAGAAGCAGCAGCTCGACAGCGAGTTCAAGCTGGAGGAGCACCTCGAGTGGTTCAAGGAACACAAAGAAGAGGTGCAGACCGTGATCTTGGGGGCGAACGACGTCCCGCTGGATTCCCGCGGCGTCGCGGTGCCTGGGCTCGAGCACCCCGAGGGGTTCAAAAGCTCGCTCGAAATGAGCCGCTCGGAGCTCTTCGGCGCGGAAGGTCCGGGTGAAGAGCCGCCGTTTTGGCTCGTCGGAAACGAACGCAAGATCCCGAACGTCGCGGAGTTCAAGGTGCCCGACTACGCACTGTTCGCCGATCGAGTGCGCCGCAAGACGGGTCTTTCCTTCGTTGGCGCGTTCAACACGAAGGACGAAGACATCGAACGGCGCTTCGCCATCACGGTGGATCTTCGTTTGATCCCGACCACCAAAGTCAAACCCGACACAGGGTCGCCTTTTCACGGCGTCGAGCTGTCGGAGGACATGCATTTTCCATTCGCGTGGGTGAACAAGCGGGACAGCGAGATCTACAAGCTGATCAAGGGGCGCGACGAGGCGCGCGAGGACGGAAAGGTCCCGCGTCGAGCCATCGTTCCGCTTTCGGGCAGAGCGCGGATCAAGGGCGGCAAGCGCTATTACCAAACCCTGAAGGACAAGACGCGCTGGCTTCGTGCCGTTGATCTGAGCATCGTCCACAAGCCCGACGAGTGGCCCGAAGCGGCCGAAAACGGCGAAAAATGGATCGATGTGTCCATCGCTCAGCAAACCCTCGTGCTGTACGAGGGCAAGAAACCGAAGTACGCCACCATGGTTTCGACGGGTCGAGATCGGTTCGGCGATCCGAAGAAAGATCTCACGACGCCGATGGGCGAATTCCGCCTCCAGAGCAAGCACATCGCCGCAGCGATGGACTCCGAAGAGAACTCCACGGTGTCCGGTGGAACGAAGTCGCGCAAGAGTTCGCTCGGGCCCGAAGCACGCGCCACGATCGCTCGCCTCCAGGCGGCGAAAAAGGCGGGCAAGAAGCTGTCTTCGCAGGATGAGCGGCGCTGGACCAACATCGAGAAGGGTCGGGATCCCGAGTACGGGGTTACCAAGCGGCGAGGGGCGTCCGGCTTCGAGCTCCGAGACGTGCCTTGGATCCAGTATTTTTCCGCTGGGTTCGCCCTGCACGGCGCCTACTGGCACGACGATTTCGGGATCCCTCGGAGCCATGGCTGCATCAACCTCGCCCCGATTGATGCTCGCATCGTCTTCAACTGGACCGACCCGCCGGTGCCGGATGGATGGCACGGCATCAACATCGGCGACGACATGGGGCAGGGCACCGCGGTACACATTCGCAAGTGATCGCCGCTCCGGACGGCGGACACCCCCGTTGATACGGCAGACGCCGCCGTTGACGGTGTCACCCAATGAGCGTTCGGGGCGCGGCGCGCTCACGAGCGCCCGATTTTCTGTCAGCCCGACGTCGCCTCTTCCAGCTCGGCGAGCTCGGTCTCGACGGCTTCCCATTCGGCCATCGATTGCTCGACCTGTTCGTCGAGCTCCTTCTGCCGAGTCTCGAGCCGCGCGAGTTCGTCGGGAGCCGTCTTCTCGAAGAAGCCCGGCTCCGAGTACTTCTCGACAATGCCGGCCTTCTCTTGCTCGGCTGCCTCCACCTGGGCAAGTAGCTCGTCGCGGCGTTTGGGGAGCGATTTCAGGCGGTTCTGACGCCGTTTGCGCTCTTCCCACGAAAGCTTCTGGTCGCCCTTGTCGCTCTGAGCCTTCTTCTCCTGTTTGGCTTTGAGAGCCACCGCGTCGACGTCGAGGTGATCGTCTCCGTCGCGGGCGACGTACTCGTCGAAGGTGCCCGGAAAGTCGTGGAGACCGTCGTCTTTGAGCTCGATGATGCGAGTGGCGAGCTGCGAGACGAAGTAGCGGTCGTGGGACACGAACAGGAGGGTTCCCTCGTAGCTCCGTAGCGCTTCGGTGAGGGCGTCGATGGTCTCGAGATCGAGGTGGTTCGTGGGCTCGTCGAGGAGCAGGACGTTCGGTTTCTCGACCGCGATGCGGGCGAACACGACGCGGGCGGCCTCACCGCCGGACAGTGCGCTCACGCTCTTTTCGACTTCGTCGCCACTGAAGAGCATACGGCCGAGCTGACCACGCACGTAGCTCGTGGCCTCGGTCGGGCAGGCCCTCCACACGAACTCGAGCGGCGTGAGCTTCGGATCGGAGAGCAGCTCGTGATGGTCCTGAGCGAAATAGCCGAGCCTCGTGTTCACTCCCCACTCGTGGGTGCCCGCGTCCGCCTCGAGGCGATTGACGAGGATCTTGAGGAGGGTCGATTTTCCGATGCCGTTCTTGCCGATCACCCCGATGCGCTCCCCGCGGCGGACAGTGAAGCCGACGTTCGAGAGCACCTGCTTGTCTCCGTAGGCCTTGTCGACGTGCTCGACCGTGAGCACCTCCTTGCCGCTCTGCCTTTCGGTCTCGAACCGAAAGCGCGGGGCACGCCGCGTCGATTGCGCCAGTTCTTCGACTTCGATCTTTTCGATTTGCTTGAGTCGGCTCTGAGCCTGTCGAGCTTTCGTCGCCTTGGCTCCGAAGCGTTCCACGAAGGCCTTCTTGTCGGCGATGATCTTCTCGGCGCGGGCGATTTCGGCTTCCTTGCGCTCCCGAGTGAGGGCCTTGTCTTGGAGGAATCGAGTGTAGTTGCCCGCGTATTCGGTGATCGTGCCGTAGTCGACGTCCAGCATGCGGTTGGCAATCGCGTCGAGGAAACGGCGATCGTGGGAGATGACGAGGGCGCAGCCTGCGTAGTTCTGGAGGAATTTCTCCAGCCAACGGATGGACAGGATGTCGAGGTGATTGGTTGGTTCGTCCAGAAGGAGCACGTCGGGGCGCCCGACGAGCACCTGCCCGAGAAGGACCCGGAGTTTGAAACCGCCCGAGAGGGTGCCGAGGCGCTGCTGGAGGGATTCGCTCGGGATCCCAAGCCCGACTAGAATTTCACGGGCGCGGGATTCGAGGGTGTAGCCGTCACCTCGGGCGACGATCTCGTTCAGCTCGGCCATGTGGTGGGCATCGGGGCTGTCGGTGTGACTCAGCCGGTCGAGCTCACTGAGGGCTCGGTGCACGTCGGTGTCCCCGCGCATCGCCGTGTCCAAGATGAGCTCGTCGTCGGACGCAAATTGGTCCTGACGCAGCACGCCGAGGCGGATCGCCTTGCCGAAGCTGATCGTGCCCGCATCGATCGGCTCGTCGCCGGCCAGCATCTTGAGGAACGTGGTCTTTCCGCTCCCGTTCGCGCCGACCAGCCCATAGCGGCAACCCGGATTGAGCTGCAGGCTGACCTCTTCGAACAGGGTTTTGGGGCCGAAATGCTTGCCCAGGGACGAGACGACAATCATCGCGCCGGGGGGACTACGCCGACTTTTCGCCTCGGGCAACCGTAGCGGTCAATCGGGGCGATCGGCGGGACAGCGCCGCGGATGACATCGAGCTCACTTAGGCCGACCCGGGCGGTCGCAAACGTTGGGCGTGTAGTAGCCACACCGGTAGGGCGCACTGCAATCGCCGCAGTTCAGGGTGCTTCCGCAACCGTCTGAGATGCTGCCGCAAGTCGCGCCTTGGCTGTCGCAGGTCTTCGGCTGACACCCGCACACGTTTTCCGTGCCCCCACCGCCGCACGTCGTGGGAGAGGCGCAGGAGCCGCAGTCCAGGGTGTTGCCACAGCCATCGGAGATGGTGCCGCAATTGGCACCTTCCTTGGCGCAGGTCGTCGGTTGGCAGGCCACGGCACCGCATTGGTTGGGACCACCGCCGCCGCAGATCTGCGAGCCCGAGCAACTGCCACAGTTCAGCGTGCCTCCGCACCCATCCGGAACCGTCCCGCATTCGGCATCGAAGGCCGCGCAGGTCATGGGTGTGCAGCCGCACTGGTTCGCCTGGCCGGCGCCTCCGCACGTCTCCGGAAGGGAGCACCCTCCGCAGTCGAGGGTTCCTCCGCACCCGTTGGTCGTGAGACCGCATTCGGCGTTGCGCTCGGAGCAGGTTTTGGGTGTGCATCCGCAGACGTTGTCCTCGCCGCCGCCGCCGCAGGTCTGCGGCCCCGAGCAACTGCCGCAGTTCAGAGTGCCCCCGCAGCCATCGGCGATGGTGCCGCAGTCCTTGTCCTGCGCGGCGCACGTCGTGGGTGTGCAGCCGCACTGGTTTTCCACCCCGCCGCCGCCGCAGGTTTCGGGGGCGGTGCAGCTCGGGCAGTCGAGGAGGGTGCCGCAGCCACTCGAGATTTGCCCGCATTCAGCATCTTGCGCGGCGCAGGTGGTTTCCAAACACGGAGCGGTGCCGCACTGATTCGGTCCTCCGCCACCGCAGATCTCGGGATCCTCGCAGACGCCGCAGTTCAGCGTGCCGCCACAGCCGTCCGGATGGGTGCCGCAACCCGCCCCGATGTCCTCACAGGTGCGGGGAGTGCAGGCGCACTTGTTGTCGGAGTTGCAGGTTTCCGGGGCCGTGCATCCGCCGCAGTCGATGACGTGACCGCACTGATCGTCCACGGCCCCACACTCGACGTCCATCTCTTGGCACAAAAGCGGGGTGCATCCGCAGATCCGCGGGAACCCGAGACCACCACAGGTATCCGGACTGTCGCAGGCGCCGCACGCCAGGGTGTCGCCGCAGCCGTCGGAGATTTCTCCGCACTGGGCTGCATAATCTTCACACGTGCGAGGGGAGCAGGGCACGTCGCCGCAGCGGTTGACGCCGCCACCGCCGCAAAACTGACCGGACTCACACGTGCCGCATTCGAGGATCTCGCCGCAGCCGTCGGAGATGCGCCCGCATTCGGCGCCCAGCTTTTCGCACGTGACCGGGACGCAGATCGGATCGTCGGAACCGCCGGAGCCGGCCGCGCCGTCCTGGTCGACGGCCAGCGTGCGTCCTTCGAAGTCGTACTCGCCGGTGAAGGCGCATGCCGCGACGAGCAGAGCTGCGATAAGGAACGACAATGCAGCCCGCATCTCAGAATCCTCCCGTGAGGTAGAAGCGGCTCCCCGTCGTTACCAGGCGCACGGCGGTCTCCGGGTGCTCCGGGTCTCGTGGGGCCGTGACGAAGAGCACCGCTCCGGCGGTGAAACCCACCCCGGCCACGATCCAGCTGGCAGTGTTCAAGGTGAGCAGGGTTTGGCCTCGCTCGGCGGCATCGACACCCTTTTCGGTGCACGAGGTGCCGTCGCACTCGGTGTCGACGGTTTCCTGAGTTCCGGGCAGCAGAAGGCCCGTGACGACCGCAGAACCGAGCCCAAGAGCTCCGACCCCGCCGGCGAGGTACGCCCAAGTCTTCTGAGACAGCGGAGACGCTGCTGTCCCAGGTCGTTGATCGCGCTCGGCGGGTGCTCCGACGGTCGGCTCGGCCAGCGGGGCCCCGGGTTCGACGGTGAGGACCTCGCGCTGTCCCTTTGCGATGGTGATGCGGTACGTGCGTGGGGCGTGCCCTTCGGACCGCACGGTCACTTCGTGAGCTCCCGGATTGACCGGGAGTGCCACACCCAGGCTCGCTCGCCCGAGTTGGACGCCGTCCCGAACGACCGAAAGCGGCACACCGGGCGCTCCCGAGATGGTGAGATAGGGGAGGTCCTTCTCCAAAGCGACGAGGCGCCCCTCGGCGAAGCTCCGCCGCTCGTCCGATCGGGGAAGGAGGCGGAGAGCTTGCTGCCAGGCCTCCCACGCTGCCGCTAGGTTCTGGCGAGCCTCCTCACAGACTGCCAGGTTCATGACGGTGCCCGCGGCAGGATCGAGTCGGTGGCTCTCGCGGAAACTCGAGCAGGCCGTGTCCCAGTCTTCCGCTTCCACTGCCTCCCGCCCTCGCTGAAAGAGCGCTTCTGCTGCGGCCGCATCCTCCCGCGCGACCGGCCCGGTTTGGGGTGACGCGGTCGGCTCCTGAGCGATCCCCGGCTTCACCCAGACGAGGGCAGCGAGCACGAGTGCGCCGCGAAGGGCGCGAGGCGGACAAAGGCAGGAGCAGGGGGAGAAGGGAAGCGGGGGCATGAAGGGGGGGCGGAGAGGGAAGGCAGGGGTCTAACGCCGGCGACTCAGCGGGTCGAAGGCGGCGCCATCGTTCGGTGGTGGCGTGGGTGGGGGTGCTGGCGACGAAGCAGCCGACGAAGCCGGTTCGGCAGCCGACGCAGGGTCGCTCAGGGCGTCCGGAGGGCCCGCAGGGGATAACGCGCCGGCAGGCGGCGAAGCAGGGGACGGTGCATCGCTGCCCTGAACCGCTCCCTTGGACACTGCGTTCCGAGACGTCGGCGAGCGTTCCGCGAGCACGGGATCCTTTTGCGGGGCGGGACCTGCGGGGTGGGTGTCTCGAGGCGAGTGCTCTTCGGTCGCGTCGACGAGCGGCGTGTCAGCAGCTGGGTCCGAGGAGGCGTCCACCCCGGGGGACGTGCGCTCTTGGTGGGTGGAGCGGCCTGCGTGGTCGGACACATGCGGGGCGCCGGTGGCGTCTTCGCCACCGCGAAAGACGATGAGTGAGACACCTGCCGCCACCACAGCGGCGCTGGCGAGCCCCCACAGCCAGCGCGAGGTGACCTGGCGAACCGCGGCCGGACTCTGGGTGGAGGTAACCGGTCGGTGTGTGGTCTTGAGGGACAGATCGAACGACGGCTCGATGGGACCGCCAGCGATGGGTGGGGGCTGACTGTAGCCGCGTTCCAGATGGTCCGCTTCGAGGGCGCGTTGGGCTCGAACGATGGCGCAGCGCATCTCGCCAGCGCTCTGGAAGCGGCGCACGGGGTCGGGGTCGAGCGCGCGATCGACGAGCCGCGCGACCTCGTCGGGAATCCCGGGCGCGACGTCCTGAATGGGGGGAGGGAGCTCCGTCATCGCGGCCAGCAGAAGCTCGTTCATCGTGTCGGCGGCGTGCACGGTGCGCCCGGACAAGAGCACGAACATGGTGGCGCCGACGCTCCAGAGGTCCGAGCGCGCGTCGAGCTCCTCCCACCGGCCGCGCGCTTGCTCCGGCGACATGTACGCGGGCGTCCCCATGGTGGTGCCCGCTTGGGTGCGCGTGGCTCGTCGTGACTCCGTCATTCGGGCAATGCCGAAGTCGAGCAGCTTGACCTCGCCCTTGCGGGTCAGAAAAACGTTTTCGGGTTTGATGTCTCGATGAATGATCCCGCGCTCGTGAGCCGCGCCGAGAATCTCCAGGAGCGGACCCATCAGCGCCAGCACGTCGAGAGGCGGCAGTGTGAGCCGGCCCCGCAAGAGCCGCGCTTCGAGGGTCTCTCCCTCGAGGAGCTCCATCACGAGGTAGGCGGCCCCGTCGGGAGCGGTGCCATCATCGAGTACAGCAACGGTGCCGGGGTGCCCCACGGCGTTGGAGGCGTAGCCCTCTTCCAGAAAACGCTCCGTTGCCTCGACATTCTGCGCGAGCTGCGGGTGGAGGATCTTGATCGCCGTCTCGCGACCGTTCTTGTGAACGGCCCGGTAGACCGCGGCCATCCCGCCGACGCCGAGGAGCTCCTTCAGTTCCCACCTGTCGCGCAGGAGCCAGCCCACGCGTTCGGCGGCGTGCGCTTCTTGCTCATCGATGGGCGGGGAGGATTCTTCCATGGCGGAGACGAGAACAATTCGACACGGTGAACGGCTGGCCGGACGGACTTCACTCATAGTAGCCAGAACGGGTCGAGCGTCGTCCAAAATCCGGTAGGCAGGTAGACGACCGACATCCACAGCCAGGGCAAATGTTTTTGGAAGGGTGGAGTCGATCCTTTGCAGGCGGCCACGGCTCTAGGGCGATCCTGGTCGGGGATCCATCGCGATCGGGTTGCCTTTCGGTGTTCGAGTCGTTTCGATGGTGCGGGTCCTTGCGAGGAACGAGCGGGCTCGCCCGGATCGGGTGAGCCCGGCGCGCCGCGCGGGCCTGGAAGTTTCGAGAGGATTGAGCCCGGCTTGCGCGAATTGCGCATTTTTCGGGGCGCTGGATTCAACGCAGACTGAAGCTCCAGTCCCTCGAGCGCCCCGCGTTCAGAAGCCGAACATCGTGAAGTTCACCTCGGCTTGGCGCAGGAGCTCGCGGGCATCGGCTGGCGCTCCGTGGCGAGCAGCCAAGGCGGCGCGAGCGAGGGTCGCGAAAGGGATCGCCTTCGCGCTGCGTCGCGACAGAACTTCGATCAAGCGCCCGAGCTCGCGTAGCGCCCGAGAGTCGTGCTCGTGCGGTGCCCTCTCGGATGCATCGCCAGTGCTGTCGCGGGACGACAGATCGCGGCACAGGCCAAGCACGCGCTCGGCGTCGGTGCGCTCGGAATCCGGGAGAAGGCCCAGGGCTCCGGTGGCGCGTTCGAGCAGTGATTCGTAGTCCATGGCAACGTGCCCAGTCCACAACGGGAACCATTCGAGGTGATTGCCCGCCGCCGTTTTGGTCTCGGCAAGGATCGCCGTAGCACGAGGGACCCTGATTGTGAGGGCCTTTTCGGGCCGTTGAATTGCCAGGCACAGGGCTGCACACCAAAGACGTCGATGCAGCGCCCTACTACTCATCACGGGACAAAACCCCGCATCGAGCGAGCCGGCGGCCCGCGCGTTGCTCGTGGCGCTCGAACAGGCGTCGTGAGGCTTGGGGAGGGGGCTTACCGCCTGGCGGCGAGGCCCCCGGGGTACCATGGCTCGGAAATGATTCGTTGACCGAACGGTTAACAGTGTTAACTTCTCCCCGTGACCGACACACGGGTCGAGATCCTCGAGGCTGCGCGGGACCTCATCGTTGACAAGGGCCTGCACGGCTTTTCCATGCGCAAGGTGGGGCGCCTCTGCGGGGTGAGCGCAACGGCCATCTATCGCCATTTCGAGGACAAGGACCAGCTGCTCGCCGAAGCGGTTCTCGAAGGGTACGACCTGTTCCATCGCTACCTCCGCGAGGCTTCGAAAG
>JBNKGC010000217.1:0-9644 GCA_050289625.1 Polyangiaceae bacterium | reverse complement strand
GACGCCCAGGTCGGTCTGGCTCCGACTGAGGTGGTGTTGGCCGTCGGCGAGCACGAGGTTCGCGCTCGAACCGATGGGCACTCCGACGCCACGAGGCGCGTCGTACTGGAAGCTGGGGAGCACCGAATCGTCCAACTCGATCCCCTCTCGGAGAGCTCGGCGCTGTACGAAAAGTGGTGGTTCTGGACGGGCGTCGGGGTCGTGGCCGCCGGTGCGGTGACGACGGTGTTCCTCCTCAACTCCGGGGACGATCCGACGACCGGCGACTTCTCCCCGAGCTCGATCAGCGCGCCGCTGATCGCGTATTGAGCGCCCCAACGCTGGGGACGAAATCCACCGCGGCGGCGTCGGGTTCGTGATGTTGCGAACCGACGGCAGGCTCGTGGTTCAGCGCGGGGGATCGCCGCACCCTCCGGCGTTCCGGGATCCGTTTTTTTGGCCACCGCTGGCGCGTGTGCTTTGAGGTTCACACGAGGGGGTGTTCGTCGGACTTCGGCCAGCGACCTTCGTGGAGGGGTCAGATGAAGTTGGTCGAGTTGCTCAGCTACGTGTTCAGTACGGTGAACGGCATGTTCCCGGACGCGCTCTGGGGGTCTGCAGACGACATCCTGGTCGGGGGGCACGACAATGCCATCGGTCTCGTCGTCTTCCCGGGGAGTCGAAGTGCTTTCGGCAAGATGTATTCACGCCTGTTCGACTTCAACTCGACGTTCAACGAGTGGGGTCACACCGCGGTGTACGTCCGCTGTGGGGGCAAGATCATCGTCTGCCTCGGCTTCGATCCGCATCGGGGAAAGATGGTCGTCTTTGCGATCACAGGCAAGACGAAGGCCGTCGAGAGCGGTCGGATCCACACTTCCGGTCAAATCTACGAAGAAGGGAGTCTGGTTTCCTATCCGGACGCCTTCTGCGTGGAGTTCCCTCTCTCACGGGACGAAGCTCGCAGTCTGGGGAACAAGTTGTCGAGCTACAACGTGGGGGCGCACGGGCAGTACAAGACGACGGAAGTGGGACGCCCCGGACCCTGTATCTCAGATACCGTTGGAAACTGCATTTCGTTCATCCGGGCGGTGCTTCGGAGTACCCTGCGCTGTGACATCTACTCTCAGCTCGGTGTGCTTCACGGGACGCATTTCCCTGAAGTCGAAGTGTTGGGACGGCCCGATTTGCACGACTTTGGTGCAAAGCAGGGGAGACTGACTCCCCTGGCGCAAGGCAACAATCTGGTTCTGGCGCGAAGCTTCTCGATGGATGTCCGAGACGTCGTTCCGGTGCAGAAGGGGACGCTGGCTTGGCTGACGCACAACCTCTCCGACACCTACATGCGAACGACGTTCGCACGCGTTTTGCTCGGGGGCGCTGGCTACATTGCGAATCGGCTCATCGGATATTGCGCCCCCTCCTTGTCGAAGTCGTTGACCCGGTTTGTCGGGGGATGGATGCCAAAGCTCGGAACCCACCACTACTTGGTCGGGATGTGCTACGTACTTTTGTGCATGCGCACGGCCATCCCCGCGTGTTCCAACTCCAGATACTGGAAGTATCTCTACCAGTTGGTAAACGCGGCTTCGATCGTTTCCTTCGTTCGGTTTGCGGTGACCGGCGACTTCTCGGTCCTAAAGACCGGCGGGTATGAAATCGGTCGGACGTTCCTCTACCTCGCACTGCACAAGGGCCTGAAGCTCCAGTTTCGCTGATTTCGCAGTTTGGGGCCTCATGAGCCAAACCGGCAAGGTCCCGGTCCTGCAAGGTATGAGAGCAATACCCTTCGTTGTCGTTGCGTTGATCCACGGGCTCGCGATCGGTTGCGGGGGCGAGGTGGACGCTCCGGGCGCGCCGAGTGCGAACCTCCAAGAGTGGGTGGGATTGAGTTGCGAGCTCGAGACTTCCGCTGCACCGGACGGGCTCGCGGTCGAAGAGTCCGCGCTGTGCGGGGAGGCGGTCTGCCTGGGGCAAGGGGAGGACGACGTGTACTGCTCCTGCCGGTGCAGTGGGCCGGAGACAGAAGCCCCGTTCTGTGAATGCCCGGGTGGGTTTCGCTGCGAGGACGACCTCATCCCCGATCTGGGAATTCTGGACGAATACGCGGGCGGATATTGTGTGCGAAACGATTGAGCTCGCTCGGCGCGGCTCGCGACGGCAGCGGCGAGCCTCAAGTCGCGGTGCTACCGGTCTCGGGAGCTGCAGCCTCGGTAGCGGGGGGCAGCTCGATCACGAACCGCGCGCCAGGCGAGTGGGATTCGTCCAGGGAGATCGTTCCTCCGGCCCCTTCCACCAGGCCGCGGCTGACCGCGAGACCGAGTCCGGTGCCCTTGCCGACCTCTTTCGTGGTCACGAAGGGTTCGAAGAGCTCCGAGCGGATCTCTGCGGAGACTCCCGGGCCATCGTCGGTGACCGAGAGCACGACCTTGCCGTCCTTCGAGGCGTTTGCATCTACCGTGATCGTGCCGTGGCGCTCGCAGGCATCGGCGGCATTCATGATGAGGTTGAGAAGCAGTTGAACGAGGGCCTCGTGGGCGAGAGGCACGCTGGGTAGGTCAGGTGCGACGCGGTCGTGGACCGTCACGTCGTGCATCGCCCTCTGGGGGCGGAGGAGGGCCAGGGTGTCTGCCACGGCCGGTTCGATCTTGCCCGGAGTGACTGGCTGCGGGCGATCGGCGGCGGGGCGAGCGAACTGCAGGAGATCGGCGAGGATGCGATGTACGCGGCCGGTCTCCTTCTGCATTCGGACGAGGAACTCATGCTGCTCCTCTTCGGAGAGGCCTCCTTCGAGGAGCAGATCTTGAAGGCCGATGAGGGCTGAGATGGGGTTGCCGATTTCATGGGCGAGACCAGCGGCGAGCCGACCGACCGAGGCAAGCCGCTCGGACCGCACGACTGTGTCCTGAGCTGCCTTGAGCTGCTCCGTCGCTCGCTCCACTTCGTCGATCTTGCGGCGGAGGGCGTTCTCTTCGTCGAGCAGGCGCTGCGTCATCGTGCGAAGGCTTTCACCGAGCTCCGCGAGCTCCCGGGGCGCGCGGCGGGGCACTTCGAGCTCGCGGGCTCCGAGGGCCACTCGTTCGGCGGCGCTCGACAGTCCGTCGACGGGGCGCACGATGAGACGGGTCAGGGCGAAGTAGGCAGCCACTAGCGTGCCGAGCCCCACGACGACCATGTAAAGCCCGACCAGCCCCACGAGGGGAGTGGCTCGCGTGGCTTCGTCGTCGACTCGGAGGACCGTGACGACGGTTCCTCGGTCCGTCGGGACCACGATGGCGAGGGTCGGGCCGTGACCTCCCGCGAGGCGCAGAACCGCCTTTTCCTCAGGGAGCTCGAGCCTGCCGAGGGTTTCCACCAGGGCAGGGGCCCCCGCGCGCACCGTGGGCGACCCCGGCGACGCGTAGATGGCGATGGCTTCGACCTCGCTGTTTTCGAGCTGAGCATCGAGCAGCGTCAGGAGCTCCTCGTCGCTTCGGCGGGTTTGCGCCTCGGCGACGTGAGCTGCCACGGCGCGGCCCATCGACTCGGCGTGATCCGTCTGGAGCTTCCGTAGAGCGACGCGGGTGTACGTCGACGTCGCGAAGTAGAGGGGTACGAAGGCGAGCACGAGGATCGCCGCAAGCAGCAGGAGGAGCTGAAGGCGGAGTCCGGTGCGCACGGCCCCACGTTTTCACGATCCCCCCTACTCAGCAATCTCCGCTGGGCGCCCCGCGCTTTCCGTTTCGTAGAGCAGGTCTCCGAGGGGCGGTCTCGCTTACGTTGCTTCGTCATCCTGATCGACGAGGCGGAGATCGATCTCCAGGGTGCCACCCAGGATTTCCGCATAGGGCCGGCACAGCTCGATGGCTTCGTCCATCCCCGATAGCTCCAGGACGGCGAAACCACCGATGAGTTCCTTGGATTCCGCAAACGGGCCGTCGATCACCCGCAAGTCGTTGTTCCTGAAGATCAGGCGCTTGCCCTGGGTGCTCGGTTGCAGCCTGACCGAGCTAACGAGCACGCCGGCCTTGGTCATCTCGGTCTTGAGGCGAGAGAGCGCGGCCTTTTGCTGCGGGGTTCGGCCGTCGGCCTCGGTAGCTTGGTTGGCCTTCTCGATGAGGAGCATTTGCAACGGAGGATTGTCCGGCGGCGGCATGAGGCCGATATCCCAGGGTTCGTTCACCTTGCCGACCTCGAGCTCCCCATCGCCGATGATCTTGCCGTAGCGCTCCGCCCAGCCGATCGCCTCCTCGAGGGTGCGGACCTTGAGCAGCAGCGTAGCCGCGGGCAGCTCGTGTTCGCCACGATAGGGACCCCGCTTCGTCGTACATCGCCCGTTGCGGAAGACCAACCGAGTCCGCGTCTTGCTCGCCCCGAGCCCCGCGCCGTCGATGAACCGCCCCGCCCGGGCGTGCTCGCCAACAAACGCGCCCATCTTATGGACGACCTCCATGGGAGGTGGGTTTCCCGCCTCGGTGTTCGGATCGTTCTTGTGCATCATCATGAAACGCATGGTCGACATCCTATTCGTGTGTGAAGAGCAGGACCCGACCCGTGCCGGTTCCTTTGCGAACACGACGACCCGCCCCAGACCCGATCGACGCCGGCACCCTTATTTTTGTAAGGTGCGGAAATTACTGCAGAATATCACGTGAATGCCCGCGGACGACGCCCATCTCACGCCCATCTCGCGCTCCCCTTGGTGCCGTTGCGGGGCTCAGGAGCCCGAGGAGGCCCTTTGACTAGTGCAAGCTGCTTCTAGTGCACGCTGCTTTCCGAATGAGTTTCGAACGGCGTGGTCAAAAAGTGGGCCCGGAAGCGGGCGGTTTGATACGGCCGACGAACGCATGGATCCCCTCGTTCGCGCCGCGCTCGGTCTACAGCAAGTCGCCTTTCGGGGAGCGGGTCTGCTCTTGAGCCTTTGCCTGGGCGGCTACCTGATCTGCTGGGCGACGGATCCCCCGCCGGAGAGTTGGACCCTGGTGGCTGCCGGGCTCTTGGTGGCGACCGGAGCGTGGCATTTGTGGGTACGGCTGAGGAGCATTCAGCCGGACTCGGCGGTGCGGACGGATTTGGTCCTGTTCATGAGCGCGACCACGGCCGTGTATGCCGTCGTGCTCGAACTACCGGGAGGGCTCGACGGACCCTTCTACCCGGCGGTTTACGTGCTGATGATGGTGGCGGCGGCGTTCGCCCGGCCGCTCGCTGCCGTGCTCAGCGTCGGCTATGCGGTGCTTCTCGAGACGGGGCTCCACTACGTGGCATTCGGCGCGCGGGAACCAGACGAGCTGGTGCCGCATGCAGGCTTTCTGGTGGTGTTCACCGCTCTGAACGTCGTCCTCTTCCGCGCCGAGATTGCGCGGGTCCGTCGTCTTTCGCGAGCGCGCATCGATGGCGAAATCGACCGCATGAAGGAAGCGGCGCGCTCCTACCGGTTGCTTGGCTCGGTGGGCGGGGCCCGCGAGGATGGCGACCGCCTGCTGCATTCGGGAGTCGACGAGATCCATCAAGCCGTCGAGTTCGCGCTCGGACTGCTCAGGAAGACCCTCGGTCTACGTACGGCACTGCTGCTCGGTCTCGACGCGCGCGGGGACAGGCTTGTCGTGCAAGAAGCTTCGACCGACTCGAACGAGCTTGCGCAAGGTCCCTTCTCTGCTCGCGACGGGATCTTCGCCGCTGCGCTGTCTCGGGCCGAAGCCGTCGCGATGGCGGGCCGACGCGCCGGCACGCACGCGAGCTACTACCGCATGCGGCCAGAAATTGGTGCCGTGTGCGCGGTGCCGGTGCGGGAGCATGACCGGACGCACGGCCTCCTGGTCGTCGACCGGCCCAGCGACGAACCCTTCAGCGCCTCGGAGATCGAGGCACTCGAGGTGGCGACGGGCTTCATTCGGCGGGTCGTCGAGAACGAACGCATCTTCGCCGAGCTGGAGCGCGCCAAGAGTGAGCAAGGCAAGCTCTACCGTGCCGCGCAGGCCCTGGGCGCAGCGACGACCGAGGCCCAAGTCATCGAGGCAGGAGTGTCGAGCGCACGGGAGGTGGCCGCATTCGACTTCGCCGCTGTGACTCTGCTGCATCGACGCACGGGAACGCACGAGATCTGTGCGGTCAGCGGCGAGGGGGCCGATGCGTTGGTCGGTCGGACCTTCCGCCACAACGCGGGGCTCGTGTCGATGGTCGTCGCGAACCGGCATGCGCTTCCCTACCGCGGGGAATACGACGCTTCTCGGCAGACCGTGTTCGCGCGGGGGGTCAACCCGCCGCCGATGCCTTCGCTCTTGGTGCTGCCTCTCGTCGTCCACGAACGCGTGCTCGGTACCTTGGTGCTCGGCTCGGAGGAGCGTGGAGCTTTCGGAGGCAGCGTGCGGCCCGCGCTCGAAGTACTCGCGAGCCACGTCGCCGTATCCTTGGCCAACGCGCGCATGGTCAAGCGCCTGGAAGAGCTCGCCACCACCGATGGCATGACCGGGCTCTTGAACAAACGAACCTTGATCGAAGAAGCCAACCGGCGCCTGAAGAGTGCCGAGCGCTTCCAAAAGAAGGTGAGTCTCTTGGTCACCGACATCGATCACTTCAAGCGCGTGAACGACACCTACGGGCACGACGTCGGCGACGTGGTCATCAAGGGGCTCGGCGAAGTGCTGAAGCGGATCAAGCGCGACACGGATCTCGTGGGCCGCTTCGGCGGTGAAGAGTTCGTCATCGTTTGCGAGGAGACGGACGAGGAAGGAGCCGTCATCTTGGCCGAGCGCGTCCGCAAGGAGCTCGAAGCGACCACCTTCCAGACCGAGCTCGGACCGCTTCAGGTGACTTGCTCGATCGGGGTCGCGACCTTCCCCGACGCGGGCAAGACGTGGGAGGCGCTGTTCAAGGCAACCGACGAAGCCCTCTACGTGTCGAAGCGAGGCGGGCGCAATCGCGTGACCGTGTGGAATCCTCGCCTCGCCGCCTGACGACCACCGGCGCGCGAACGCCGTGGTGATGGCTGTCTTGGGCACCCCGGCCCGACCGGGCACGCTCGTTGCAAAAGAGCGTCGCAACGAGCGAGGCATCATGACGGAAATGACGGGCGACCGGCTTCTTCAGCAGGGCGGGCGGATCAGGCTTGGCACAGCGGGGCACAGGTTTGGGGAGCCGAAGCCTCTGGCGCCGGCGCTGGCTCGGCTTGGGAGACCGCGCGGCCAGGCCCGTCGGGCCGGCGGGGCCCTGCGCTTCATCCTGCGTGCGTCGGTTTTCGGCACCCTACTGGCCGGGGTGGTGGGCGCTCCGTCGAATGCCCTGGCCTGCGGGGCCATCGGCGATGACGTTCGCTTGCTGCTCCCGGCCGAAGAAGCCACCACGGTCCCCACCAACGCGGCGCTGTGGGCCTCGACTTTCCTCTACCCGGTCGAGTTCGAGTTGGAGACGGTCGACGGCAACACCCCCGTCTCGGTGACGGTGACCTGCGAACGCGCCGAGGGCCACCTGTGCCAGGGGATCCCCGTCGCGCTCGATGCAAACACGACGTACCGCTACCGCGCGCGGACGATTCCTCCTGAGGAATCGGGGCCCACCGAGGGCGCCGCGACGGAGTGGTCCACGTTCACCACGGGGTCGTCTACCGACACGGCTGCGCCGCCAGCGACCGCGGGGAGCGTCGAGGTTCTTTCTGTCTCAGACGTCGCCGGCAACGACTGCGGCTTCCAAACGAGCGTCGGGCTCGCGGTCGACTTGTCCGAGCTGACCGAGCCTGCGCTACTCGTTGCCGAGGACGTGCTCCCGGGGATCGCGCAGCACGTCAATGTGTATCCCGGGGGCGCGCAGGAGATCCACGTGAACGACCCCCCGGAGTGCTTTCAACCGGTGCTCATCGACGGGGCGGGGCACGAAGTGGAGCTCGACGAGGTCTGCCTACCCCAGGGCCCGAAGCCGACGGCTCCCGAGACCGGCTCGGGTGGGGGTGCTGGCCAGGAGGCTGGCGAAGCAGCGGCGGCCGGAGACGATGCGCCGGGCGCAAGCGGCGACGGCGGTGGGTGTCAGGTGAGTGCGCACGGAGCCGGTGCGGGCTCGGCCCCCGGGGCCCTGGTGGGGTTGGGGCTGACAGCCCTTTTTGCGCTGCGCCGGCGGCGCGCGGCTGTGGTGGTCGCCCGTCCGGGCGCTTGAGCTCTAAGCGCTGCGCCGGTGGCGTGCGGCCGTGGGTGATGCGCGCGCCAGGCGGCTGACGTTCAGTTCGTGGTTGTCGCGAAGACCGTGCCGAACGGGGCGTTCGTCTGGCGGCAGTGCAGGTAAAAGCGGCTGCCCGGCGAATGCGCTTCGTCGAGGGGTGGGGCTGAGGCGGAGACGCCCCGGCGCAGACTGCGATCGTCGGACGAATAGATGTCGCAGACGTCCATGCCGTCGGCGTCGAAACTGATGGTTTCGGGGGTCGCTGCGAAGGCGAGCCCGAGCGGGTCGGTCGCGGCGATGTGCGCGCCGGCGTCGGGCGCGCCTTCGTCGGCAAAGAAGGGCGAGGTGACCGAGCGCGTCCCGTAGTCGGGAGTGAAGGTGATGGCCGTCGCGAGATCAGCGGCATCGAGACAAGGGCCCGTGGTGGATTGCACCGGGCTCAGGTGCTCGCCGCGCGAGACGAATGGTGACGCAGTGAGGGTCACGGCCGAGCCGTAGTCCGCAAACTCGGCAGGCCCGCACGAACCAACCACGCTCACTTGGCCGCCTTCGATGGCGAACCACGGTGAGGTGACGGGCCCTTCGCTGTGAACTGCGGTGTTGTAAAATGCGAGGCTGCCGAGCACGTTGACCGAGGCCAGGGGCGTGGCGGACGACCCGGTCAGGTTGTTCGCCAGGTTCGAGCCCACCACGTCGAGGTGTGATGACCCACCGACGTTGAGGGCGCCGAGCGAGGTGCTTTGCTGGTTCGCGATCACCGAATCGATCAGTCGCACGTGGGCGCCTTGGGACGCGTCGATTCCGGTCTCTCCCGCATTGCGCAGGAAGTGGGAGCGCTCGATGGTCGATTGCGAGCTCCCGAGGTAGACGGCCGCCCGGCCCGAGGAGTTCTCGACGAGCGTCGAGTCCGTGAGCTCGAGCGTAAAGCTCGCGCCGAGCGCGGCGATGCCGGAGCCGTACACCTCCGCGGCATTCCGAGCCATGTGGCAACGGCTGACGCGGAGGAGCTTGCCGCCCGATTCGGCGGTTGCCTGCCCGCAAAGGGCGCCACCCAGGGTCGCCGTGCCCCCGACGAGCACGCTGTCCGTGACGGTCAGGTTGGCATCGTAGCCGCCGATGGCTCCGCCCAAGGTCGCGCTGTTGTCGACGAACCAGCTGTCTTCGACCTTCACGTCGGCTCCGGTCCAAGCGCGGATCGCCCCGCCGTGGGCGTGCGCGTCGTTGTTCACGAAGAGTGATTCGCTGACTGAAAGCTCCGCTTCCTCCACGGTGATGGCGCCGCCGTAGGCCGCCTGCCCGTCTTCGAAGCGACTTCCCCAGACCGAACCCGAAGTACCGAGCAGCCGGAAGGCGCCGCCCCCGGCGTTGGCGAGGTTGCGCGAAAACCGCGTGTCCTCCACGGTGAGCTCGGAGTCGATCAATTCGAGGCCCGAACCGAACGGCGCTTCGTTGTCCTCGAAAACGCAGCCTTCGATGCGGACGGTTGCTTCGATGGCCGACACCCCGGCGCCTTCGTAGGCGCCTCGGTTTTCGCGCAAGGT
>JBNKGC010000216.1:0-9756 GCA_050289625.1 Polyangiaceae bacterium | reverse complement strand
AACGCCTGGCCGACGGCGGGGTAGCCATCGTAAAGGTAGTGACCGTTCGTCTGGCCCTCCTTGACGGCGTCACTGCAGGCATTGAACACGCCAAAGCCCCCAGCACCCATGAAGATGTCGAAGCCGGCCGGGCCCGAAGCCTGGGTGTTGGCGCTCTGAACGATGAGCGGTTTGGGCGGGTTCAGGTTGGACTCGTCGGCGATGTAGGTCGGCTCCTGAAAGACCAACTGGTAGCACTGGCAGCAAGAGTTCGGCAGTCCGGAGTCGAGCCCATTGGTGTCGGGATCGTGACCGACGATGCCGTAGTTGAACTGGCCTTCGTAGCCGTCATCGATGACTGCCTGTGCCATTTCGGGCGAAAACAGCATGTGGCGGGGGCACGCGTAGTTGACGAGAGCGCCCTCCTTGCCACCCTCGCAAGCGTTCTTGGCCACCTCGCCGGTGTTGGGGAGACACTGACTGCCGCAAGTGCTCTCGCATTCGGGAACGGACCACTGGTTCATGCACGAATCGGGCGGCGGAAGGGCATAACCGCCAGGCTCGACGATGCCCGTGTAGCCGTCGTCGCTTCCGCCGGTTCCCGTCGGGTCCCCACCGCCCGTGCCCGTCGTCGCTCCGGTTCCGCTTGCGGCTCCCGTTCCAGTTTCGCTTGCGCTACCTCCGCTGCCCGAGCGGTTGGAGGCGGGGTCATTCGAAGAACAAGCGGTCGTGACAAGCAAAGCGGCAGAGCCGACAAACAACAGAATTCTCATCTCGAAAATGGGGCTTAGCCGGCTCACCAAGGAGTGCAACGCTTCCAAGCTGCAAAGCTTGCGGCCTCTTTCAACCCGAGCAAATCACCACAGTCAGAGTGCCAATGTCCCGGCGGCTTGAAAGGACGCCTGCGCAGACCTGAAGCAAAAACGCGGCAGTATCGAGTCGATGGACGAGTGCTCTTTCAAATGTGAAAGACCGGTTGAAGCTCGAGCTGCGAGTTTCGCTCGTTCTAGACCGCCAGGAGCCGGAAGTGGAGTCGACCGAGCAGCTCGAGCCGGAGCAGTCGTGCGAGACTCCACGAGGCAGGGCCCCGAGGTAGAGGTGCCGAGCCGGGCTTCGACACCGTAGTCCTTGGCGACGAGCCCGGCGACACGGGCAGGCCCGTTGGCAGGCCCTTCAGTGGCGCAAGATGCCCATGCAGATCGCTGGCATGGGCTCGTCGCAAGCGAGCACCTGATAGGCGTTCACGCACTCGTCGACGACGTGCAGCGCCGCCGTGAACTGAGAGCAGGGCGCTCCCGTGTCCAGCGACGCCAGGCACGAGTCGACGGACAGCTCACCGCCGCAGAAGAAGCTCCATTCGCAGATCGCCGCGTAGATGCGCTCGCAGGCTTGTCGCGGAAACGTGCGGTCGGCGAGAGCCTCGGGGCCGCAGTCGTCGGGCATCGAGTCGCAATCGGCAGCGTCGATCTTCGCCGCACAGCTCGCGGCCGGTGCGCCTTCGGCGCAGTACATGAATCCGACGTCCCATTCGCACTCGTCTCGGCTGTCGAAGGAGCAGCGGTCGACCGCGTTGCAGTAGCTGACTTTCCAGTCGTTGCAGCTGCCGCCGTTCGATTCGACGGGGTCTTCATCGTCGGCTTCACGGTCGGAGCCGCTTCCTCCGGTCGCCTCCGCGCCGGCGCCTTCGAGTCCGGGTTGCAGCTGGGTGCACGCGCTCGGGCAGAGGCCGAAGGCGATGGCGAGGAGCGTGACGCAGGCGGGGGTGATTCGAATCATGGCGCGGTGAACCTCTGAGTAGCGCGTGCGGCCGCGACCGGCCCAATTTCGCGGATCCGTGCTTGCGTTGTTTGCCACGCCTTCGTATGCCGGTTTCTGCTTCCGTGCGGCTGCCCCGTCCTGTGTGGTGGTCGTTTACAAAGTGCTCATGGGGAGGAAGCTTTCCGTGGACGGGGGCGTAGACGGGGCCCAATCGCCCCATTTCACGAGGAGGAGTCGACGATGAATTTTGCACGGACCACCGCGCGCCTGGTCCCAGTTCTGGCCGCGTTGGTGCTCACTTTCACGCTTTCCAACGACGCATTTGCGGGCAAGAAGCGCCGGGCCGCTTCTGCTGCAAACAAGGCCGCCGCCACCAAGTTCTGCAACGAGTACAAATCCACGAACCCGGGTGCCTCTTGCATCGTCGACAAGCGGACGTGTCCACGCGGCTACGTGGCCGAGCGCAAGTGGAAGGGCAAGGGCACGAACTACTCGGCCTGCGTGAAGGGCAAGAAGAGCGAGCGCGGCAAGAAGCGTCGTGCGGAAAAGAAGGCGCTGTCCCAAGAGCACAAGGCAGCGGCGGAAAAGTACTGCGCGTCACGCAAGGGCGTGGAGTGCAAGGTCGTCAAGGGAAACATTGCCGGGTGCGGCAAGGGTTGGACGAAGGCGAAGACGTTTCGTGGTCGCGGTGACGATTACCTCGCGTGCGAGCTCACCAAGCGCGCCAAGGGCACGAAGGAAAACAAGGCCGAGGCCGAGGCCCGCTGCGCGAAGGAGCGTTCGAACGGCGCAGAGTGCGAGGTCAAGCGTGCCAACGTGCTCGGGTGCGGCGGAAAGAACTGGAAGAAGGTCGCCAAGTACGGTGGAAAGGGGAAGGACTACCTGGTCTGCACCCGCACCGTTTGGGAGGTGAACGTCCAGTTCGTGATCGCCGACCCGGACTTCGCCGGAGCGAAGAAGTGGGTCGAGGACTCGATCCAGGTCGCTCAGGATCTCTACGATGCCGACCCGGCCCTCGTCATCAAGGCGACGTTCGTGCAGGAGACGCATCGCGGCGGGCGCGACCTGAACAACCTGAACTTCAAGAACAACAGGGAGTTCCACAAGTTCATGGACGACCACTTCGACCACGTGGCCATGAGCCGCACCACCGGCTACTTGCAGGTGCTCGTCGTGGCGCCGAAGGTCGACAAGGATGGAAACACCTACGGACTTCGCGTGGGTGGAGAGACCCCGGGCGGAAAATCGAACTTTCCGCACAACGTGATTCCCTTCAGTCGCAAGCACGGGCCGGTCGTCATGAACGGGAGCAATCTCTCCCACTTTGCTCATGAGCTTGGCCACATCCAGGGCTTGAAGCACACCTTCGAGCCGTACACGGGTGGAAGTCGCTGCAACAAGGACTACAAGAAGGGCGACAAGGGCAAAGGCGATTCGCTGCGCTCGGACGGCACCATCAACGTGATGGATTACGACCGTGGCACGCGGACGCCCTATCTCAATTCCTGTCAGGCGAAGCGCGCTGCCAAGAAGCGCAAGCAGTGGATGACGACGGACGGCAAGGTGAAATACAAGCTGGTCCGCGGGTCCCGCTGACCGGAATAGCGGTGAACTCCCCCGTGAGGGGAGCCGCGACATGTGAGCAAAAGAGCCTCCCGAAAGGGAGGCTCTTTTTGCTTTGTCAGAAGACCTCAGCGCGAATGCTCACCTGAACGACGGGGTTGAAGGCACCATCGTTTCGGTCCACGTAGTCTCCGCCGATGGCGAGCCCCGGGACGAAGCCGGCGAGATGCAGAGCTTCGAGATCGACGTAGGCCCTCGCGTCGACGAGGAGCTGAGTCGACGTGACGAGCTCACTGTCGACGGTGACCCCCTGGCCGAACGAGATGGTGTCGGTCTGGCGTGTGAGGCCGAAGAGCTCGGCGTTGATACGGGCTCGCAAAGCGAGCCACGACGGAATCACGTGCCAGGCGGCGCGGAATCGCGCCTCGTATCGCGTCCCCAGCGTGTCCTGATCGGCGATGGCTTGGCTCGAGATCGCATCCAACGAGTTGTATGACTCGAACTGCCCGCCTCCACCGAGCCACAGGCCGAGGGCGAAAGTGGGTTGGTGAAGTCGAATGCCGCCGAGCAGGGTGCCGCCGAGGAGCAGTGAGGTCTCGTCTCGAAACGTGACGAGTTCCGGATTGAATGAGTTAGTGTCGTACAGCGCTCCTCCAAAGGTGGCCCGAAGCTCCCACCGAAGCGCTCCGTCGGCGTTCCCCACGAACCAACCCTCGAGATCGCCTCCAAAGCGGTCGGTTTGGTCGAACGACACGTCCGTGCTGAGGTCGTAGCTGCTCGCGAACCCGCTGCCGATGATGCCCCAGCTTCCCGAGTTGAAGCCAAGCAGTCCGTCGCCAGCGAGGCGGTAGTCGTCCCCCTCGACGGCGATCGCCCCGATGTTGGCATCGAACAAGAACGGCTCCGCCCAAGGGCCGAGGATGGCGCCTTTGAGCAGCGCGAGGCGCATCTGGTCGTCTCGGGCGAGCAGGAAGCGGATCCCGAATTCGATGTCTGCGGCGAGCTCGGGTGAGGGAGCCGTGAACTTCACGGCGGCTCGTGCTCCTTGCAGACCGGCGAATTCGATGGCCAAGGTCGCCGCAGCGCTCAAGCGACCACCGACGAGAGCTCGCGTCAGCTGGACGAGGATGCCGGGGATTGGAGGCGCTTCGGCCACGACCGCGATGGCTTCGTACGCAGCGAAGAAGGCGTCGAGCAGTTCCAGCTGTCCGAGTTCGCCGCTCGCGGCGGCGCGCACGGCGAGGTTCAGTGCGACGAGCTGCTTCGCCGCGAGCTCGATGGAGGCTTCGAGCTCTGCGTCGAGCGCCGCTCCCATCTCGAGCATGCCTGCGTCGATCAGAGCGCCCAGGATGAGCCCCCGGTAGTGCAATTCGCTGCGCCCGAGCTCGAATTCGTCGCCGAGGACTCGGAGGGCGATTTCGGCGGCGAGGCGCACGCTCCGTACGTCCGGTTTGACCCAGTGGAACGACGGCGGTTGGACGGCGCCCTCGAGGACGGCCTTCCAAGCCGGGAGGATGAGCTCGGCCTTCCCCGAAAGCTGCGCCTTTTGCAGTGCGGCGACGTTGGCTTTCCACTCGGGAAGGCTCGCGTCGAAGCGGGCCGCCGCGGCGACGCACGCTGCCGTGGCGGCCTGCAGTTCCGCGCGGCTGACGGTTAGGGTGCGAAGGGTCCCGGCGACGTCGAGGCCTCCAGCCAATCCCTCGAGCACCCGCAGTCCAAGCTCCGTCCCCGCATCAATCTCCGTGTCGGAGCCTTCCAGAGCGAGGCGTGGCATCGAGGCGACGTCGAAGAAAAGAGCGTTGCGCAGCGAAATGAGTGCGTTTTCCGCCGAATGAGGCCCGCATGTGTGGGGAAGCCAGTGGCTCGCATCCGAGGCGCCGCACACCCGCCCCACCACGTCGGAGACCAAGAAGCCCGCACCGATCCCCATCTGGAGATCACCGCTCGACGAGAAGCTTTCGGCAGAAGCCGTGAGGGTCAGCTCGCCGCGGAGCTTCGCTTTTCCGCGACGCTTGCCCTGCGGTCCCGAAACCTTGCCGCCCGGTAGCTCGCCGCCGGTGTCGCCATCCCAATCGAGGGAAGGTGAGCCCCCGTTGCCCTGCCCGTCCCCAGACGAAGATTCCGGGGCATTCGGTAGGCTGGGGAGACCGGTCCACGCTGCGATACGCCTGAGGACGTCGAGTCGTTCCGATTCCGACGCTCGGGCGAAGGTCGGTTCCTTCGTCTCATCTCGGCAAAACGCAGCTGCTTCTTCCAGCGAGGGGCGCACATCGTCAGGCGCTTTTTCGACTTCGACCTCGTCGAGGCGCCCGCACAGTCCCGAAAGCGACGCCCAGAAGTTCGATTGGACTTTCGGCTCGCACGCCGCGATGCGAGCATCGGCTTTCACGTCGGCGTCCGCTTCGCTCGAACTCGCCGACGCGGCCGCTCCTTCGGAAGGCGCCGCGAAGGCAGGCAGGCTCGACAGACCGAGCGTCAAACACCAGGGGAGCGCTCGTTGCGCCCAGGCGAGGGGGGTCATCGCGCGACCCTTATAAGGCAAGATTGGGCAATCTGTCTGGTCCGGAGGCGCCGGTCGCGTCGCTCGGAACCCGAACACGGCGCGTTCTGCTGATTCGTTCTCGGCTTCGGGCGGTACCTCGAGCGGTGTGCTCGACTCACCTCGGGTCAGGCACCTCGGAGTTCGGATCGTCAGAGGGGAGGATCGCCCTCGTCCTCTTCGAACATTTCGTCGGTCTCAGGCGGGCCGTCAGCCCCGAGACCGTCGGCCTGGACCTCGTCGGCGAGGTGTTGCACCCGGGCGTAGAGGTCGCGCTTTTTCAGAGAGCGCGGCCTGCGCCCTTCCCGCGACAAGGCGTCCACGACTCCCTTGACGCTGCCCCCTCGGAGGAGCCTCTCGCGGATCATCTCGTCGAGCTCATCGTCGTCGATCTCTGGCTCTTCCTTCCCTTCGCCAGGACCGATCACGACCGTGGCTTCTCCCTGCCAAGTGTCGCGCTCGGCCAGCTCCGCGAGCGTGCCCCGCACCGCCTCCTCGAAGCGTTTCGTGAGCTCCCGACAAACGACGGCGTGGCGAGCACCGCAGGCGGCCGCGAGATCGGCGAGAGTGGCCTGAAGACGCGTGGGCGCTTCGAACAGCACGACGGGGAGCCGAGATGCTGCGATGGCGGCCAGTGCGTCGCGTCTGCGTCCACCCTTTCGTGGCAAGAAGCCCAGGAAGGTGAAGCCCGAGTCCACCATCCCTGAGAGGGCGACCGCGGTGGTGACCGCGCTCGGCCCAGGAACCACCGTGACGGGGACGTGGGCAGCCTCGGCGGCTCGCACCAATTCCGAGCCGGGATCACTCACCGAGGGCATTCCCGCGTCCGTGACCAGGACTACGCTGTTGCCTTCCTGGAGGATCTCCACCGCAGTCTCGACGACTCGTTCGGTCGAATGCGCATGCAGCGGGAGAAGTTTTTTCCCGCCGATGCCCAGGTGACTCAGCAGGGCTCGCGTGCGCCGGGTGTCTTCCGCGTAGATTCGGTCTGCCGCTTTCAGCGTTTCGATGGCTCGGAGGGTGATGTCCCCGAGGTTACCGATGGGGGTACCGACGAGGGAAAGCGTGCCGGTCTTCGCCGACGGAGGAGACCGATGCATGGGATTTCGAATCGACGTGAGCACCCGCCTCCGGCGCGTGCTTCAGCTGGCCACCTCGACGGCGTCGCCGAGGTTTTCGCGGAGGTAGTCGCGCAATTTCCCGGTGAGTCGCGCTTCGAGCTGTCGAACTCGCTCGCGCGACACCCCGAACTGATCGCCGAGCTGCTGCAGCGTCTTCGGATCTTCCGCCGCCAAGCGTTCGTCGAAGATCACGAGCTCTTTGTCTTTCAGGGTGTCTCGAAACAGGTCGAGATGCGCCCGCACCAAAACGCTCAGTTCGGCGCCTTCAGTGGCGGTGTCGGGCCCCGCTTCGCCGCCCGGAAGCAGATCGACTCGGGCCGTCTGCCGACCATCCGCCTCGTTGACGGGCGTGTCGAGTGATGCGTCACCGGCAGCCAGCCGCTTGTCCATCTCGACGACTTCCTTCTCGGACACGTCGAGGCGCTCGGCGATTTCTGCGTGGCTTGGTTCGATACCCAGGGCGCTGAGGCGCGCCTTTTCCTTGTTCAAGTTGAAGAACAACTTGCGCTGCGCCTGGGTGGTCCCGAGCTTCACCAGTCGTGCGTTGTTCAAGATGAAGCGGAGCATGTACGCGCGAATCCACCAGGCGGCGTAGCTCGAGAGCTTCACCCCGCGGTACGGATCGTACTTCTTCACCGCTTGCATGAGCCCGATGTTCCCCTCCTGCACCAGGTCCATCATGTTGCGATAGGCGCGTCGGTACTCGTAGGCGATCTTGACGACCAGGCGCAGATTCGCCGTCACGAGCCGGGCTGCCGCGTCCACGTCTCCCGTCTTTTCGTAATGGACTGCCAGCTCCTTTTCTTCTTCGGGCGACAGGAGGGGGTGCCGTCCGACCTCGCGCATGTACTGCTGCAGGGGATCGAGTCGCGCGAGCCTCCCATCGGACGAGGACGCCTTGATCAAGGCTCGGCTGGGCTTTTCGTCGATCTCGGGCTCGGGTTCATCGACCACCGCGGCGAGGATCGCCTCGCCATCGAGATCGTCGAGGTTGGCTTCGGCGTCTTCGGACTCCTCGCCTTCCACTTCGGCCTCCCCAGCGACGGCCGCATCAGCGTCTTCGGACGTGTTGCTGTGGGCGGTCCCCGCGCGAGCGGTTTTCTTCTGACGAGACGCCTGCTTGGCAGGCTTGGGGGTGCGCTTCTTCGATGCCACGTGAGGATCCCGGCCGGGCACGACACCGTGTGTCTCGAATGGCCACTCGTCAACCGTGCAACTATCGATGCTGGTTCCATGGGGGAAACGCAGAAACGCCAACGGCAGATGAGGGTCAAGCGAGCCACAGGAGGCCGCTCCTGTGCACGTGCCGCTCTTGTTTCCTTCGATCGTCGCAAGCGATGTTCGCTCGAGCTGCTGGCTTGGTCGCGACAAACGGTTTTGTGTGGAGGGCAGCGGGAAGGCATCGCGGATTTGCCTACCTCTACCGCAGGCTCTTACCTCTCGATCGCCTTTGCATGCCCTCCGGGCTTGAATGCCATGCCAACCGGAGTATCAAATCGCCTTGGGAAGAGGCATGTCGCCAACTGATTCGATTGAGGGGTGCGAGCCACACGGAGTGGCCGCAAGGGCACATCGCGGACGCGCGAAGGTTCTCGTGATCGACGACGAACCTCTGCTGGGTCGTACGCTGAAACTGGCGCTCGATGAAAGCTTCGACGTCGCTTTGGAGACGAGCGGCGAGCGCGCACGACAGCGCCTGCTCGCCGGTGAGGCGTTCGACGTGATTTTCTGCGATCTCGGACTTCCGGATCTTTCCGGGATGGACGTGTTCCGCAGCATTTCGAGCAAACGACCCGAATTGGCTGCCTGTTTCGTGCTCATCACCGGCGGCGCCGTGACGGACGAAGCCCGAGCCTTCGTGGATCAACACGCGGGGCCGCTTCTCCACAAGCCCTTCACGGTGGCTCAAGTGGAGAGGCTGGTCGAAGAGATCACCTCGCGTTCTTGAACCTGAGGGGGGCGTTTCGGCCGCAGCAGTGCGGGCCCACTCAGTCCATGCGGCACAGAGCGAACCACACCCCGTCGGCTTTTCCGCGACGGTAGACTTCTCCGACGCTCACGTGGCCCGAGACACGGCGCATCACGTCGCGCAGGCCACCGTAGACGAACCGACCCAAGCGAGCCTCGTTCGAAAGGGGCGGGGGCCAACCCGGCGCGATGTCGTCCGGCTTTCGCGTGTAGTCGAAGACGAGTCCGTCGGGGGTGTCTGGTTCGACCACGAAATAGCCCGGTGTGACCGCGAAGTTGAAGGGGCCTGGATTGTAGCCGCAGAGCGTGCCGTCTCTCAGGCGACAGAAGCGCTTCTCGAAAGCTCGAAACAGCGGCAGGCTGTTGATGCCCGCGTGGAGCACGTCGTCGAGTGGCGCCCGGTTGGCTCCGACGAAATGGGTTGGAGCGACCGGCTGATTGCTGCAGACATCGAAGAGCTTGGGCAGCTCCGAACGGGAAATGGCCTGGACGAACGAGACCCGTGCCTCGCGGTCCAGCTGATCGAGGTGAGCCGCGATTCGCTCAGCGCGGGAGGAAGGATCGCCTTCATTCAGGAGCTCTTGCCACACGGTCATGGTTTGACGCGATGGACGGCCGGATGCCAACAGACGATAGCCGAGAGCGTGTCGCTCGATTCCGCTCGGCTGCTCGCGCAGTAACAAACCAAGGCACGCGAGGCCGAAGGCCGAGGAGTGACGAGGCCGGGAGCACCGCCGCCGACGAAGTGGGAGGCGCCGGAGCGCAGCGGGACAGTGGGGTGAGGAGGCCGAATTCACTTCGGCCGACGAGGGGGGCGGGTCCGCCCCC
>JBNKGC010000215.1:0-9779 GCA_050289625.1 Polyangiaceae bacterium | reverse complement strand
AGTGGGCGAAAACCGCCCCCTCGCAAGAGGTGGGGGCGGCTTTTGCCCACGTTCTGGCGGCAAACCGATCGGCGCTCGAGCGAATCGAGTATCAGTGAGTCATGAAGCGGATCTTCATCACCGGGGCGAGCAGCGGCATCGGACGAGGGCTGGCTTTCGAGTACGCGAGACCGAACGTCAAGCTCGGGCTGCTCTCCCGACGCGGGGACGTCCTCGAAGAGCTCTGCGCCGAGCTCCGAAAGCGCGGCGCGGATGCCGCTCCCTATCCTGCCGACGTACGGGACACCGATGCCGTGGGCGAAGCGGCACGTCGCTTCCTCGCCTGGGCGGGTGGCGCTGACCTCGTGATTGCCAATGCAGGCATCGGCGAGCGCGCGGATGGAAATCGCACAGACCCGAGGCGTGTTGCCGAAGTCATGAACGTGAACGTGGTGGGCGTCACCAACACGGTGCTCCCCTTCGTCGAACCGATGCGGAGGGCGAACGCGGGCACCCTCGTGGCCATCAGCTCGGTTGCAGGACACCGAGCTCTACCAGGTAGCGTGAGTTACTCCGCATCGAAGGCCGCGGTGATCACCTTCATGGATGGGCTCCGGATGGAACTGCACGGAAGTGGGGTCCACGCGATGACCATCTGCCCGGGCTTCGTGCGAACGCCCCTGACGGATCTGAACCGCTACTCAATGCCATTTTTGCTCGAGTGCGAGGAAGCTTGTCGAATCATCCGAAAAGCGATCGAACGGAGAGCGAACACCTTCACCTTCCCGTGGCAGATGCGTGGGCTCACACCCGTCATCAAGCACGCGCCCGAGTGGGTGCTCCGCAAAGCCGCCCCGAAAGGCGCCCGTTCCCGCTAGCTCGTTCCCGAAGGGGCCCGTGACGTCCGGAGCCCATGGGCGCGCCCGGATCGATTCGCGAAGCGGTTTTGGGGTGGGACCCTGCCGCGCAGCGGTAGGGCGGGGTCTTTGCAAAGACCCCGAAAAACAACTGCTAGCCGGCGAGACTCGGGCCTACACAGGACGTCGTGGGCCCCCGCACCGAAGGGGCCCGTGACGTCCGGAGCCCATGGGCGCGCCGGGATCTAGCTCAGCGGCCCTCGGCGAGGAGCAAACCATCGGGCCCCTCGTCCACGTTGAAGCCGTCAGCGAGATAGAATTCACTCCAGGCGTTGCTCGCGAAGTCGAGCGGTCGCGGGGCTCGTTCGAAGTCCGGCTTCCCTCCGCTGAGGCAGGTGAGCGCCACGAACGGATCGAATCGACGTGCGCGGCGCAACGCACCCGACTTGGGATGGAAGCCGTTGGGTTCGAGGCAACGCTCGTCGAGCGCGCTGAGAAACCGCTTCGCGTCGGGCACCATCGACTGATCGTTGCCCAGATGACGTTCGTCCATGGCGGCACGACGGTCTTTCTGAATGATGAGCTCGAGGTGCAAATGCGGCTGCACGTTGTCTCCGCGCGCGTTGCCGCTCTTGCCGACCGCGCCGATGCTCTGCGCTTTGCGAACGCGAACCCACTGATTGTGTGGCAGCTCGTTCTTGCTCAGGTGCGCGTAAAAAAACGACGCGTAGGGGCTGCCCTTCGAGGCGAGATCTTTGGGAACAGGACACACGAGGTGAACCCACAGTCCAAACGACTTGCTCGCACCCGCCATGGCGCGCCCCGCGCACGCTGCGAAAACCGGAGTACCCACGGGGGCGAGAAGGTCGATTCCGTTGTGTTCACCGTGGTAGCGCGGAGCTCGAAAGTGCCCCATGCCGCTCTTGTCGGAGCGCACACCGTGATCGACGGGTAGAACATACGACCAGGGGCCATTCTT
The DNA here is from genome assembly GCA_050289625.1 of Polyangiaceae bacterium. Taxonomy (GTDB): domain Bacteria; phylum Myxococcota_A; class Polyangia; order Polyangiales; family Polyangiaceae; genus NIC37A-2. The sequence goes on along the minus strand of JBNKGC010000215.1, from coordinate 7,964 downwards.
GGGGGCCCGCTCACGCGAGATTTTTGGCGGAGGAGGCATCGCCTTGCTCTTTTCGAGCGAAGGACCCGCAGGTGGCTCGCCCGACTCTCCTTCGTCGCCCGTGACGAACTGGCAGGCTACGCTGGCCAAGACCACGGCACCGATGGGCAGAGCCCGACGCAGCCCTCGCGCTCGCAGCAGTCTGCAGAGCAGACTTCCCAATCGACGGCGCGACGCAACCGAACGGGGATCGGACCAGAGCGCTTCGACGAGCGCCGCCGAAACGATCGCAGCGCACCAAAGTCCGCGGGCAAACCCGAGACCGAAGCGCTTCGAGCGCCAGACTGTCAGGCGCCCGTACCCACACAACACCGCGAAACCGCGCGAAGTGCCGCGGCGGAGCAGGCTACGCTGGTTCCGTCCCAATTCCGCTGCGCGCAGAGCGATCCTTCTCGAAGCGTGCTGGAGCTGCTCACTGGGCAAGCGCTCGGCGAAAGCTGCTGTTCCGACCCTCATGACTTTTCGTGCCTTGTCACAGTGAACCGGGATGGGAAAACTTTTTGCAGAAGCACGCGCCTACCTGCATGGTCGAAGTACTACTGCCTGGAAACTCAGCTCCTGGAGATTCATTGCCTCGTTTCAGCATCCTCCGCAGCGCATCCTTGGCGCTCGTTCTCGCCGCAGGCTGCGCCGAGCAGAAGCCCGCCACCGACGCCAGCCAGACCCCTGACGGACGCCAAAAATCGTCCCCTGGTCAGCCCATCGCGGCCCCCGAAGCGCCTTCGAGGGGCCCGACCGAGCCCGGCACCGCTTCCACTCCTGCTACGGCACGGTCGTCTACGGCACGGTCGTCTACGGCACAGTCTGCCGCAACGGCGCGGCCCGTTCCCGCGGCAACTCCGGAGTCTCGACTCGAGTTCCCCCCCCCTCCCGTCGAGGCACCTATCGAGAGAACGGCGAAAGAAGGAGACGGCCAGTGGAAACCTCTCCTCGAAGGTGGCGAAGTGCAGGGCCGACCCGTGCTTTACGAGACGACGTTGCATCCGCACACGTTTCAGCCGTGGAGCTACGTGAAGCTGGTGGCGATTGATCTTTCGCGGACCGAAATTCATCTGGTCGCGGGGACGAGTGAGCCCGCGAATGACTCCATCTCCAAGGAAGAGCGAGGTGGCCTCGTACCGAAAGACGTCCAGGAGCGCCTCGTGGCGGTATTCAATGGGGGCTTCAAGGAGAGCCACGGGCACTACGGCATGCGCATCGGCACCCAAGTCTACGTGAAGCCGAAAGACGGCGCGTGCACGATCGCGCTCGACAGTCCGAGTGCCGTCCGCATCGGCACTCATAACAAGCTCACCATCGACGAAGGAGTCACCTTCCGCCAGACTCCTCCCTGCTTGCTCGAGGACGGAAAACCCCATCCGCACCTGAAGCACGCGCGGCTGCAGCGGACCTGGGGCGGCGCCGAGGACGGAAGAAAGGACATTCGGCGGTCGGCCCTGGGAACAGACGCCACGGGGACGATCCTCTACTTCGCATTCGCGGATTGGGTCACCGCCGAAGAGCTCACACGAGCTCTGGAGGCCGCGGGTATTCAGGATGCGGCGGAGCTCGACATCAACTGGTCGTTCACCCGCTTTCTCTTTTTCGGTCCGGCCGAAGACGGATCGGGCCTGGAAGTGAAAAAGACACTCGTCGAGAAGGTGGAGCACCGAAAACTCGGCTACGTGCAGAAATCGGAACCACGGGACTTCTTCTACGTCCTCCGCCGCAACTAAAGCGTGCGGGAGGGGGGCCCTGGCCCTCCAGATTTTTGCTTGACCACCTCGGCGACGCAGAGTAGCTGTGGCCCTTCGTGGCCCACTTTGCGTGCAAATCCATTATTTGGCTCGTCCTCCTCGAGGAGGATGCGGGCTGGGGTGTGCGCACGGTGAGCTGAGAACGTCGTTGCAACCCGCCCCAGAGAGGCGCCGGGTTGCTAGACGTTTTCAAGAAGGAGACCCGCCTGCCTCTCGAAGGCAAAGCCGTCCGATCGGTGTCGGAAGGCCCAAACGAGGCAGTCATGTCCCCACCACATAGCTCACCACCCCACGCGGAGGTGGAAGCCCCCCTCCGAGAGGCGGCAACTTCGCCGCTCGAACCGAGAACGAGGGACCACAACCACGACCGGAGCCAGATTTTTTCTGCCGGGTTCGTTCGCCTGCTGGCGATTCAAGTCTGCTTCGGCATGACCTACTCGGCTTTCCTTCTGCTCCCGAAGTTCCTGCGAGTCGAGCTCGACGCTTCGGCAACGGAGATCGGGCGGGTGATGGGAACGGCACTCGTCACCGCGGCTCTCGCCGGTCCCTTGATTGGGGCCGTTTCAGCGCGGCTCTCTCAGCGGGCGTTATTCTTCGCCGGCGTGTTTCTCTCGGCCGTCTCCGCGCTCGGATACCTGGCGGTGGATCGTGTGGGACCTCTCCTCTACGCGCTTCGGATCACACAAGGTCTCGCGTTCGTCGCGGCCTTCAACGGCGCCACCACGCTCGTCGCGGACATGGTTCCGACTGGACGGATGGGTCAAGCCCTGGGCTACTTCGGCCTGGCACTGTTGGGCACGAACGCCCTCGCGCCTGCGGCCGTCGAGCCCTTGGCGGAGACCAGGGGTTGGTCGCTCGCCTTCGGGTCAGCCGGAGTGTTGGCTCTGTTCGCTTGCTCCGCCGTCTGGACCCTTCCGGAAAGGCGTCCCGATCCGTCGAGTCCCCCGGCGTCGAGAGCGATCGCCGGACACCCCGACAGGCTCGCCATCTACTACGGATCGGCGCTGATCGGGGTCGGCATTGGCGTGATGTTCACTTTCACCCAGCCCATGGCGCTGGCACAGGGAGCCACGCGTGTCGGCGACTTTTTCTTTGGCTACGTTGGGGCAGCAACGCTGACGCGCACGGCCCTCGCGCGCCTCGCAAATCAAATCGGTTCACTTCGCGTCGCTACGGGAGCACTCGTCCTCTACGCGGCAACCGTCCTCCTCACCGCCGGGCTCACCCCGGCCGCCCTCGTTCCACTCGGGATGGCGCTCGGCACGGCGCACGGTCTCATCTACCCTGCCTTGAACGCGGCTGTCTTGGAGAGGGTCGCCCGAGAAAACCGCGGGGCAGTGATGGGGTGGTTCATCGGAGCGTTCAACACCGGCTTTGCCGCCAGCGTGCTCGGGTTGGGTCCGATCGCCGATGCCTACGGCTATCCGACTGTGTTCATCGCGTCGGGCTTGTTCGTAACCACCGGGATCATCCCTCTGCTGCGCGCTTCGCGGCGAGCGGTCGGGAACGCCGGGCTCCCACGGTAGACCTCGGCCCCCAGACGAAAGAAGGCCGGACCCCCGAGGGTCCGGCCTTGGCTCGCTTTGCGCGTGGCTATCGACTCACTCGAACGTGCGCACCTGAACGGCCTCGATGCGCTCACCACCGGCGTGGATGTCGCTCACCACGACGACGGGGTCGCCCGGAAGCAAGCGGTTGCGATCGCGAAGACAACGCATGGCCACCTGCACGGTCTTTTCCGGATCCGATTCGGAGAAGTCGATGACCAGCGGCACGACCGAGCGCACCATCCAGAGCTTGCGACGGGCGCTCTCATTGTCCGTAAAGCCGTAGATGATCGCGTTCTTCGGCCTGAACGACGCCACCGCCTCGGCCAAACGACCACTGCGACTCGTCACCACGATGGCGTGAGACCCAAGATGATCCGCCAACTTGCAGGCGGAACGGGCGAGCTGCTCGCGCACCTCGTGCACCTCGCGCTCCAAGTGGAAACCGATCGCCGGCTCCTTCTCCATGCGACGAGAAATGCTGTCCATCACCTGGACGCAGCGCACCGGATACGAGCCGGCGGCGGTCTCGCCGCTCAGCATGATGGCGTCCGCACCCTCGTAAACCGCGTTGGCCACGTCGCTCACCTCGGCACGAGTGGGCATGGGATTTTGGATCATCGATTCCAGGAGGTGCGTCGCGACGATCACCGGCTTTCCGGCGAGTGCGCAGGCCCGAACCATCTGGCGCTGCACGACGGGCAGGTCGCGGATCGGGATTTCCACGCCGAGGTCACCACGAGCCACCATGATGCCGTCGGCGACCTCGAGGATCTTCTCGAAGTTGTCGATGCCTTCCTGGTTCTCGATCTTGGCGTAGATGCGCGTCTGCTTGCCCGCGGCTTCCACCAGTTTGCGGCACTCGAGGATGTCCTCGGCGGAGCGCACGAACGAAAGGGCGATGAAGTCGACGTCCTGCGACAGACCGAATTCGATGTCGCGGCGATCCTTGTCGGTGATCGACGGAAGGTTCACCCGGATCCCTGGGAGGTTCACGTGGCGACGCGATCCGAGCTTGCCGCCGTCGATGACCTTGCATCGAAGCCTCGGCCCGTCGATCTCGAGCACCTCGAGGTTGATGATCCCGTTGTCGACGGTAACGCGGTCGCCTTCCTTGAGGTCGTTGACGAGGTCACCGTAATTGACGTGAACGCTCACCTCTTCCGTGTCCTCGTCGGGGCTCACGGTGAGAGTGATCCGCTCTCCCACCTCGAGGTGAAGCGGTTGCTCGACCTCGCCCGTGCGGATTTCGGGACCTTGGGTGTCCAGCAGTAGCGCAACGGGGTGGTTCAAGACCTCGTTCAGCGCCTTGACCTTCTTGATGATCTCACCGTGGTAGTCGTGGTTTCCGTGCGACATGTTCAGCCGGGCGATATTCATCCCGGCGTTGGCCATTTGCCGCAGCGTCTCCTCGCTCTTGCTGGCAGGACCCAGGGTGCAAACAATCTTGGTGTGGCGAAAATCGCGTCGTGTCGGCTGAGAATCGGTCATGCGTTGGAACGTTTGTTCGGGGGAGTACGAGCCTTTAGCACTTCCTGGCAGGCGGAAAAAAGGGGCCTATTTCGTCGGCGGGTGCCGCCGGCGGTACGTGGCGCACCGCGCCAGTGGGCGCGACCCAACCATGCTCCGCTTCCACGGGCTTGCCATGCTTTTGACGCGTGCAGTCAAGTGAGGTGACAATCGCTCACTAAATCTTCATCGTCTTTCGGAGATGCCCCTTTTCGCCACGACAGAGCAGCACCGGACCAAGCCCGGAAGGCCCTTCTTCCTGCTGCTTCTCCTTGCTTTAGCAGTCCTTTCCGGCTGCCGAAGGCAAGCTATTCCGGCGCCGGCCTCTCCGCCGCCCGAGCCCTGCCCTCCGGTTTCCCCCCCGCCCCCAGCTTGTGAGGCGCTCGACGAAGGTTGCACGGCGGAAGACACGACCACGCTCGACATTCCCTCGGCACTGCGCTTCCGCCCACCGGCCGGATGGCACTACGCCGATCAGCCCACCCAGGTCGTGGCGCGGTCGGACGATGGCAAGGCGATCCTCGCTTTCGCCGCTTCGGGCGGTCACCCCGACCGACGCGACGATCATGCTCGCATCGTCGATCGACTGGGCGTGCTATTCGACCAGCTCGGCGTGACCGGAGTGGATCTCGAGTCCTTCTCCAAGCGATTGGGGAAGCCGGATACCCGCCTCGAGGAGGCGGGTGCCTTCGAAATCCAGCTCTGGGAGATCGACGAAAGCCGCCAGAAAGAGCCACCCATGCTCGGCGAGGAGACCCCCGGAACCGCCCTGGTAGTTCTCAGTCCCACCCCAGTGGGGCTCCTCCTCGTAGGCGTCGCCTTCGTGACGCCGGACGCAGCTGCCGAGCAGGCCCCCCGCGTGATGAACGCGGTAAAATCCCTGCGTGTGGTGGACCCAAACGCATCTGAGACACCCGAAACCAGCGACGCGAAAGCGGAAGAGAGTAACGACGTCCCGTGAGTGAACGCCCAGCGGAGTTGGAGACCGGCGAGCTCGTCGGGGAACGATGGCAGGTATCGCACCGCCTAGGCGGCGGCGATCTGGGTGACGTGTACGAAGTGTACGACGTCGCTGCGAAAAACGGGGTCACCGAACCTCGTGCTCTCAAGCTCCTCCCGCCGACGGTGCTCAAGAACCCGAACGAATGGGCGAGGTTCAGGTCCGAGTCCCGAGCCCTGGGAGACAACCTGGGTTCGGTCGGCGTGCACGTGGTCGACGTCGACGTGAGCGAAGCCACGGGCGCCCCCTACGTGGTCACCGAGAAGATCGATGCCTACACCCTCTCGGACATCATCCTCGGAAGCGGCTCGTGGAAGCCCGGGGAGCTCCTGAACGCCCTCGTACATCTCGAGCGAGGTCTGGGCGAGGCCCATGCGTGCGGCCTGGCGCATGGCGATCTCCGACCGGAGAACGTGTTTCTCACGGACGAGGATCCTTCGAACGTACGGATCACCGACGGAGGTGTCGGAATCTTGCGAGCATCCTTGGGAGGTTGGTCGGGTCCGGAAGGATGGTGCGCCCCCGAGCTGACGACCCCAGGCATCCAAGCTACCCGTCAAAGCGACCTGTACGCGGTTGGCCTCCTCGCCTTCTTCGCACTCACGGGCAAGCGCGCGTTCGCGGCGGCCGACCCCCTCCAACCGAAGGCACTCAGGACCGCGATGCTCGCCGGTCTGCGGAGTGCGACTGCGCGCGCCGCTGCTGTGGGTGCAAAGGTGCCCTTGCGGCTCGACCGCTGGTTTGCGCGAGCGCTCGCACCCAAACCGGAAGATCGCTTTCGCACGATTCGAGAAATGGTGGACGAGTTCGCCTCGGCTCTGGGCGAAAAACTGCCCGAGCGAGCGCCAGCTCCTGCCCCCGAAATCCGCGAGCGACCGGCCGAACCCGCCGTCGAGCCACAGGCGAAGAAAGTCCGCGCAAACCTACCAACGGTACCCGAGGAACCTGTACCTGCGACGGAAGGCGAAAGCGGGATCGCGCGAGTGAGCTCCAAGCCTCTCCTGTTCGACGACGCTCTACCGAAGCGGACTGCCTGGGTAGATGGCAAATCATCGCGCGCGGAGGCGCCGGCGCCGGAGCTGACTTCACCCGCCACCCAAAAGACACAACCTGGGCCTGAAGCCCAGCTCGGCCCGTCGGGAGGCGAGCCACCAAGGCGCCAGCGGGTAGGTTCTCTCGACGCGGCGGATCCACTCGCCGCGACCGCCATGGCGGTGTCTCCGTTCGCTCCGCAGCCGGACCAAGACGAGGCATCAACAAAGGCTGAAACGCCGGAAGCTGCCGTCGCGGCGCCTGAGACCCGACCCGAATCCACCGAGACCGGCTCCGGCGGGCGGACGCGATCGGTGACGGTCCCCCTTCCCTGGCTCATCGGCGGAGGCGCCGCCGTCCTCGTCACCAGCGTTGGCGCAATCGTCCTCGCCTTGTGGGCCCTGACGTCGCGAAGCAACACACCAAAGCCCGAGCCTCGCGCCGTCGGTGGCCCCACGGTGAGCGTCCCGGGCACCACCGCGCCTGTGGCGCCGTCGGAACCAGCGCCTCCATCGGAAGCAGAATCGGCCGCACCCTCGCAAGAACAAGCGCCACCACCGGAGGAACGGAGCGACCAAGAAGATGCACCCTCACAAGGAGTGCCCGCAGAGCCCGGCGAAGAGAGCGGTCCCAGCGACTCCACCCCCGTTCCCAGCGACAAGGCGCGAGTGACCTTCACCTGCGCACCAGTCGCGTGCACCAAGGTGTTCTGCAACGCCGTCGAATACGACCCCTCCGTGCCCATCGATCTGCGCCCAGGCAAGAACGTGTGTAAGGCGGCCGCCCCGGGTCACCGAACGAACAGCGTGACTTTGCATCTCGAGCCCGGGGAAGCGACCAGTCACGAGTTTCCAATGGTTCCCAAAAGTTCGGGCGGTTCGACGACGCGCGGTTCGACGAGGGCGAAAAAGCCGTGCGGCACGTTCATCAATCCGTGTCGATGAATGAAAACCAATTTACCCATCGAGGCTGCGCTCATCCATCGGTGGCCGCAAACGCCCCGCCCCGAGTAGCCGCGGTTCGGGCTCGCTGTCAGGCGTGATTGCCGGGGTCGACTATGCTGACTCCAGCGGCTGCGACATCGCCAACATGAGCCTCGGG
>JBNKGC010000214.1:0-9822 GCA_050289625.1 Polyangiaceae bacterium | reverse complement strand
GCTTTCCCCATACGCTCGGCGAGGCTTCGATCGAGGGCGACTTCGTTCACTCGCGCCGCAAAATCCGCGGCAAAAGCCTCGGGATCGCGTGGGGTGCCCGCTCCGTCTCCCTCGAACCGAACCAAATAGCCCGTCTCTCCGTCGACCACGACTTCCGGGATCCCCCCCACCGCGGAGGCGACGACGGCCGTGCCGCACCCCATGGCCTCCACGTTGACGATGCCGAAAGGCTCGTAAATGCTCGGGCAGACGAACACCGTCGATGCGGTGAGGAGCTGGATCACGTCGGGGCGCGGCAGCATCTCCCGGATCCACACGACCCCCCGGCGCGTCTTCTGGAGCTCCGCGACCAGCGCGGCCACCTCGTCCGCGATCTCCTGGGTGTCGGGTGCCCCTGCGCAGAGCACCAGCTGGACCGAAGGATCGAAGTGCCGAGCCGCCTCGAGGAGGTGCACCACCCCTTTCTGCCGGGTGATGCGCCCGACGAACAGCGCGCTCGGCGCGTCAGGATCGATACCGAAGCGCTCGAGGACTTCGGTGCCAGGGCGAGGCTGGTACTCCTCGGTGTCGATGCCGTTGTAGATGACGGACACTCGTTCGGGATCAACCGCGGGGTACGCGGCCAGGATGTCCTGCTTCATGCCGGCGCTGACCGCAACGATGCGATCGGCATTTTCGGCCGCAAGCTTCTCGCAAAAGCTCGAGACGGCGTACCCACCGCCCAGCTGCTCCGCCTTCCAGGGGCGAAGCGGCTCCAGGCTGTGAGACGTCATCACGTGGGGAATGTCGTACATGAGCTTCGCCAAGTGACCGCCGAAGTTGGCGTACCATGTGTGCGTGTGCACCAAGTCGGCGCCTTCGGCACCTGCGGCCATGCAGAGGTCGACCGACAGAGTACGCAGGGCGGCCAGGTGCGGGGCCTTCCCGGCAAGGGCGCCCCACTCCTGGTAGGCACCTGCGACTTCAGTGGCCTCCCTGGGCTCTCCGAAACAGAGCACCCGAAGATCGAGCAGACGGCGCAGCTCCCTCGACAGGTACTCCACGTGGACCCCGGCTCCTCCATAGATGTCGGGCGGGTATTCTTTGGTGAGAAGGGCGACTTGCATGGGCCTCAGGACTTCGGAACGGGATCACCCTTACCAATCACGACGATCCCCCCTTCGGAGACGGTGAACCCGCGGGCGCGATCCATTTCCGCATCCACTCCGATGTGTACGCCGGGTGGAACCCTCACGCTCTTGTCGATGATGGCGCGACGCACGACCGCACCGCGCCCGACGTCGACCCCCGGCATGAGCACCGAATCTTCCACCAATGCCGACGAGTGCACCTGCACCCCAGGGGAGACGACCGAACGACGCACCTGACCACCTGACAGAATGACGCCATTGGCCACCATCGAGTCCACCGCCACGCCGCGCCGATTCTGCTCGTCGAAAACGAACTTGGCGGGTGGTAAGGATCCATGACTCGTGTGGATGGGCCACTGCAAGTTGTACAGGTTGAACACCGGATGGACACTGATCAGGTCCATCTGCGCGTCGTAGTAGCTGTCTAGAGTGCCCACGTCGCGCCAGTAGCCCCGATCCCGGTCGGTGCTGCCCGGAACGTCGTTCTTCGAAAAGTCGTACACAGCGGCGTCACCCGAACTGACCAGGTTCGTGACGATGTTGCCGCCCATGTCGTGCGCACTCTTCTTGTCGAGCGCGTCTTCCTGAACGGCCTCCACCAACGTCTGCGTCGTGAAGACGTAGTTGCCCATCGACGCGAACACCTCGTCCGGGCTGTCCGCGAGACCGACCGCGTCCTCCGGCTTCTCGTGGAAAGCTTTGATGCGGTCGTTCGCCCCCGGCTCGATCACGCCGAAGCGAAACGCCTCTATGCGCGGGACGCGGATTCCGGCCACCGTGACGCCCGCGCCAGACTCAATGTGCTGTTGCACCATCTGCGACGGATCCATCCGATAAATGTGATCGGAGCCGAACACGCAGATGTAGTCGGGGCGCTCGTCCTGCACCAGGTTCAAATTCTGGAAGATGGCGTCCGCCGAACCTTCGAACCAGCGCTTCCCGTGGCGCATCTGCGCGGGAACGCTCATCACGTAGTTGTTGAAGATGGGGGACATGCGCCAAGTCATGGCGATGTGCCGGTCGAGGCTGTGACTCTTGTACTGGGTGAGTACTGCGATACGCCGGTAGCCTCCGTTGACGAGGTTACTGAGGGCGAAATCCACCAACCGATAGTTCGCACCGAACGGCACCGCCGGTTTGGCGCGGTCGCGCGTGAGAGGCCAAAGCCGCTTTCCCTCTCCCCCCGCCAGAACTACTCCAAGCACATGCGGACGCGTCGCCATACGAGAAACGATGCTGCCTCGGGCGAGGCAGGCAGGGCAAGACTCCGGCGGGGAAAAGCAATGATTCGCCAGAGCGCCGATCAGTCTGTTTTCGAGGACGCCGGCGAAAATCCCCCCCACCCTCTCCTTCCGACGAGGCGATCTCCCCTCTCTTGGCCGGGGGTGATTTCGTCTGCTCGGCTTCGTGGCGCTTCCAGATTCGGACGCTCGAGCCGCCGCTTCGTCGCGACGAGCGGTTCGTCGCTCACGGAGTCGCTTCGGCTGGCGCAGTCGTCGGGGGCGCGGAGGGAGCCGTAGCATTCGCTGGCGCCGCCCCGGTTGGTGGCGCTTCGGCGACCGTTGCACTCGAAGGAGCGCTGGGCGCTGGCACTGCGGCGGACACAGCCGACTTCGCTCTTGGCTGCGACCCGGTCGGGCGGATCAGGGGCGCGCCTGCGTCGGTGTCTTTCGCAACCGAAGGACCTCGCGACCGCGAGGGTTCCGCCGCACCGGTGGCTCGTGACGTGGAGGAGCCCACGTCGGCATCAGCCTTCGGTGGTGACGAAGAAGGCAAGTCCGCCCCATGCGACCGCTCCACAGCCGGTACGGACGGCTCCACGTGAGGCAAGGTTGCCGGAGGTGACCCGGCTGGAGCTGTGACAGGCACCTCCGTTTCGACGTCGGGAGGCGCCTGGTCCGGGGCAACCTCGGTCGCCGGCGGGGTCAGGTCCACACGTGATGGCGCGCCCCGACTGTCCTCGGTCTCCGGGGCTTTTGGCGGAGCCGGTTCCTGCTTCCGGAGCTGAGACAAGCCCCACAAAGCGAGCAGAACGGCAGCAGCGCCCAGGGCGACTTTGACCCAAACGGGCAGGGCGCGGTCAGGCTCGGGCGACGATGCTGCACTCGCGACCAAACGACGCGATGGGGACGCGACCGAACGAAAAGCACCCGGCCCGCCACGCGCCGTCGATTCGCGCGCTTCCACCTCGCGCGCGGGGAGGCCTCGCTCCACGGCCCGTTGCGCTCGATTGCGCTTCTGCTTTCGCGATGACCGCGACGGCTTACCCATCGCTTGACGTCAGGCGTTGAGAGCTTCGGCGCCGCCGATGATCTCCATCAGCTCGGTCGTGATCGCCGCCTGGCGCGCGCGGTTGTACTGGAGGGTCAGCCGGTCGATCATGTCGCTCGCGTTCTTGGTGGCTGCATCCATGGCGGTCATGCGCGCACCGAGCTCGGAAGCCTGCGATTCGAGGAGCGCACGCACCAAGGTGATCTCGATGTACATCGGCACCAGTACCTCGAGCAGCGCTTCCTTGTCCGGCTCGAAGATGAACTCACGAACCTTGTCCCATTCCGGAACGGATTCACGCTCCGTTTCGGGTTCCTGACTGGACACCGAGCCCAAGGGAAACAACGGCTCGGCAACGACCATTTGGGTCATCGCGCTCTTGAACTCGTTGTAGACGAGGTAGATCGAATCCACCTCTTCCGCGAGGAAGGGGCGGAGGATGGCGCGGGCCACCCGGCGGGCCTGCCCCATGCCGGGATCCTCCCAAACGCCCTCGAAGTAGTCGACGATGGGAGCCTTCCGACGCTGGAAGTAGTCGCGCCCCTTGCGCCCGATGATCGCCAGCCGCACCGACTTGCCCCCCCCCTCCTTCGACTTCCAGAGTCTCTCGGCAGCGCGAAGGATGTTGGAGTTGAAGCCGCCGCAGAGGCCTCGATCGCTGCTGATCACCAGGATCAGCACGTTTCTCTCCGGTCGATGTGCCAGAAGCGGGTGATCGACCGCTTGCGCGCCGGCCTGCTCTTCGTAGGCGCCCTCTTCGGCGGCAACGCCGAGCGGCTGCGAACCGGCAACGCGCGCCAGCACACGGCCCGTTTCCACAGCGTAGGGACGCAGAGCCTGGATGCGCTGTTGCGCGCGGTTCAGGCGGGCACCCGCGACCATTTTCATGGCGCGGGTGATCTTCTGCGTGCTCTTGACGCTACCGATGCGCTTGCGGATTTCCTTTTGATTCGCCACCGCTCGTTTTCCTTCGAGGCACCGCCTCAGCCCTGGCTGGCGGCGAAGTCCTTGGTGAAGCTCTCGAGCACGCCGTCCAGCTTCTTCTTCAAGTCGTCGTCGATGACCTTCTTCTCGCGAATCCCCTGGAGAATCTCCGGGTGCTTCGCTTCGACGTGCTTGTGCAGATCCTCTTCGTACTGGGCGAGCGAATCCACCGGCAGCTTGTCGGTGTACCCGGTGGTGCCCGCGTAGATCGTGAGAACCTGCTTTTCGACCGGAAGCGGCACGTACTGTCCTTGCTTCAGGAGCTCGGTCAGGCGCTTGCCGCGCTCGAGCTGAGCACGAGTTGCCGCATCGAGATCGCTTGCAAACTGAGAGAACGCTGCCATCTCGCGGTACTGCGCCAGATCGAGACGCAGCGTACCGGCGATCTTCTTCATCGCCTTGATCTGGGCGTTGCCGCCGACACGGCTGACGGAGATACCGACGTTGATGGCCGGGCGGACGCCCGAGTAGAACAGATCGCTCTCGAGGAAGATCTGACCGTCGGTGATGGAGATCACGTTCGTCGGAATGTAAGCGGACACGTCACCGGCCTGCGTCTCGATGATCGGCAGTGCCGTCAGAGATCCACCGGAGTGCGGATCCTTCTTCGCGACGAACCCAGCCCCCTTCTCCTTGGCGGCCGCACCGGCCTGCTTGGAAGCCTCTTCGCCGAGGTAGATCTTGCCGTCCGCGCCTCGGAACGACTCGTCTCCGGCGGGCACGTCCTTGCCCTCCTCCACCACGAACCAACGCTCAGCCAACTTCGCGGCGCGCTCGAGCAGGCGCGAGTGAATGTAAAAGACGTCGCCAGGATACGCTTCGCGTCCTGGGGGACGACGCAGGAGGAGCGACATTTGGCGGTACGCCACTGCCTGCTTGGAAAGGTCGTCGTAGATACAAAGGGCGTGGCCACCCGTGTCCCGGAAGTACTCGCCGATGGCAACGCCGGTGTACGGGGCGAGGAACTGCAAGGGCGCCGTTTCGGTCGCAGTAGCCACGACGATCGTCGTGTACTCGAGGGCGCCGTGCTGGCGGAGCTTTTCCACCACCTGCGAGACCGTCGATGCCTTCTGACCGATGGCCACGTACACGCAGTGCACGCCCTGGCCCTTCTGGTTGATGATGGTGTCGATGCCGATGGCGGTCTTGCCCGTCTGGCGGTCGCCGATGATGAGCTCGCGCTGGCCGCGACCGACCGGAATCATCGAGTCGATGGCCTTGAGACCGGTCTGCATCGGTTCCTTCACCGGCTGACGCGCGATGATGCCGGGAGCCTTCACCTCGATGCGACGCGTCTGCTTGGCCTCGATGGGTCCCTTGCCATCGAGCGGTTGACCCAGAGCGTTCACGACGCGACCGGCGAGCTCGGGGCCCACCGGAACGTCGGCGATGCGCCCCGTTCGCTTGACCGAGTCACCCTCCTTGACGGCGGTCGCATCACCGAGCACCGCAACGCCGACGTTGTCCTGCTCGAGGTTGAGGACGAGACCGTACACCTCACCGGGGAACTCGACGAGCTCGCCAGCCATGGCCCCCTCGAGGCCATAAACGCGGGCGATACCATCACCGCTGGTGAGGACCGTGCCCGTCTCGGAAACGATGGCGGCGCGGTCGAAGTTTTCGATTTGCTTCTTGATGATCGAGGAGATCTCGTCGGCACTCAGCTGCATGACTGTGTTCTCGGTTGGTTTCTGCGCGGTCTAGGCCAGAGCGCGAAAAATGTCGTGAGAAGCAGGGCTCAGGCCTGCTGGCTCGAGGCTCCCAGAAGGAGCTTGCGTTCGAGAGCGGCGAGGCGCCCTGCGACGCTCGAGTCGAGGATGTTGTCGCCCAGCTTGGTGATGACACCACCGATCAGCGACGGGTCCTGTCGCTCCTCGAGGATCACCCGCCTCTGGGTCGCTCGTTCGAGCTTTTCCTTGAGCTGACTCAAGTAGGCTTCCGACAGAGGAACCGCGCTCGTGACCGAGGCGCGCACGAGCCCCTGCTGATCGTCACTCAACTTGGTGAGCTGCTCGGCAACTTCGGGCAGGGCGTTCGTCCGCCTGCGCCGGACCATGACCTTGAGCGCATTGAGCGCTATGCCCGTCGCTCCGACGCGAGTCGCGACCTCTTCGAGGATTTGGAGGCGTGCGCCCTCTTCGAGGACCGGGTTGTCGAGAGCCGTCCGGAGCTCGTGACTCTCCTCGTACACCTCTGCCACCTTGCGGAACTGCTCGGTGATCGTCGCAAGCTGTCCCGTCTCGACTCCCAGCTCGAAGATCGCCTGCGCGTACCGTTCCGCTACTGCACCAGCGCTCATGACAGGGCCTCCCGCTGCTTGATCTGCTCGTCGAGGCTAGCGAGAAAATCCTCGGCCAGGCGCTCGTGGTCGGCGCTCGTGAGCTGCGCCTCGATGGTCTCGCGCGCGGTCCGCACGGCGTCGGCGACCGCCTGATGAAAGAGCTCTTCGCGAGCTACCTTGAGCTCCTGCTCGATGAGGAGGCGTGCGTCACGTTCCAGCGTTTCTCGCCTCCCCTTCGCCTCCTCAAGGATGCGCTCGCGTTCCGCCTCGCTCTGCTCTCGCATCTGAGCTTTGATCCGCTCGATCTCGTCTTCGATTTTCTCGAGCTTGTCCTCGTAGTAGGCGAGCTGCCCTTCGGCCTCTTCCCTCATCTTGGCAGCAGCTTCCATGCCGCCAACGATGCGGTCCTTGCGCGCGCGAAGGCCGGCCTGAATCTTTGGACCACCGAGCTTCGCAATCAGCGCGAAGAGGATGAACGTGTTGAGAAGCAACGCTCCCACCGGCACCGGCGTGCCCGGGGTGCGCCACAGGAGGCTCGGTGGGGCGCCCTCTTTCTCACCGAGGAAGCCGTAAAACCAGTTCACGTCGGACATGTGCGGCACGTGTCCGTGCCCATGCTCGCCATGCGAGTCTTCCCCGAGGTCCCCTTCGGAGCCGAGTTCGCCCTCGATCCCGTGGCCACCCTCCGCCCCTGGGCCCGGCAGGACGTCAGGGGGCGAATGCTGGGGCTCCGCCGAGGCCGCCGGCGAAAGCTGCATGGTGAATCCGAGCGCCGCCGCGAAAGCGAGCAGTTTGCGGATCTTCTTCTTGAAGAGCGCCATCGTCAGTGAATCTCCCGCCCCAGGACCTTGCTGGCCAGAGCGCGCGCCATGCGTTCCGACTGCTTACCGAGATCGAAGCGAATGCCTTCGACCTCCTTGCGAATTCTCTCCCGGCCCTCGTCGACGATCTTCGTCGCGGCCTGGCGAGCCTCCTCGAGGATCGACGCTTCGAGCTTCGCCGTTTCGGCCCGGACTCGCTCACGCTCCTCGGCAGCGACGACGCGCACCTTGGCAAGCTCCTTCTCGTAGTTGAGGAGAATGTCGGCGGCTCGCTCCTGCATCGCCCGCGCCTCCGCGCGGGCACCATCCGTTCGTTCCTCGCGAAGCGCGAAGACCCGCATCATCGGGTCGAACAGAAGCGGTTTCAGAACGATGATGACGACGCAGAAAACGACGATCTGAAGCAAGAAACTCTTGTCCAGATCCACCTCTACGGCGGCGATCATGGGGCGAAATGACGTGGCGGCAGCACCAGCCGCACTTTCGACGAACGAGCTCATCGCAGGGGACTCCGACCTCCAGGAACGGCCTGGAGACAACGGGCGCGCGCCAAGTACCAGCTCGGGTGCGGTGTGTCCAGTTAGGCCGAAGAACTACAATTTTGAGTGGACTTCCGCCCAGGTGGGGCCCTCCACGCGCACGATGCCCGCGGGTCGGACCGCCTCGCCGCACGCGGCGAGCGGGGTTTCGTCCTCCGGATGGCGCGCCTGCGGCGCCACCTCCAAAAGAGGCACTAACGCGAACGTTCTTTCGAGAAGTCGAGGGTGAGGAACAACGAGACGTTTCGTCCTGATTGCATGTCCTCGAATCCACAAGACATCGAGGTCCAGCGTGCGTGGCCCCCACCGGACCGTGCGCATACGCCCATGCGTCGCTTCGAGCACCTGCAGGGCGTCCAAAAGGCCCGTGGGACCGAGCCGGGTCCTGAGGAGCACCGCGGCGTTCAGGAACCGTGCCTGGGGCGGACCGATCGGCTCCGTCTCGTACAGCGAGGATACAACGACTGGCCCATCCGCGAGCTCGCCGAGCTGCTGCACGACCCGCACGAGGGTCTGGCGGGGAGTCGACTCGGGAGCAGGCTGATTTGCCCCCAGTCCGACCACGGCCTCCAAAAGCGCCGGAGAGTGAAACTGGCGATTTGACATTCGGTGGCTCGCTCCGTCCATCATAGCCGCACTGCAGCGGGAACACTCGCGTTGGCTGCCCTCCTCCGATTTGGCCCACATCGGGTGAGGCGGAGGCGAGTCTTCTGCATATGGCGCTCTTGTTTTCTTCGATCATCGCGAGCGATGCTCCGGATGATGTTCGGCATGACCACCGGCGAAACCCTCATCGTGGCGTTCGTGACAGCCATGGTCCTACTCGGAACCTGGCTTCCCAAGAGCGGCTGAAGAGTCCCAAGAGCGGCTGAAGAAGCACGGGCGGGGAGTCGGCACCCGTTCACGCCGAGCGGAGAATTTTTCACATCGACGTCGGTTTCCGACGCGGTTCCACGTGCGAGCGCGGTGGCGAAGCCCCAGCGGCGTCGCATAGACTGTGGGTGTGGAGCAGTCGCACCCCTCCGTCCCGCCGTCCCACGACGATGGCAGTGGACTGATTTTCGTGTGTGACGCCTCCGCCGAAGCGGAGCGTTTGATGGGGGCTCTCCGCGCGCGCGGCTACTCCAGCATCGACGTCCCCCTCGGTCTGCTTCCGAGCCGCGTTCGCCACCAGGTCCCAGCAGTGGTGATTTGCGACGCCGACGCGCACGAAGCACTCGAGCGTGTCCGTCAGCTGCGCGAGATCGAAAACGCTTCGTCCATTCCCGTCGTGTTTCTGGGCGCCGCCGAAGGTGCGCTGAAAGGCGATCCCCGCTTCGGTGAAGCGGGAGAGGCAACCTTCACACGTCCCCTGGATCTCGACGCAGTCGTCGCGCACATCACCGAGCTGATCGGACCACCGAGTGAGTCAGCTCAGATCGCTCCAGCGCCACGCTCCGTCGGGCGCACACCAATCCTGGTGACCGCAGCTCGCAAGCCCTTCCGCTCGGAGTTCCATCCGCCGGGCGACGCCGCCGCCGATTCTGCTCCCTCCTCGGGTGAACCACCGTCGACTCCCACTGCCTCACGCCCGTCGATGCCACCGCTCATCGGCGACTCCACCCCCGCGAGCCTACCGCGCGGAGCCGATGCCCGACATTCGCTGCTGCCGGAGCGCGTTCCAGCCTCTACCCGAACCGCAGAGGACCTCAGTGAGGAGACGCGAAACCTGCTCGAAGGCGCGCGAACGCGAGTGGCCGAAACGGTCCAACAGGGGGCGCGGCCCACGCGCCTCGGTCCAGACGTCGAGGTCGAAG
>JBNKGC010000213.1:0-10078 GCA_050289625.1 Polyangiaceae bacterium | reverse complement strand
GGGCCGGTGAAGGTCTAGGGAGGCGGCCCTTGCGGTGGGTCGAGGCCGACTTGCGGGGGCGGGCCGGAGCAAACTCGCTGCGCCAGCTTTTCCTGATTTTTCGCTGACCTTGCCTGGAAGGGGGATGCGGAAGCCTCCGTCTCCCAGCTTCGAAAAAAGGGCGCCGCGAACCATGAGGAGCCCATCTGAACGGCGGCCTCGGCGGCTCCTCGCCCTTGCTGGCATTCGCCGGGCCCCAGGGAAGCGCGGTGAAGGCAACTTGCGCCACTGCCGAGCGCGAGTTGCTGTTCCCTGCGACCAGCGCGGGGTGATTCCCTTCGTATGGGCTTGCCAGCGCCCGCCAGTTCGCGCTTCCAAGCAGCAGGGCTCGTCTGCGAGATTCGATGTCGCCGGGGCCTCGTTCCAAAAGGCGCGACTCACGGACGCGACCGCCGGGAGATGGTTGGCGCGCGGTCAGTGACGGAGGATGGAGCGGAAAGCCTGCGGTCGGTCGTCGGCGACCGATGTTTCAGGGTCTCCCTCCAAATGCGGTCGCAGTGAGAAACTACATTGCTTCTTCTCACTTCGGTGTGCGAGCCTGACGACCGATCCACAGGTGTTTGTGAAGCCAGTGGAGAAAAATCACGACGATGACGACCCATCCCTCTCCGGACTCTCGAAACACTCCTCGTCCTCGCTCCCACACGGCCTTGGGCCGCCCGCGCTCGAGGGCGCTCTCGACGGCGTCGCTTCTGGCTGTCCTCGCTGCCGCACCAACGGTAGCGGCGCAATCTCAGGTTTCCGACGAGTTCTCGGTGCAACGGTTCCGTCCCGCACCGGGCCCGAGGAACTTCATCACGACGCGGGGCGCTCGCACCGACGGGGAAATGACCTGGTCCGTGGGCGGGGTGGTCAATTACGCATTCAAGCCCTTCGTGGTTCGGAGTTGTACCGCCACTACCGGCGTGGAGAGCTGTGACGATCCCGGAGCCGGACCGATCACCGATATCCCCGTGGTTGAGAACTTGGTGACCGTCGACGCTCTCGCTTCGCTCACGGTGATCCCCGAGCTGCAGCTGGGCCTTCGAGTCCCACTGACCTGGGTGAAGGGTCAGGGCCTTAGCGCCACGGGCACGGCAGATCCCGACGCTCTCGAAACGGTCGGTCTCGGTGACATCGAGCTCGAAGCGAAGGGCCGCGTCTTCGGCGCCCCGCAAGATCCGATCGCCCTCGGTGTCTTGGTCTACGGAACGGCCCCGATGGGCAACATCACGGCCGAAGGGAGCTACATCGGTGATTCGACGCCGAGCGTTGGCGGAAGCGCAATCGTCGACGGATTGTTCGGACCCTTGACCTGGGCGGCGAATCTCGGAGGCGTCTGGCGCGGTACGGGATCCGTGGGGGCGACCGAGCTTGGTGCCGAAGGACGGTACGGCGCGGCCGTGGGCTACCGGGTCGGTCCGGTAGTCAACCTGATGGTCGATGCGTTCGGCAGCACCAACTTCACCGCAGACCGTGGAGCCAATGCCCTCGAGATCGACGGGGCCGTGCAGTTCATCCCCCTCGGATCTCAGTTCACCTTCACCGCGGGCGCTGGAGCCGGCGTGGTCAAGGGGATCGGGGTGCCCGACTTTCGCGCGTTCATCGGCGCGCTCTTCAACGCCGAGGTCAAGGACCGCGATGAAGACGGGATGCCGGACGATACGGATCAGTGCCCGACCGAGGCGGAGGACGTCGATGGATACGAGGACAGCGACGGCTGCCCGGACCTGGACGACGATCTCGACAACATTCCGGACTCGGCCGACAAGTGCCCGAAGGATGCCGAAGACATCGACGGCTTCGAGGACACGGATGGCTGCCCCGATTTCGACAACGACAAGGACGGCATCCCGGACACCGGTGACCAGTGCAAGGACGAGCCGGAGACCAAGAACAACTACCAGGACGATGATGGTTGTCCGGACGAGGCCGATACGGATCAGGACGGCGTACCGGACAAAGAAGACAAGTGCCCGGCCGAGCCCGAGGATACCGATGGCTTCGAAGATACAGACGGCTGCCCCGACACAGACAACGATCAGGACGGTATCCCGGACGTGCAGGACGAGTGCATCGATGAGCCGGAGACCGTGAACGACATCGACGACGAGGATGGGTGTCCCGAGGAAGAGGAGTGAGGCGCTCGCGATTCGCCCTGGTCTGGGTGATGGCAAGCGTCGGGCCTCTTCCGGCGTGTCAGTCCACTTCGGCGGGTGCCTCCGCACCTGCCAGCGCCAAGCACGATCTGATCGGCGCTCCGGCCCCCGACTTCGACTTGCTCCGCATCGGTTCCGCTGAGGGGGCGCCGACCTTTCGCTTGGCAGACCATCGCGGCAAGCTCGTCGTGGTGGATTTCTGGGCGACCTGGTGCGCCCCGTGCCGGGAATCGTTCCCGCGCTACGAGGTTCTCGCCAAGCAGCGAGCGGGCGACGTGGTCTTCGTCGGCATCAGCGTCGACGAGGATCCGGAGGGGATCCCCCAGTTCATCGAAGAGACGGGGGTGACCTTTCCCGTCGTTTGGGACGAAGGACAATCGACGTCGGCGGCCTACTCCCCGCCGACGATGCCGACGAGTTACGTCCTCGATCGGAACGGGATCGTTCGCTTCGTTCACGCCGGATTTCGTGCCGGTGACGAGGATGAACTCACTCGGATTCTCGACGAATTGGACTGAGGCGCAGGCACGGCGGCCCTCTCGCACACCTGCGGGCGACGTGTGAGCTTTGCCCACGAAAAGGAGCTCGTCGTGGCGAGCCTTCTTGCGTTAGCCCGGCCTGAGAGCTGAAGGTGGACAGCGGTGGGTCGTCCTTTCGAGGGAGGACCGCGCACTTCGCAGATTCGACGGCACTAGTGCAGTCCCGGCATACTTTTCGAGTTCTCAGAGCAAGATCCATGGTGAAAGCGTTTCGTTCCGCAGTCGTCGGCCTAATCCTCCTGACTGCGACGGGCGCGGGGGGAGCCGATGACTTCGCGAAGCTCACACGCGATCTCTCTGGAGCCGACGATTTCCGCGTTCGCGTGCAAGCGGCTCTTCATCTCGGGAAGAGCGGAGACGCCCGGGCGCTCGGGCCGCTCTACGGGGCCCTGTCGGACGAAAGTGCGGCCGTTCGCGCCTCGGCCGCCGCGGCGCTGAAGACGCTGAGTGACCCGGCGGCGCTACCCGCGCTGCGCGAGCATGCTCGCGACTCGAACACGTCCGTGCGCAAGCAGGTTCAGGCCGCGATTTCCGTCCTCGAGGCGCGCCGGCAAAAAGACGCCGAGCGGCGTCGTGAAGCGAAGGTCTTGATCAAGCTCGGCAAGGTGCGGAATGCGACTCAGGTCCGCAGTGAAAAGGCAACCGAGGCGGTGACGCGCGCGGCGAGGAGTGAACTCGACAAACTCGATGGCGTGGCGCTCCTGAATCCCTCCGAAGATCCCCGGGAGCTGGCCGAAGAGGGAGCGCTCCCCGTCGTGCTCTTGACCGGCAAGATTCGAAAAATGCAGGCGGATCGCGATGGTTCCGCCACGATCTACTCGGCCGAAGTGGAGTACATCGTTCACCGCATGCCCGAACAGGCCATCGTCGGGAAGATTTCCGGGAGGGCTTCGGCCCGAGCCGACCGGAGCGACCGAAACGCTCGCGTTCGCGCTCGCTCCCAAGTTCTCGAATCGGCGGTTGCTCGGGCGATGCAGAGTGCTCCGCGCGCGATTCTTGCCGTGACCGACTGAGCTGCACTCCCGGCTGGGACCGATTGCCTGTAGGGTGCGCCCGCAATGTTCGACGGGACCCCTGCGCGCGGTTTCGAAGGGCGACCGAGCGTGCAATTCGTCTCGAAGCCGATCGTTCCACCGTTCCACGACGGCACGAAGTGTCTGGTCCGCGATATCGCGACGCACCTCGAAGCCGTCCGTCCGATTGTCATGGGCGGAAAAGAGAGTGGCTCGGAGGATGATCCAGAGCCCGAATGGGAGGTTTCCCGCGTCTATCCAGGCGCGGGAAAGTTCGCTCCGACGTTCCAAGACAACCTCCGGGCAGCCGCTTGGCTCCTGACGCGTTCGCGGGCCGACCTTTGGCATTTCGTTTTCGCTCCGAATCCGCGCTCGAGCACCGTCGGGCGAGTACTCAAACGCCTTCGTCGGAAACCCGTGTTGCAGACGGTCGCCTCACCCCCGCGCGACCTGAGCCGACCGGACAAGCTCCTCTTCGGCGACGTGGTTGTAGCGCAGAGCAGCTGGACCGCGCGTGGCCTCACCGACGCCTATGAGGCGCTCTCGGTGACGCCTCCTCGCCTCGAGATCATTCCGCCTCCAGTGGGGGACATCCCCGCGCGCAGTCCAGAGGTCACCCAGGAGGTTCGAGCCGCTCTGGGTATCGACCCTCAGGCCCCCCTGTTCGTTTACCCGGGTGATCTCGAGGTCAGCGGGGGGGCGGAGACGGTGGCCCGGTTGATCGATCCGATCAGCCAGCAAACACCGGGAGCCCGCTTCGTGTTTGCCTACCGTCAGAAGACTCCACGAGCGGACGGGATCGCGCGCGAGCTGGAGGCCCGCTTGGACCCGGAGCGGGTGCGCTTCACCAAGCATCTCGGCGACATCCTGGCGCTGATCCAATCGGCGACGGCGGTGCTCTTTCCCGTCGATGATCTCTGGGGAAAGGTCGACCTGCCGATCGTGCTTCTCGAGTCGATGAGCTTGGGCGTGCCGGTGATGGCCCTGAACGAGGGGCCCCTCGTCGATCTGCGCGGGGCGATCCTGATGGGGCGCGATGACGCCACTTGGGCGTTCGAGGCGAGCCGATTGGCGCATGACCCGGCGCGGCGCGCCGAGGTGAGCAAGGCCGAGCGCCGGGCAGCGCGCGAGCACTTCTCCGCGGCGAGCGTGGCCTCCAAGTACGAGCGCCTCTACCTCGAGCTGCTCGAAGGGCGTTGAGTACATCACCCCCGGCAGGCCGCGAGATTGTTGCTGCCGTAGCCGCATACCGGCGGGCGACAGGCGCTCGGGGGGAGCTTGTCGTCGCGGAACCAACCGAGGCATGCGAGGCCAAAGGCCGAGGAGTGACGAAGCCACGAGCACCGCCGCCGAGCGAGTCCCTTCGCGACCCGCCGGAGCGCAGCGGGAACGTGGGGTGAGGAGGAGCGGCTTTGCCGCGACGACGAGGGGGGCGGGGCCGCCCCCCTACCAACAAACTGTGGAAAACCCTGGGGCCCAGTTGGGGGTCTCTCAGGGGGGTGGTGTGGAAGAGTCCTGAACAATCGGTGGTCAAAGTGTGTTCAGGTTAGTGAGCAAATCTTCCAAACCTGGTTGACCCTGTTCAGACGATAGAAAGGTTCAGTAGAAATGGGCTGCCAACCCCTCGAAACCTGTCGGAGATCGCCGTTTGCAGCTTGTCCACAGGTGCCGTACGGTTGGTGTGAAGGCCCAATCCGTTGTGGTTTTTGCTTGCTCCACCCCAATGGATTGGGGTAAACCGCAGGCTCGTCGCTTCGGGGCGGTTCTCCGTTGAAGGACTGACCACGGGTGCAGGAAGTTCTAGGGGCACACCTACAGAGTAGGACACAGGCACCACCGCCGAGCCGCTAAAACCTGAACAGGTTGCCAGGGCAAATCAATCCAGTGGGACCGCGTTGAGCGGGTCTCGCCGGCGGCGGATGCCTCACGAGTCGCCCCTTTCGGCCAGAGAGCTGAATCTTTCCTATTGGCTCGGCACGTAGCGAATTCGCTTGGTCTAAGCAGTCTCGATTTCTCGGTATCTCGTTTCATTTCGTAGGGGCATTGGCGACCGATCTGCTGGGCTGGGCCAGCGGAGAGACGAGGACTCCGTCCAAGCGGCGGGGAATTTCGGTCGTGCGTCTCCCAATTTGGCAGCACTTGGAAGGTCAGGAGGCATCAAGGATGGCGCAGTCGACGTTGGTCGGGTCAAACAACGGCGTGGGAAACAAGGACAACCCCAAGAACGCCGATGCCGGTTCCAAGAGGTCGCAGAGCAAGCGACCTCGTGCGCGCCGTCGCAAGGGGCTGACCTTCGAGCGCCACTTCGCCAGCGAAGAGAATGAGCCGTTCGACGAGATCGTCTGGGAGCGCCGACGAAGCGTCATCACCAACCCGGACGGTTCGGTCGTGTTCAAGATGGACGGCGCCGAGATCCCTGCGGGCTGGTCGCAGCTGGCCACCGACATCGTCGTTTCGAAATACTTCCGAAAAGCAGGGCTCGGCCCCGACAAGACCGACAGCGAGATGAGCGTCCGCCAGGTCGTCTATCGAGTCGCTCACACCATCCGCGCGGCGGGGGAGCGTTTTGGCGGCTACTTCGCCACCAAGAAGGACGCTGACAACTTCGAGCAGGATCTGACCTGGCTCTTGGTCAATCAGTACGGCGCGTTCAATTCGCCCGTTTGGTTCAACTGCGGCCTCCACGCCGAGTACGGCATCGAGGGCTCCGGCGGCAACTGGGCCTGGGTCGAGGACACCCACAGCGAGGTCGCGGAGACGGCGAACGCGTACGAGCGCCCGCAGTGCTCCGCCTGCTTCATTCAGAAGGTTCAAGACGACCTGATGGGCATCTACGAGCTCGTGAAGCACGAAGCCCGCCTCTTCAAGTACGGGTCCGGAACGGGCAGCAACTTCAGCACCATCCGCGGTCGCCAAGAGAAGCTATCGGGCGGTGGAACGTCGAGCGGCCTGATGAGCTTCCTCGAGGTCTTCGATCGAGCCGCTGGTGCTACGAAGAGCGGTGGCACCACGCGCCGAGCCGCCAAGATGGTCTGCCTCGACATGGATCATCCGGAGATCGTTGACTTCATCAACTGGAAGGTTCGGGAAGAGAAGAAGGCTCACGCCCTCATCGCGGCCGGATTCGAAAGTGACTTCAACGGCGAGGCGTACCGCACCGTCAGCGGGCAGAACTCGAACAACTCGATCCGGGTGAGCGACGAGTTCATGAAGGCGGCCCTGAGCGGCGGTTCGTGGGAGACTCGCGCCCGTACCACAGGCGAAGTGGTCGAAACCCTCGACGCCACCGACCTTTGGAATCAGGTTGCCGAGGCTGCATGGTCCTGCGCGGATCCCGGCGTGCAGTACGACAGCACGATCAACGAGTGGCACACCTGCCCGAACACGGCGCGGATCAACGCGTCGAACCCGTGCTCGGAGTACATGTTCCTCGACGACTCGGCCTGCAACCTGTCGTCGCTGAACCTCACCAAGTTCCTCGACGAAGCGGGTAACTTCGACGTCGAGGGTTACCGCCACGCCATCGACATCTTCTTCACGGCCCAGGAAATCCTGGTCGACTATTCGAGCTACCCGACCGCGGGCATCGCGAAGAACTCGCACGACTACCGTCCGCTGGGTCTCGGCTACGCGAACCTCGGCACCCTGCTCATGCTGCTGGGCATTCCGTACGACTCCGACAAGGGGCGGGCCATCGCCGGTGCGCTGACGGCCATTCTCTGCGGTCGGGCCTACGCGACCAGCGCGCGCACGGCGGCCTCGAAGGGAGCTTTCAACGGCTACGCCAAGAACCGCGAGCCGATGCTTCGGGTCATGCGCAAGCACCGCGAGGCTGCTTACGCGATCAATCGCGACGAGTGTCCCGAAAGCCTGTGGCGCGCAGCCTGTGAGGATTGGGATCAGGTGGTCGAGCTCGGCGAGCAGGACGGTTACCGCAATGCACAGGCAACCGTGCTCGCGCCGACGGGGACGATCGGTCTGCTCATGGACTGTGACACCACCGGCATCGAGCCCGACTTCTCGCTCGTGAAGTTCAAGAAGCTCGCAGGCGGTGGCTACTTCAAGATCGTCAACCAGTCGGTGCCCGAGGCGCTTCGCCGCTTGGGCTACTCGGAGGTGCAGATCCGCGAGATCGTCGCCTACGTCTCGGGAACCAACACCCTTTTGGGCGCTCCGCACGTCAATCGAGCGAGTCTGAAGGACAAGGGCCTGACGGACGAGGAGCTCAAGAAGGTCGAGAACGCCGTCCCCGGTGTGTTCGATCTGAACCTCGCCTTCGCCCCCTGGATCCTCGGCAAGGAGTGCTACGAGCGTCTCCGCGTCTCGGCGGACAAGGTCGGAAAGCCGGGCTTCAGTCTTCTCAAGCACCTCGGCTTCACCGCGAAGCAGATCGAGGAAGCAGGCGACACGATCGTCGGCTGCATGACCATCGAGGGTGCGCCGTACCTCCGCGACGAGCACTACGCCGTCTTCGACTGCGCCAATCGGTGCGGCAAGAAGGGCCAGCGCTTCCTCGCGCCGATGGCCCACGTCAAGATGATGGGCGCTGCCCAGCCTTTCCTGTCGGGTGCCATCAGCAAGACGGTCAACCTGCCGAACGATGCCACGGTCGGCGACGTCCGGGAGATCTACGAGGAAGGCTGGAAGCTCGGCCTCAAAGCGGTCGCTCTCTATCGCGACGGGTGCAAGGCCTCGCAACCTCTTTCCGCCAAGTCGGACGACAAGGAAGAAGCCGAAGAAACGACGACGGCGGTGGCGGCTACCCCGGCACCAACCGCGGCGGTCCGTCCTCACGGCGAGCGAGTTCGCCTGCCCAAGAAGCGTCGAGGCTTCACGCAAGAAGCGCTCGTCGGTGGTCATAAGGTCTTCCTGCGCACCGGCGAGTACGACGACGGCACCCTCGGAGAGATTTTCATCGACATGCACAAGGAAGGCGCCGCCTTCCGATCGTTGATGAACTGCTTCGCTATGGCCGTGTCGGTCGGGCTTCAGTACGGCGTACCGCTCCAGACCTACGTCGAGCAGTTCACGTTCACGCGCTTCGAACCGCACGGTCCAGTGAGCGGTCATCCGAACATCAAGTTCGCGACCTCGATCGTCGACTACCTTTTCCGGGTGCTCGGGGTCGAATACCTGCAGCGCTACGACTTCGCTCAGGTCAAGCCAACCGAGGAACCGGCGCGCATCGAGGATCCGACGGCCAAGCAGATCGAGCCAGCTCCCGAGCCGGAGCCGGTGGTCCAAGCTGCGGCCGAAGTGGCCCCTGGTGCACTCGATGCTCAGCTCGAGGACATGATGGGCGACGCGCCCGTGTGCGACGGCTGCGGCCACATCACCATCCGCAACGGCGCCTGCTACAAGTGCCTGAACTGCGGGAACTCGATGGGTTGTTCGTGAACGACCCCCGCGGAGTTCGGTAAACAACGACGGCGGAGCTGAAGCGCTCCTCACCAAAACGACGAGCCGGAGGTGCCACCCCCTGGTCTCCTCCGCTACCCCCCCCCCGGACCGCCCCCTCGTCCGGGGGGTGCCCTTTTTTCGCGGTCGATTTCGCTTGGCGCCCGAAAAAGGGGGAGCTCATCGCACTTCGAGTGCCGCGTGGCGTAAGCAAAGCGCCGCGCATACGTTTCACTCTCAGAGCCAACGAAAAGCTCCCCATCCAGCGGGCGGCGCCGGCCCACGGGTGTCGGATGCCCTGAATTTTTCTGGTACAAGAAAGCCTCCCGTCAGGGGAGGACTCATCAGCGCGGGCCCCTGCCCGCTCGGAGGACGGCAACGCATGACCATCCAAGCCACATCGACTTCCACTGGGCGCCGCGGGGCGACTCGCGCCTTGTTCGTCGCGCTCGCTCTCACCGCACCCGCTGCACTTCTCGGCTGCGAAAAGGACGAGCCTCCTCCGCCTCTTCCGGCGGCTCCCGCCGCAAGCCCCGCGCAGCAAACCGAGCTCACGATCGAAGAAGAGCCTTTGGAAGAGACTGAGGAGGAGCCGACCACCAAAAAAGGTGGAACCGGCAAGCCCGCCAAGAGCTTGAAGAGCTGCTGCGCCGCCCTCCGACAGAACGCCAAGAGCGCTCCGCAGCCCAACCAGGGTTACCTCGAGACTGCAGCCAGCATTTGCGACGCCGCCGTCGCAGGTGGACAGAGCTCAGGAGCTGCTCTCGCGACGATCAAAGCCGCGGCGAAGTCGGCGGGCCTGCCCACCGCCTGTTATTGAGCCGCCCCTGTGGCCCCCCCGCGGGCCACATACGGCGCAGATCGTCGACTCGCCTGAGATTCGACTTCGAGCGCGCTCCCGTCGGGAGCGCGCTCTTTCGTTGAAGGCACCCGCCCTACCTCTTCGCGGCAG
>JBNKGC010000212.1:0-10090 GCA_050289625.1 Polyangiaceae bacterium | reverse complement strand
ATGGTGCATACCAATACCTGCACATCAGACATCAATGCCTGGGTAGGTTTATTCGGTGAATTTGCCAGCGCGATGGGATTGTCAGTCGATCAAGCACAACTCTTTGAAACCTTATACACACTAGCTCTCTCCGGTGATCCAGACGGCGGGAACTCCCCCCCGGGCGAACGACCAGTGATCCGACTCGGCTTCCGCCCGCACTCGGAACGATTCGACCGCAAGCGGCGGCTTTCGGACGGCATCAGCCAGAACGCGTTCGACGTCGTCGGCACCCGGCGTCACGCCCATCCGAACATGGGCGGACCCGGGCGGAACGGGCTCACTCGGTCCGTCGGACCGAAACGAACCGATGCGGTCGAGGTTGACCATCGCCACGACCTGTTCCCCTGCGGCAGCTAGGTGCCGCACGTAGCGCAGGCTGCCCATGTCGTCGCTACCGGCATAGGGCGGCTCGCTGACCGCAAACGCAACGAATCGGACCGTGCGCGACCCCTCCTCCGACCGAAACATGCGAGCGAGCTCCAAAAGCCCCGCGACCCCGGAAGCGTTGCCGTTCCTGCCGGGACCGCCGACGGGAGAGTCGTAGTGGGCTCCCACGACGATGACGTCCTCGGCCCGATCGACGCCTCGCACGGTGACCGCGAGGTTCTGTGCCGCAACGCCTGCAACTTCGTAGCCCTGGCGTTCCACCACGTAGCCAAAGCCCTCGAACTGCGCTGCGACGTAGTCCGCCGCCGCAGCGAGCTCCCAAGGCTGCTCCGGATTGCGCTCACCGATCTTGTCGGCGAGCTCGAGGACGTGGGCGCGGAGTCGTGCTTCGACGGCTCGCTCCGGCTCGGTGAGGGGAACCCGGGCCGCCTCCTGCCCTGCGACGCTCTGCTTCAAGGCGGGCGAAGGCACCTCCGCCGGCGAAGCTGGTCGACTGCAGGCCGCGATCCAACCGACGAGGACCACGCACCCAAGTCGCGTGAGGTTTCCCCCGCGCCCTCGGGCGCCTCGCGCACCGAACGGCCCCGTTTTGGTCATGGCGTGTTGATAGCCCGGATCGGCCGAGGATGGGATGGGAGGCGCACCTGTCGAAGAAAGGCCACCGGGGAAAGCCCCGAGCGGACTTGAGCAGGCCAGGACCCCTGAGTAGATTGGCCGCCCCTTGACCGACTCCAGCCAAAAGCCCCTCGTCGGCGTGATCATGGGCTCCAAGAGCGATTGGGAGACCATGCGGCACACCATCGAAACCCTGGAGGGCCTCGCGATCCCCCACGAGGTGCGGGTCGTCTCCGCCCATCGGACGCCCGACCTGCTGTTCGAGTATGCCGAAACAGCAGCGCGGCGGGGCCTCGAGGTCATCATCGCGGGCGCCGGGGGAGCAGCTCACCTGCCGGGAATGACGGCAGCCAAGACATCCCTTCCCGTGCTCGGCGTGCCGGTGCAGAGCCGCGCGCTAAGCGGTGTCGATTCCCTTTTGTCCATCGTTCAGATGCCGGCGGGCATTCCGGTAGCCACGCTTGCCATTGGTCGCGCCGGCGCCGTCAACGCGGCCTTGCTCGCCGCAGCCACCCTCGGCAACAAGTACCCCGCCATTCGCGCGCGGCTCGAAGAATACCGCGAGCAGCAGACGAAGACCGTTCTCGCCCAACCCGATCCGCGTCCTGACGCCATTTGACGATGAAGCTCGGAATTCTCGGTGGGGGTCAGCTGGGTCGCATGTTAGCGCTGTCGGCCCATCCCCTGGGGGTCGAGACCTTGTTGGTCGATCCGTCTCCGTCGGCACCTGCGGGGCAGGTGTCCGACCACCTCGTGGCCGACTATGCGGACGACGAAGCGCTCGAGCGCCTCGCCGCCTGCGACGCGGTCACCTTCGAGTTCGAGAACGTGCCCGAGGAGGCAGCACGTCGCCTCGCGCAAACTTGCCCCGTTCGGCCGACGCCCAACGCCCTGCTCGTGGCTCAAGACCGACTCGTCGAAAAGGGAACGTTCGTACGCCTCGGCATCGAAACGCCGCGCCACTTCGCAGTCGACTCACTCGACGACCTCCAGGCCGCCTCGAGCGCCCTCGGCGGCAACCTCGTCCTGCAGACGCGCCGCTTCGGGTACGACGGCAAGGGGCAGTGCGTCATTCGCAGCGGAGCGGGTCTCGATGAGGCGTTTCGAGGACTGCGGGGTGCTCCCGCCATCGCGGAGGAGCTGATCGCCTTCGACCGCGAGGTCAGTGTGCTCGCCTGCCGAGACCTCGCGGGAGCGATTGCCTTCTATCCCGTAACCGAAAATCACCACGTCGGTGGGATCCTGCGCACCAGCATCGCGCCGGCACCCGCGACGTCGCTCGAACTCTCCGAGCGCGCCTTCGACTTCGCGCGCCGCCTCCTCGAAGACCTCGACTACGTCGGCGTGCTCGCGCTCGAGCTCTTTCAGGCGGGGGATCGACTCCTGGCGAACGAGTTCGCGCCGCGAGTGCACAACAGCGGGCATTGGACGATCGAAGGCGCCCGAACGAGTCAGTTCGAAAACCACGTCCGCGCCGTCTGCGGTCTGCCCCTGGGCGCGACCGAAGCGCCCGAACCCACGGCCATGATCAACCTGATCGGCGCCCTTCCCCCCCGCGGCGAGGTGTTGGCGGTCACGGATGCCCACCTGCACGAGTACGGCAAGGCGCCTCGACCAGGTCGCAAGGTGGGTCACGTCACGGTCCGCGGCAAGGACGAAGCAGAGCTTCGCAGGCGCATCAACGCAGTCGAAGCACTGCTTGCTTGAACTCCTCCGCACAGCGTCCGCTCAGCGGCTCGCTCTGACCGGCGAAGACGTGACGGCCCGTCATCGGTGCGCCTTGGCGCTCGAGCGGCGGCGCTTGGCGGCGCTTGCAGCGTCGATACGCCGTGTGCGTCAATCGACCAAGCGAGCCGCGTCGTTCAGAAGGGCCTCGACCGCCTCGTCGTCCATGGTGCGGTAGTAGCCACGAATGGTGGACGAACCGTCCACCAGGATCAGGTGTGAGCCGTGAGTGATGCCGAGATCCTCCTTTTCGGGATCCGCTTTCCCGGACAGACCAATCTTGAAGCCCTTTTCGGCCGTCTCCGCCACCACCGCGTACGGCCCCGTCAAGAACGACCACGACGAGGTATCAGCCCCGTACTCCGCAGCGTACTTCGCCAGTACCTGGGGCGTGTCGTGCTCAGGATCGACGCTGAAGCTGACCAATTGGATGGGGAGTTTTCGCTCACGCGCCGTGTCCTGCACCGCCTTCATGCGCCGCGTGATGCGCGGACACACGGACGGGCATCGGGTGAACATGAACGCCGCCACCCACACCTTTCCCTGAAAGGACTCGCGTGTGACCGGTTTTCCGTTTTGATCGCGCAAACTGAACGGCGTGAGCTCGCCGAGCTCCGGCAGAGCGGCGTCTCGACCGGATGCCCTTTGGCAGGCGGCAAGCAAGGCGGCGAGGCTGACCGCGAACGTCCTTCGATCGATCACGGCTCGGTGCGTAGCACGACCCACGGGCTCCTCAAGCGGCCGTGCTCCGCGGGACTTCCCGGGTGAGCGCACGAAGCTCTTTCAAGGTGTGCACGCCGGGAAGCCGCCGCTTTTCGAACAGCTCCCAGACCATGCGCCGCGCTCGCGCGTTCACGGGCGTCGCCACCCCGAGACGGATCCCTCGGTCTTCGATTTCACCATTCAAGAAGTCGACTGCGGGCGCCCTGCCGCGCTCGATCGCCGAGAGCATCGAGGAACGCAGTCGACGATAGCGAGCCCCCACCCCGAGCAGCAGAGCGTGCTTCGTCGCCATTCCGAGAGGCGAGGGCTCTCCCTCGCTGGGCAACACCAACCAGCGCAAATCCACGGTCGTCGCCACGGGCTCGAGACGAATGCCCTCGGCGTCGGCCACGCGAACCGCCTCGGTCATGATTTCGAGAGCCAGCTCTCGCACGAACCCGCGAACCAAGAGCGCTCCGAGACGCGCGCCCCCGAGGGTGCCCAGGGTGGAGACGGCGCAGTTGATGGCCAGCTTGCTGAAACGCGCTCCCCTCAAGTTATCGGTAAATGAGACGGGCCCGACTTCGCCCAGAAGCTTGCCGAGTGGGTCCAGAGCCGGATCGCGCTCCTTGCCGAGACCCCCGAGAGTGAAACCTCCCGCCGAGGTCTGTTCGTAGCAGCCGGGCTCCGGCATTTGCGCGCCCCAAGCCACCACGGCCCCCACGACACGCTCCTGTCCCACGACGCCGGCCACGCGCTCTTCGCAGAGGCCATTCTGGAAGCAAACGACACGTCCATCGCTCGAGAGGACGCCGCGTACTTCGCGCGCCGCTCGCTCGACCTCGGGAGGGGGTACCGCGAGCAACACGAAGTCGAACGATCTGCCGTCCGTCACGGTTTCCCCCAAGACGCGCTCGCTGGACAGCGGTCCCCGGGCGAGCTGCCCGCCGAACACCGGCCCCCGCTCCACCAGAGCTGTCCTGACTTGCGGGTTCGACGTGAGCACGCTGACGTCGACGCCAGCTGCCAAGAGTCGGGAGACCACGGTGCCGCCGATGCCGCCACATCCAACAACGAGCACGCGGGGCGACGACCAGGACACGGCTCCATCCTTCCGCAAATAACCCCCTCCGGGAAAGACTTGCCTTCCCGGGCTGGCTCGTGTAATCGAGGCTCCCACATGGACACACAGAGCGGTCCGGTCCGTTTTTGGATTGGCGCCCCGCGGATCTCCGTGCCCTCCTTCGGCGCCGGTCCGTTCCTCTGACCCGACTCCATCAGCACCAGGAAAGAGCCGAAAAATGCGACGATTTCGCAAGCTTCTCGAGCGGTTGCGTCTCCCCCTTCCCGCGCTCGCTTGATCGAGCGCGCTTTCGGTGAAATTTCGGAGGTTCGTTGAACCTCCTGATATTGCATCAATTTTCAACGCAGCGCCCAGCAGCTTCTGCCGCGCTGCGCTAGACTGTGTCGGCAATGCGAATGCGACGGCTTGGGCCTGATGGGCCCATGGTGAGCGTGGTCGGGCTCGGAGGGATGCTTCTCTCCATTTCGGGCCGCCCACCGACGGATCAGGCCTTTCGAGTCATCCAAACTGCGCTGGATCACGGTGTCACTCTGTTCGACACCGCCGACGCTTACTGTCTCGACGAAACCGAGTTCAATCACAACGAGCGGCTCTTCGCGAAAGGTCTCGCGGGACACTCGGGCGACGTGACCGTCATGACCAAGGTCGGCTGTCGGCGGCCGGGCGGCGCGTGGACCGTGGACGCGGATCCCGAGTACCTGACGAGCGCCGTCGAGCAGAGCTTGAAGGCGCTCGACGTCGAAACCATCGACGTGTGCAGCCTGCACTCACCCGACATCCGAGTTCCCTTCGAGGAGAGCGTCGGTGCGCTCGCGCGCCTGAAAGAGCAGGGCAAGATCCGCTACGTCGGACTCTGCAACGTCGGCGTCGAGCACATCGAACGCGCGCGAGCGGTCACGCCAATCCAATGCGTTCAGAACCGGTGGCATCCCCAGGCGCGTGAAGTCGAAAAGAACGGTGTGCTCGAGTACTGTCGGAAGAACGAGCTCGCGTTCATCGCCTACTCGCCTTTCGGAGGCACCCTGGGTGCTCCCACCCTGACCACGCTCGGGAAGCTCGGCGAGCAGGCGCGGCGGCGTCGGGTGAGCCCCTACCAGCTCGTCCTGGCCTGGATGATTTCCAAGAGCCCGGTGAGCTTCGTGCTTCCCGGCGCCCGACGCGCAGAAAGCGTGGAAGACACCGCGGGCGCAGGCGACATGGAGCTCGATGCCGACGCGGTGCGAGCCATCGAAAACACCCTTCCGCCCGCCTGAGCGGGGGTAGACCGATGCCCGATCGAATCGAGCCAGCTCCGAGCGGCCGAGCCAAGTGCCGCGGATGTCAGCAGAAGATCGAAAAGGGCGACCTACGTTTCGGTGAAGCCGTCCCCAACCCGTTTGGGGACGGTGAGACCCTGCATTACTACCATCCTCGTTGCGCGGCTCTGAAGCGGCCGGAGAACTTCGAAAACCTGCTCCAGGAAACCGAAGTCGACGTCCCGAACCGCGACGAGCTCGCCGGCCTCGCGCACCTCGGTGTGGAGCATCCGCGTCTCGCGCGCTTCGCCCGCGCCGAGCGCGCGCCGAGCGGACGCGCCCGCTGCCAGGGTTGCCGCAAGCTCATCGAGAAGGATGTTCTCCGTCTCGTTCTCGAACGCATCGAGGAAGGCATGGTGAGCGGCTCGGGTTTCGTGCACGTCGAGTGCGCGAAGATCTACGCAGGGACGACCGAGTCGGTGCTCGCGCGGGTCGAGGACATGTCCCCCAAGCTTGATGCCGCGGACTTCGACGAAGTGAAACGCCTGCTCGAAGAGGCGCAGGCGAAACCCGCCCCCGATGCGGCCGACGCCTCCTCCGACGACTGATCACGCGCTCCATCACGCAGTCGTCGTCCGACGACTGATCAGCTCCATCGCACAGTCGTCCTTCGACGACCGATCAAGACATCGCTCGCGCCGAGGCGCCCTCCGACGATTGATTCACCCTTTCGTCGGTTTGCCGACGCCCGCGCGCATGGCTCGACGCAGGTCCGTGTACTTCCACTCGAAGCCGCGCCCGAGCAACTTCTGGGGGACGGCGCGCTGTCCGCCGAGCACCGGCTCTGCCCCTTCGTCCCCAAGGGCCAAACGGACGGCGACCTCGGGCACCCGAAACCAGCTCGGTCGCCCGAGGGCATGCCCGAGGGCGATGGCGACCTGTTCGTTGGTGGCCGCCTGAGGCGCAGTGGCGTTCACCGGACCTTCGAGGGATGCGTCATCGAGACACAGGAGCACGATACGCACCACGTCGTCGAGATGAATCCAGGATACGACCTGCTGTCCGGTCCCCTGAGGCCCGCCGAAGAAATAGCGGAACGGCTTTTTCATCGTTTCGAGCGCTCCACCCCCGCGGCCGAGAACGACGCCGAAGCGCGGACAGACGACGCGCACGCCGCTTTCCTTCGCTCGAGCTGCGGCCTGCTCCCAGGCGACGCAAACCTGCGCGAGGAAGTCGTCACCAGCCGGAGCGGACTCGTCGACGGGTTTTGCGCCTGCGTCGATGCCATAGAAGCCCACCCCCGAAGCGCTCACGAAAACGCGGGGCCGCTTCGTCGCCCCAGCGATGGCGTCGGCCAAAAGCTCAGCGCTTCGCACCCGGCTTTCGCGGATGCGCCTCTTGAGCTTCTCCGTGTACCTCCGCCCCACGGCAACTTCGCCGGCGAGATGCACCACGGCGTCGACCGCGTCCAGGTGCTCTTGCCACGGTCCGGGCTCGGTGGGCTCCCAGGTCTTGAGCTGCAACCTGTCGCTCTTCGCGATCTCGTCCTCGAAGATCGCTTGGCCCTCGAATGGATCGCGGGTGAGGACGACCACCTCGTCTCCTCGACCGAGAAGTGTCCGGACGAGCGCTCGCCCGACGAATCCAGTGCCACCAGAGACCAGAACCAACATGGGGAGGGGTCTTATAGCGACCGGCGCGCCAGGTGACGCGCAAAAACGGCCCGAAACACCGCGACGCACCGAGACCGTCCGCAAAACACGAGCTCGCGGCACGAGGCGGCACGGCGGCGCGAGGCGCCTCGAGCTTCGACGAGGCGCGCCCCTCGACAAGGCTGGACGACAATTGCCAAACCATCTACCAGACAGAGGATGGGGAGCGGAAAGCTCGCGCGGCGCGACCGGATGGGCCACGATCCGTTCCCTCGACTCCAGAAGACACGAGGACCGAGAGCCATGAGCAATATCAACCGGACAGCGTTCTTGATCGTGGTGGCGGTGGCGGGATCCACGATGGGCTGCGCCAGCCAACCCAAAGCCCCGTTCGACACCCTCAAGAACTCGAACGTGGTTGCCTACCGGCTCCAGAACTTCGAGCTGCCTCCCCAGGCCGCACAGACCCCAAACCCTGCCGGCATGATTCCGGGCATCCCTCCGGAGATCCAGCAGTGGGTCCAGCAGGGCGCTCAGGGTCTCTCCCAACTCCTGCCTCCCGGCCTTCTGCCCCCGGGGGCCCTGCAGGCACCGACGGCCCCTGCGCCCCAGCCCGATGCCCCACGTTTTCACGGCTTTCGTATCTTGAGCCAGTCGCAAGTCATGGATCCCGAGCTGAAGGAGCAACTCGGCGAACTCTTCGGTACCGAAGACAGCTTCGACAACAAGCACGCGGCCTGCGCCTATGCCGAGATGGGGCTCAGCTTTTCCCCCGCACCGGGCGTACAGAACGACATGCTGATCTCGTTTTCGTGCAATCAGGTCGTGTCGCAGACCTTCGCCTGGCCCTACCCCTACGCGGGTATGAAGCCGGAGACGGTGAGCGAGCTGTCGGAAATCGTCCAGCAAATCTGGCCACCGGGCACCTGAGCACCGGCTACGCCACGGGAACCGATGGAGGGGATGGCCCGAGGTCGATTCAGAACGTCTCGCGCGCGAGCACCGCACCCGTGGTTGCTCGCCGCGATGCTCGGAACGGCGCTGTCCGGCAGCGCAGTCGCGGAGGAGAAGCCGGCTGCGACCTCGGCGCGCCCGAAACCCGATTCCGAAAACGAGGCCGTCGACGAAGCGAACCCGGAGGCCGAGAAGGCTCCAGACACCGCCTCAAAAGATGCTGACGAGCCTGCCGACGACGAAGCTTCCACCGGCGCCGACGAATCGGAGGCCACCGAGGAACCGTCCGCCGAGGGAAAAAAGAAGGAGAAGTCGCTCGCCGAGCTGGAGAAGATCGCCCGAGAGCCCCCTCGCCCAGAGGACCAGGTGCCTCTCGTCGTCAGCTTCAGCGCCCGCCCCGACGGAGCTCGCTACTTCATCGGACCAGCCGACGCCAACTACGACGCATACGGCTCGGGTTTCTGGCAGCAGAGCCTCGAAGCGGCCGAGTTCCAGCCGCTTTGCGAGCCACCGTGCAAGCGCGCTTTCTACCCAGGACGGTACTCCCTGGCCATCGCTGAAGACGAGGACAGCCGGCCCGTGCGTGCCGAACGCGTGCTCGACGTTCGAGAGCCGACGGCCGTCGATGGGCTCTACCAATCCTATCAGTGGGTTCGAACCGTCGGGTGGATCACCATGGGAGCCAGCGTCGTGGGTGGGTCCATTTTGGTCATCTCGGCAGCGAACGGCTGCGGCATCGAAGACGGGACGTGCATCCACGACGACGCACGCGTGTGGCTCGGCATGGGAGTCATCGTCGCCGGAGTCACCGGAGGCCTTTTCCTCACGCTCAAGGACGACGAAGCGCAGTTCAGCTTGGGGCCTCTGAACGCCTCGACTTCCTCGGCGACGGGCGCCTCCTCCCCCGGGGCGACGGACACCGCCCGCCGGTGAGCGCTCGAGCAAGGGGCGCCCACCTTGACAATCCGGCCACCGGGTCACAGATTTCAAGGACCCACCGGGTTCGCCAATGGGGGCGACCGGTTTCGACGTGGGGACTGAAAACCAGTTTGCGTGCAGGGGCTCCTGGTCCCCTCAAATGCCGGGACGTATCAACTGCGAACGATAACGCACTCGCTCTCGCGGCCTAAAAAACCGTAGAGCCGTCCAACCGTGAGGTAGCCTTGGTAACGGAAGGGCGTCAGCACTAAGGCTGGACTGAGTGAGGGTGCCTTCGATAGCTCGGTCGAGATCAGCGAAGGATAGGTTCTGGCCGAATCCAGAAAACCTGTCGGCGGGTATCACCGACTACGCACGTGAACGAAAGCTGGCGGGACGCCTTGCGGACCGGGGTTCGATTCCCCGCGCCTCCACCAGAAACCTCCAGGGAAACCTGGGGGTTTTTGATTTTGTGGGGCGAGGTCCCTGAGTCAGGTCCCTGAGTCAGGTCCCTGAGTCAGGTCCCTGAGTAAAAGGTGACGTCAGAAATACTCGTGTCGCGACATCTGGTTGAATCGCTCACGACGCATGGGAGGGTTTGGCGAAATCCGCTCTCCCCCTCCCCTCAAAATAGCTACGGATGCGCTTTCCCAAAGTCGGGTTGATCTGCTCCGGCTTGCTGACCTACTGCGATTTCTCTTCCTTCGATTTTTGAAGAGACTCGGTAGTTCTGATAACCAATTATCTCGACCCGTATGTTCGTTCTGACGTGGCCC
>JBNKGC010000211.1:0-10093 GCA_050289625.1 Polyangiaceae bacterium | reverse complement strand
GCACCGGAGTGCAGGGAAAACGAAGCCAAAACTCAAGATCGGCGGGCGTCCTGGTCCGTTAAGATACCGGCGGTGCCTGCAGACCTCACCCTCGCTGCACCGAAAACCGGCGAGAGGAATCAGTGCAGCGGATTCTCGCTGTAGGCCAGGACGCGTGTTTCGGAGAACACCGCAAGCGGTCGACGCAATCAGTCTTTCGGCGGCCCGATCGAGAGAGCTGGCTACGGAAGCACGTCGATGTACGTTTTCTCCTCGAAAGCGGTCATCGTCTGATCAAGCATCTTCGCCTGGGCAGAACGATGGCACCCCTCTCTTCTCGGGTGACGTAAGCAACGAGGGCAGCACGTATGTAATTGGCCTCTCACAGCTGTTTTTGGCTTTCACCTTTTGCCGTTTCGAACCCACTGGGGGATCAAAACGGCTGCCGATGATCGACACGACTACTCACCGCTGGAGTTCATTCGAAAATACGATATTGACGCAGCGAACAGGGCCGTCTACCCAAGGGCTCATGGCAGATGTCGATGCAAAGATTCGAGCGAGTGTAGAGGCCTTCGTTGCAGAGCTTTCAGGGCTCGTGCAGGAGGCCGCCCTGGAGAAGGTTTCCGAGGCCATTGCAGGCGCCAAGACCACCACTCCGTCCCGTCGGCGTGGGGCTCCTCGTGCCGCTGCCGCCGCCGCGCGACCCCAGCGCGGGAGCCGCGGTGGCAAGAGAACCGCCGAGGAGATTGAAAGTCAGGCATCCGAGATTACCGCGTTCGTGACCAAGAACCCGGGTAGCGGAGTCGAGGCGATCGCGGCAGGCCTCGGCACGTCGTCGAAGGAGCTCACCTTGCCCATAAAAAAGCTCCTCAGCACCAAAGCCCTTACCCGCAAAGGGCAGAAGCGCGCCACGAAGTACTTCCCTGGCAAGGCCAAGCGCTAAATCAATACCGAGGCTCGGAGTCGAGCCCAGAACACCCTGCACCCCGCAACGCCAGGAGCGCGGCGGGGTGCTTCGCATTTCGCCTGTCGCCGGCTCGCCAATTCGGCAGAACCTGGAAAGCGAAGCCCAGAGTTGCATTCGCGGCGACGCGTACGGTGCGCGCAAGCGCCGCAGTCAACGACTCGTGGCGCCGCCCGCAGGCTCGCCTCTCGCCCGAAGGCGTCCCTTCGAACAGCGAGAGCTGCGCCCGCGCACCTGACGAGGAATCCCTGATTCGCGCTACGCTTCGAACTTCCCGTGTTCCTGGATTCAGTTGCGACAAATTCGGCAAGTACAGGGTGAAGGGGTGGGATGCCTCCCCACGTTTAGATATCCTCAAGGCCGTGGGTTCTTCCGCGCCACGCGTGGTTCACCCGAGAAAAGGATAGATTCGGAGCGATGAAAGCAATTCAACTTGGCTCGGGCGCGGCCCTGGTTCTTCTACTTGCCTTGGGGTGCGCTGCAGAAACTGGAAGTACGGACCGTGGCAGCGGTAGCGGCACGGGCGGATTCGTCGCCGCCACGGGCGGCGCAGTCGGCACCGGCGGCGTGGTTGGAGGCACTGGCGCTGTCACCGGAACGGGTGGTGTCGTCTCGGGTACCGGCGGAGTCGTCTCGGGTACCGGCGGGGTCGTCTCGGGTACCGGCGGGGTCGTCTCGGGTACCGGCGGCGGAGCAACGGCTGTCACATGCACCGGCGCGGCAACCTCCGACGGATATATGGATAACGGCACCCTGTGCGGGTACGCGTGGACGTCCGCCTACGATGGCGCCGAAATTGATCCGCCCTGCGGAAGCGGTGCATGCTTCACCGGCGCGGAGGTCTGCGCGAGCGGCACCATTCCCGCCAACTCGACGGTCTACCCAGGAGCCATGATCGGCTGGAACGTCGCTCAGGCCTCGGGGAGCTCGACCTCCGGCACGTGGACTGCGACCGGATCGGGCATCACCGTGAACTTCACCAATGGTGGAGCTACCGGCGAGATGCGTGTGCTCATTCAATCCGGTGGGACTGACTACTGCGCCCCCAACGCCACCTCGGGCCAGATGATTCCGTGGAGCGGTTTCACCGTCGGTTGCTGGGAAGCCGGTGGAGCCGCGTTCAGTGCGGGCTCCGCTGTGGACGCGATTGCCGTGCAGATCAACGGTAGCGACGCCGCGCAGACGTTCTCCAACTTCTGCATCAGCAGCGTCGCCGTCAACTGATCGGGTTGGAACGTTCGCGGATGCCAGCCACGTCATCGCAGGAAGCCCCCTTGCCTTCGGCCGGGGGGCTTTCCTCATTTTGCTAGTTCGCGGAGCCGAACGGGGCGGGAGTGCCGCACTCCATCATTGCAAAGCGCTGGTCAGCGATCGGACACCACTGTCCTTGCCCCTGCCCCGGCCAAAGCTGCTCGCCGACGCTGTAGGTCCCCGTAGAGCGAAGCAGGCCCCACGTGGCGTTCCGTGGGCGCGATTGTGACCCGACCGTCCGGGCACTAATCTCGTAGGCCGGGTGCCTTCTTCGCTTACCTCACGTCGCATTTGGACCGCGCTCGTCGCGACCGGAGTCGCCCTGACGGCCGCGCCGAACGTTCGGGCGCAGGCGCAGGCCGAAGCGGCCCCGGCGGCTTCCACCCCCCGAGCCCAAGACGACGCCAACGAAGCACCTGGCAGCCCACCCGCTGCGCCTCCAAGTGAACAGCCAGAGGACGCCCAGCCGGAAGCGCCACCCTCCACCGGCGCTCCGCACGGCTCCGCGCCCGACGGAGCGCCACCCGGGTCCGCTCCCAACGACCTGCCTGCTCCCACACCAACGGAAGCCGACGAAGCATCGTCCGCCCTGTCCGGTGAGGAACGGAAGGCACGTCTCCCAGATGCTTCGGCCCGCCCGGAAGTCAACGACGAAACACCCGCTCCAGGCGTCCCGCTCGTCTACACCCTCGAAGCCATCAAGGTCGTCGGGAACCACCGCACCCGCGACAGCGTGGTCGAGCGGTACATCCCGTTCGAGCCGGGGCGCGTGATCGACGCCGAAGATGCCGCCTTCGAGCTGATTCGGTATCGCTTGCTCGGGACGGGGTTCTTCCGCGACGTCCAACTGTCTCTCACGAAAGGCACACGTCCCGGCTCCGTCGTACTCGTGGTGGAGGTCACCGAACGCAATACAGTGGTGATCAACGACGTCTGGATGGGCCTCGCCGCCGATGCCGACAACGACGGAAACGCGCGCCCCCTGACCGCGTTTGCCGGGATCAACGTCGCGGAAACGAACTTCCTAGGGACCGGCACCTCACTCGGTGGTGCCATGGCACTGGCTCACGAACAGCTGGCCCTACGCCTGAACGTCTTCGATCCCGCCCTCGCGGGAACGGACTGGATGGCGCGAGGAACGCTCTTGTTCAACGATGCCAAGGATTTCTTCGGCAACGCTCAGGTTCTCTACAGTGACCCGAACCAAGAGGGGCGGCGGACGGACCACGCCGTGCTGCGATACGAGCGGTTCGGAGGCGTGCTGGGGCTCGGCCGCGACCTCAGCATGTCGACGCAGCTGTGGCTCAGCCATCGCTTCGAAACCATCGACGCCGAGTATCCCCTCCAGGCGTCACACCATCGCGGAGTCGACAACGTCGAGCCCATCGACTTTTCCCTGAACCGCGGGCGCAGCCGCCTGTCGGTGCTCGGGGCGGCTCTGCATTTCGACACGCGCGATCATCCCTTTCTTCCCACCACGGGCTGGTTGGTCGACGCGGGTGCCGAGCTCGGCGTCGAGCCCCTCGGGAGCGACTACGGTTATCAGCGCGCTGACTTCCAAGCGTCCCACTGGTGGAGTCTTGGTCCACCAGGTCACGTCTTTCGATTGGGCATCTTGGGAGGGGCGATCGCCGGAGACGCCCCCTTCTTCGAGCAGTACTACGTCGGCGACTACAGCGATTTCTTGCCCTCTCGGATCTTGGGGGTGAACTTCGACCGGCGTCCGCCTCCGAACTTTCTCGGAACGCAGATCGCCGAAGTTCGCTACGGCAAGTACGCGGCGCAGCTCCTCGGTGAGTATCGAATTCCACTCTACCGAGGCAGTCGATCCATCTTCGGCATCGATCTCTTCGGCAGCGCAGGCATCTACGCCGTAGCGGACGAGGCCTCACTCGAGCGGCCAGCACCCGGCTATTCGGGACTTGCCCGCATCCCCGTCGACGTCACTACCAACTTCGGCGTGCGAATGGACACCAGCGCCGGCGGCTTCGTTTTCGCGTTCTCCAACGTCCTCTACTTCGTGCCCGTGCGCGGGGAGGGCCCGGCAGGTGAGTGAATTCGCACGCTGGCTCCCGAAGCAGAGGCGTCGCCCGATCTGGTGGACCTCAGGCGCGCTCGCACTCTCGGTGATCGCGTGGGGCGCGCCAGCCCGCGCGGAAGATCCCCCCGAACCTCCGCCCCGAGCAGCCATCTACGAATGGGATTCGGATACGCGAGAACTCTCGGTCACGCTCCGGTACCGAGACGTACTGAACGCCAGCTTGTGGCAAAAGCTTCGTCGGGGTCTCCCGACGACCATCCTCTTTTCCGGCGCGGTCTACACGCCAGGTCGTGAAGACCCCGTGTCGACCACGGTCCAAAGCTGCAAGGTCACCTGGCACGTCTGGGAAGAAGCGTACCGGGTGGACATCACCCGCCCGGGGTTCCACCGCAGCGCCTGGACGACGACGATCGATGGCGTGCTTCGCCGCTGCGCTGAGGCTCGTCGCCTTTTGATCGCCACCCACCAGCAGCTCGAGCCGGGACGCGCCATCTACATGCAGGCGAAAGTTCAGGTCAATCCGATCAGCCCGAAGCTGCTCGACAAGATCAAACGGTGGGTGAGCCGCCCCACCGCAACCGGAACCGCAGCCCCTGGGGACGCGCTGTTCGGGACGTTCACGGGTCTGTTTCTCCAACGCATCGGCAAAGCCGAGCGCGAGATTCAGTTCACGACATTGGTCGCGGTCCCGAGGGTTCGCCCGCCCCCGAAGAAGGACAAGCAATCGGGCGAGGGTAAGGGCCGCTGACGAACCGACCCGGGCGCCGCCTCGAATCGCATCAAGCGGCGCCGCACATCGTCGCGGAGTTCACTCGAACATCGGCGCACTCGTGGGGGACGGCGGCTCGTACGTCGAGAGAATCGCGATCTCGTAGTAGCGGTATTGGTGCGGCATGGTCTCCCACTTGGCTGGA
Source organism: Polyangiaceae bacterium (assembly GCA_050289625.1). Lineage (GTDB taxonomy): Bacteria > Myxococcota_A > Polyangia > Polyangiales > Polyangiaceae > NIC37A-2. The sequence continues at coordinate 4,941 of JBNKGC010000211.1, read as the reverse complement.
GCCAGCGCCTGACGAACGCACTGAGCGGCGCGCCGCGCCTGAGGACCTTTCCAAGACCCACTCGCCCCTGGAAAAACGTGGATGTCCTTCTTGTCGAAATCGACCCTGAGGACGTAGTTGAGCGTCCCCGTTTTTCCCGTGCGTGGAGCGCAGTCGACCGTTTGCCGGATGGCCGCCGCGAGCGCCCCCTCGAAGAAGGGAAGCTGATCGCAGAGGGCACCTCGCTGTCCGGAGGCGCGCGCGGAAGAGGCGCACTTCACGCGCAGTGGCTCAGCGAGCTTCAGGCGTTCGTCGAAGGGATGTTTTTCCTCCGTCTCCACTGGAACCGTCGGGGCGAAGGCGCTCGCACTGGGAGACGGGTCCGCTCCGGCGTCTTCTGGTGACGGGCGACGGAGAAGGTAGAGCGGAACGGCCAAGAGGACGAGTACGGCGACTAGGGCGATGACGAGCTGCGCGCGAATGGGCCGGTCTCCCCCACTGCCACCGCCCACTCCGAGCCGTCGAAGGCCAGGCTCACTCGGCGCGGACGGAAACGAGGGTCGGGGAGGTCGAGGCATGTCGAAAGGCTGGTCTCAGAAGTCCAGCAAATTCTCCACCGGCTCGCCAGGGTCGGCCTTGACGACCGAAGCGACGAGATCGAGCGACTCCGGAGTCAAACCCTGCACCTGCGCCACCACCTGTTCCACTACGTGGCGCGCTTCCTCGATGCCGGGTCCAGTCATTCCAATGGCAAATTTGAGCGGACCGGTGCGACCCGCTACGGCGGGCACCATGCTGATCATCATCATTTCGGTGAGCTCCACGACGCGCTGGGCGACGCGACGGAGCGCGAGCATCTCCAAGATCGTCGGTCGATCGCTGACGTGACGATTGGGGCCACGCACGTCGTACCTCGCGACCGAGAGCGGCGTCCCCGTCCATTTCGCGAACGCGCTCTCCTCACGAAACGCCTTGACGAGCTGCTCGCGACGCAGGAGGCCCGTCAGGCCATCGTGCCGACTCAAGTATTCCCGCGCGCGTTGGTGGTGCGGCGAGCCATCCGGGAAACTGACCAGCTTGACGCGGCACTCTCCGAGTTGCGCTTCCCCGCCGTGGAGAAGGTTGAACCGCTTCTTCCGCTCGTAGCTGTGATCGGCGTAGGTGCCGTTCGTGCTCCCCACGTCCTCGATAATCCAGGTGCCCGACTGCCACTTGGCGATGGCGTGAGCCCCGGAGACGGTAGCTTCCGGCAGGACGATGTCCTGATCCGAACGTCGGCCGATCCGGAGCGAAGGACGCCCCAACGCAAACAGCTGCCCCGGGGCATCGGTCGCGTTGGTGCAAAAGGTGATGAGAAGCGCCTGGGCGTCGGGCTGAAAGCTCTCCGTGACGCTCCGCCCGAGAGGTGCACCCGGTCCCAAGCGTTCGCGGGGGATCTGCGCTTGGCTCGTCGTCAGCTGCACCGGATTGAAGAAGCGCATGCGCTTCGCCTGCGGACGCATCTCCGGGTCGTCCGACAAGCAGCGAAACACCTGCTTCAGCTCGTCGACGGACAGCCCCGCTGGCACGTCGAACATGATCTGGGATCGCATGGGCTTGGCCCGTGGCTTGTAGCCAGGCTCAGGAACCCGACAGGTCCACATCTCCCAGAGGGTCAGCCCCAGCGCGTAGATGTCGTCCTCCGGGCTCGCACCCCCTGAGCGTAACCGCTCCGGCGCCATGTAGTTCGGGGTCCCACCGTCCGGAGGGGCCCCGGGTCGACGTGCGCTGAGGCGCGCGCGTTCCTGAGCAAAGCCGAAATCGAGGATGATGGCGCGGTCCTTCGTCACCATCACGTTGCCGGGTTTCAGATCGCCGTGGACCAAGCCCTGCGCGTGAATCGCAGCCAGACCGGCACACGTTTCGCTCGCGATCTTCCGAAACTCGTCGGCGGTGTATCCGCCCTGGGCTTTCTTCCGCCGAATGTGAGTGTGGAGCGTCTGGCCGTTGATGTGCTCCATCACCAGGATCGGACCCCACGGACTCGGCGCGAGATCGTGGACGCGACACACGTTGGGGTGACTGACCGAGCGAGCCAGGAGCAGCTCCTGTCTGAGGGCTTCGTCGTCACCAGGCATGCGGGATTCTTCCCGCACAACCTTCAGGGCGACAGGCTCCTGAGTGCTGCGGTCATAGGCCAAAAAGACTTCGCCCATCCCGCCCTTGCCCAAGCTTTGACGGATCTCGTAGCGGTCGTTGACCAGAGATCCCGCGGCGAGCGGTGGAACATTTCTCGGAGATTGCGGCATCTCGTAGGCGGCTCGCCCCATTCCGAGGCGCACAGCGGTCTAGATTCGTCGATTTAGGCGCGCGCTGCAACGTGACGGAATTCCTCGAACTGGCCTTCGGGCCAACCTGTGGATTTCCAGCCTTGGTGGCGGTCTCCAGAAGGGCCGTTGACGCGCTGCGGAAGCGGTTTCCCCGGGCGAGAAGCGGAGCGGTCCGCCGACGACCGGCAGCTCGAGGGCCGCGGGAGCGGCGGGGCAAAAATCCCGGCCGGGGAGACGGACCCAGACAGACCCGGTGCGCCGGGAGAACAGGGCTCGTCAGGCCCCGGTGCTCTCAGGCAGCCGTCACCCGGCCCGATCCGGTGAAGCGACCCCGCAGTAGGCCCACACGCTTCCCGCAGCTCCGTCCTCCAACAAGGAGAGGTGCTCGCCCAGAGCAGGGGGCAGGTCGAAGACCGGCGCACCGACCCACGCCCGGAGCCGCGGAACCCGAAGCGGCACGGACCGAAGTGCCCGCCCCTCGAGACGCTTTGGTTGCATTCGTTCCGCCCCCTTCCCCACCGCGCTTCGAAGCTCGTCGAGGGCCTCTCGGAAGCCCCCCAGCCGATCGACCAGGCCGTGCTGGAGTGCGGCGCGTCCGGACCAGACCCGTCCCTCCGCCACCGCTCGAATTTCAGCCTCGTCCCGACGTCGTCCTGCGGCCACCATTTTCACGAAATCGTCGTAGACACTTTCCAGCTCCCGTTCGAAGGCGGCACGCTCCGCTTCCTCGAAAGGGCGAGCCAGCGAGAACATGTCTGCCCGGCTTCCGCGCTTGACGACCTCGAAGCGAATCCCCACCTTTTGCAGCAACTCGGACAACACCGGCTTGGCCGCGATGACCCCGATCGATCCTGTGATGGTGGTCGGCTGGGCGACGATCTTTTCAGCAGCAACCCCGATCATGTAGCCGCCGCTGGCGGCGACATCGGCAAAGTAGGCGACCACCGGCTTCGTTTCTCGCAGCCGCTGGACCGCGCGGGCGATGCGCGCGGAAGCCAGTGCACTGCCCCCGCGCGACTCCACGTGCAAGAGCAGTCCTCTCGCGCGCCGATCGCGTCGAACGCGCTCCAGCAATCGAACGATCTCGTCTTCCGCCGCAACCGCGCTCGCGGTCTGCGCCTGGGACACGATGGCACCGTGCACGTCGACGACCGCGAGGTAGGGAGGCCGCACCAGAGGCAGAAATCGAAACCTTCGGCGGCGCATGTAGGTGCCGACGCCTACGCTGTTCGTTCGCTTGACCGCAGCCGAGGTCTTCTCTTCTCCGGAGAGACGCCGCTCGAGCTCCTGCTCAGTGACGAGCGCGTCGACGATGCCGCGCTCGAGGGCCATGCGCGCACTCCAGGGGCTCCCTTCCACCCATTCGTGGGCAATCGCGGGGTCGATCCGACGCCCCTCCGCCAAGGCTTCCACTTGCTCCTCGAAGAGCTCGTCCACCAGGGCCCCGAGCTGCTCGCGCTGAGGCTCGCTCATCGAACCTCGAGCAAAACCCTCGGCTGCGGTCTTGTACCGCCCCCGCGCCACGACATCGGCGGTAACGCCGATCCGATCGAGTCCGTCTCGTACGTAGGGCACGGAGACCGCGACACCCAGTGGGGCGATGTGAGCCGCTGGGTCCATCCAAACTTCGTCCGCCACGGACGCCAAGTAGAGTTCGCGGAGGCTCGCCCCTTGCTCGAGAAAAACTACCAACCGCTTGCCGCGGGCCCGGGCCCGCTCGAGTTGCTCGCGGAGGGAACGCAAGCTGGCCGCGCCGCCACCCAAGCTCCGCAACGTAACGAAGAGTCCAACCACTCGCGAATCCGCGGTGAAGAGGTCAATCGCCTCTTGCAGGCGGTGCGTCGAAACCCCGTCCTTGCGACGTCCCCCCAGGAGGTTAGCGAGCCGCTTCGGTGCCCTGCGGAGATCCACGACCGGACCGTCGAGGACCAATTCGATCCAGCCGGTCCGACCCGCAGCGCGCACTCTCCTGAGTACGGTGAACGGCCAGACGAAGCACAAGACGACGTTCCAGACCAAAACGAGAATCAATCGAATCATCGGGTTTCCCAGACCAATACCCGATCGAATCGAACTGTCCCAATCGAAACCGAACGAAGCACAAGTGAACGAAGCACAAGTGAACGGTGCAGAATTGAACGGAGCACAGGAGTCGAGTGGCGTGCTCCAGTCCGCATGCTAACTTGATCTATCGTGCCGCAAGTTCCATCTCGAACACTCTCCGTTTCGACTCACGCTCGATCGTCGTGTTCGGGAGACTCCATCCGACGGGTTCGGGTCGAACGCCGGCCCACCGTCGCTGCTCGACTCCTTCCTGGAACGATTGCGCTTTCGGTGGCGCTCGGCGCCTGCGCCGCACACACGCCCCAGCGTCCGGCTCCTGCCCCAAAACAGGCGCAAAAGGAGCGCACGCCGCGCTCCGACCAGGAACGCGAACGCCAGAGACTCGATCACGTCGCTCCACCGCCGGCCTATGGGAACAAGATGGTCCTGGCCGAGGTCGCCGAGGCGAAAGCTCCCGCGCTCGACCTTTAGGGGGGCGGACCCGCCCCCCTCGTCGCCCGAAGTGAATTCGGCCTCCTCACCCCACTGTCCCGCTGCGCTCCGGCGCCTCGCTAGTCGCTCGGCGGCGGTGCTGCGGCGGCCTCGTCAC
>JBNKGC010000210.1:0-10123 GCA_050289625.1 Polyangiaceae bacterium | reverse complement strand
CCGGGAACCAGCTACTCGGTTTCAGCCGTTTGCTGAGCGAACGCCGACGGATCGAGCTGGTTCTTTTCGAGCCAGCGGCGCAGTTGGTTTCGGTGCAGGCGTAGCTCTCGTGCAGCGGTTGCCACGCGTCCTTCGCAGCGGCGCAAGGCGCTCTCGATTTCCTCGCGGGGTGGGAACGGGCTCGTCTTGGGGGAGGAAGCCACCTGCTCGGCGCTGTGCGAGCCGTCCGTTCGATAGGCCTGCCCCGCTTCTTCGGGCAGGTGCGAGACCTTGACCACGGACTTGCCCTGGGCGAGCGCCTCGGAGGCGGCGTCCCGCACTTCGGCCATCAGCTCACGCACGTTGCCAGGCCACGGACGAAGCAGACAGGCTTCGACGAAGGAAACGTGCGCAACGGCGTCGGTGTCCACCTCACGCATCCGACGATCGATCAGAAAGGGGATGTCCTCCACCCGCTCTCGCAACGGCAGCAGGCTGACCCGGGGCCGTCCCAAGCGATAGAACAGATCCTCGCGAAACTTGCCACTCGCGACCGCTTCCCGAAGGTCGCGATGGGTCGCGGAGCAAATCCTGACGTCGACCTTGCGCGGGCGTGACGCTCCGAGCGCGAGCACTTCGCCGGTTTCGAGAACTCGAAGCAGTTTGGCTTGTACCTGGAGATCGAGTTCACCCACCTCGTCGAGGAAGAGGGTGCCGCCGTCCGCCTCCTGCACGTAGCCATTCGCGTCCTGCTGCGCTCCGGAGTATGCGCCCTTCTTGGCGCCGAACAGGAGTCGCTCGGCGATGCCCTCGGGGATGGCGGCACAATTGACGGCCACGAAAGGCCCCCGTTTCGACGGTCCGAGTTCGTGAAACGCGCGCGCAGCGATTTCCTTGCCGGCGCCCGTCTCGCCGGTCACGTGCAGAGCCCCGGCGTTCGCCGCTCTTTGGATCTGCTGAAACGCCGGACGCATGCGCGGTCCCAAGACGACGTCTTGATGAAACTCGACGTGGTGCTCGAGAAACGGGCGCACGTTGCGACAGAGCAGGAAGAGGGTCTCACCCGTGCGGAGCACACTGTAGCCAGAACCCTCCACTTCCCCCGAAACCCGCACACCATCGACGGAGGTGCCGTTGCGGCTCCCCATGTCGCGAACGAACCACTGTCTCTTCGCGTAGCGGACCGAAGCGTGCTGTCGGGACATGCATCCGTCGCTCAACTCGACGCCGCGCAGTCCGCCTCGGCCGATAACCAACGGCTCACTAGTGACTGGAATCACCCCCTGAAGGGGCTCACCCGCCGAAAAGACGAGCACGAGCCCCGGCACGGGCCGTGCGCCATCCCGCACGCGGGACGGGGCCGATTCGTCAATGGTTTCGGTCGGAGCACTCATGTGGCGATCACCCGGGGAAGGAGCATATCGGCGAAGGGGCTTGGATCCGCCACGCCGAAACCCTCGAGGGCCTCGAAAGCCCCCGTTCTGCGACGAATTGCCTCGGCACCGCCGCGGCATTCGGCTGCGCGAAGCTCGGCGGCCGCCACGTGCATGGGCATGTCGAGTTTCTCGAAGGCCGCTTGGGCCGTCTCGAACGCAGCGGCCGCCCGCTCATCGGGGTGCTCGAGCACCGCGAGGCCGGCTTCGAGCGCCATCGCGTAGACCGTGGCGAGACCGCTCCTCTCGGCGTGCAGGCGGCGAATCTTGTCGCGCACGATGCTCCGCAGCTCGCGGCTCCGTGGTTCCGCAAGGCCGGCTTCGAGGGCCCCACGCCCTTCGAGGTAGGTAAACTCGAGCCGCGGCGTTCGGATTCGGAGCTGCAGCGATCGCTTCATGCGAGGCCGCGCTTCTCGAACTCGTGCCAGCACCGTGGCTCCGTCTCCCTCGTAGAGGTCGAGGAAGCAATGCGCCCGCAGGTGGGCCCAGTGCTGATGGTACCAGGTTCCCTCGGGCCAAACGTCGATTGCGGCGTTCGCCTCGCGGCGCGCCTGATCGGGACGTCCACGCGCCGCCCAAAGAAGCGGCAGGTTGTAAGCCCTTACCGTGGACAGGGTGTAGCGGTCTCCGCGAGCCTCCGCTTCACGCGCGATCGCCGGAGCGCGCTCCGCAAGTCGGTCGAGTCGACCAAGCAGGAAGAGGGAGTGCAGGAGGAACCAGACTTCGAGCGAGCCGATCTCGCGAAACGCACTTTCGGAGCAGTCGCGGTTGATGGCCACTGCTTTTTCGCAAAGCGAAGCACACCCGGAAAGGTCGGTTCGAGCCCATGCCATCACGGCTCGGGCGAGAGCCACCGCTGCGAGCGCCCGTTTGTCGTCGAGGCGCTCAGCCAACGCCGCCGCCGGCTCGAGGAATTCGCGCGCCGCTTCGACCCCATCAGCGCTCTCCAGTGATTTGAGCGCGACCTCCACCGAAAGAGCCCGCGAAACACGGAACGGCTCGCCCGCGTCCAGCGCGAGCCAAAGGTTGGACGAGTGGTAGTGCGCCGCACGCACGACGTCGATCCCACTGAGTCCGCTGCCAAGCCCCCAACACATGTCGATCAGCCGGAGGCGCTCCTCGGGTATTTCTCCAGGCGCCTTCTCCTCAAACTTGACGCCGCGCCACTTCAGGCGAGTTCGCGTCCAGAGCAGCGAGACGAGAGCCGCCGTGGGCGTGCGCGGCAGCGCGAGACCGGCACGCTCCATGATGGGTCGGAAGATCGCAAGAGACTCCTCCACGTGCCCCGCACGCAAGAATTGCTCCGCCGCCTTGGTCCGCAGAATGTCCGCTCCGCCAGGGGTGTCCTCCTTCCCCGCAAGGGCGAGGTAGAACTCGGCGGCCTCGGCGCCTCGACCCGCCGCGGTGAGGGAGTCTGCCAGCTTGGCCATCACGCGCCAGCGATTCGACTCGTCGCCGTGCGTGAGTGCCCGCTGGTAGAGGGCGACGGCGTGATCGGACGCGACCGCTTCCGCCGCCCGATCACCGGCGCGCTCCATCCAGTAAACGGCGCGCTGGGTGTCGCCCGCGGCGAGATGGTGGCGCGCCAGGACTTCCGGGTCGGGCTCTGGATTGGCTTCGTGGGCTCGTGCCAACCGACCGTGGTGCTCCGCCAAGACCCCTTCCGACAGGGTGGCGTGCACGGCGCGCCGGATCTTGTCGTGGAAGATCTCGAAGGTCGCCCGCCCTCGGCCTACGCCGAGCTGGATCAAGTGATCGTCCCGAAGTCGGTCGACGGCGGTCATCAGTTGTCCGGGCTGAAGCTCCGCAGCCAGTCTGAGCGCGCCTTCCGTGAGGGGTCGGTCGCTACAGGCGAGCACCTCGACCACCAGCTTCATGTGCGGAGGCAACTGAGTCACTCGCTCTTCGACGACACGCCGCATCGAAACGCTCGCCTTGCCGTCCTGCCCAGTCGAAATCGATCGAACGAGCTCCGCCACAAAGAGAGGACTCTGCGCGGACTCTTCGGCGATGGCGCTCGCGAGCGAGGACACCCCAGGCACGTTTCCGAGCAGCGCGCGGACCAGCTCCTCGGCCTCCTCGGAGCTGAGCTGACCGACGGGAACGTCCACGGTTTCCCAAGCCGAATCGACCGCGGCGGGGTTCCTGAGAGTGCGGAGGAGCTCGTTCTCGTCGGAGTCTTCTCCCCGATATCCAACGATCAGGAGCAGCGGCGGAACATCGGGAGGGGCGAGCAGGTTCCGAACGAGAGCAGCACTGTCCGCGTCGCCCCAGTGCACATCGTCGATGAACAGCACGAGCGGGCGGGTATCGGTGATCCGCGCGAAGATCTCCCGAAGAGCCCCGAACGCTCGACGCCGGAGCTCGTGCGGGTCGTTCGACGGCGCTCGCCCGGGCAAACTCGTCATGAACTCCAGACGCCCGAGCGAGGGGAACAGGCGAACCAGTGCGCGCGCATCGCGAGGCATGAACCCGGCGGCTTCCACCGGGCGCAATCGGCTCAGGTAACGACCCAGGGCGTCGACGAGATCGTCCATGGCCTTGAACGGAACCGTTTCTCGTTCGTAGCAGCGCCCCTCGAGCGTCACGACCTCGTCGTGCAGCGCCAGATCGGTGAGGAAGCGACGGATGGCGGTGGTCTTTCCAACTCCCGAGACCCCGTGAACGTGGGCGACGACGGTTCGCCCCGCCTTGGTTTGTTCGAACGCCGCATGGAGCGACGCCAGCTCTTGCTTGCGACCGACGAAGGTGCCGCCCAAGACACTTCGAGGACTCTCGAAGGCATCGCATTGAAGTCCGACGCGCTGCGCGATTTGATGACCCGTGGGACGCTCTGCTGGATCGGTGCTCAAGAGCGCCATTGCCAAATCGCAGAGGTCGTCGGGAAGCCCTCGGGTGGTGGCCCGGGGATCACGGGCACGGCGCGTGGTGCGGGCCGTGAGCATGTCGGCGACGGTGCCGCTGAACGGGAGGTGCCCCGAAAGGACTTCGTAAAGCATCAACCCGACGGCGTACCAGTCGGACGCCATCGTGAGGGGCGCTCCGCGTGCCTGCTCGGGGGACATGTACGCCGGCGTGCCCGCCGTGGTGGAGTCCCCAGGGGCGTCGAGAAGCCCGGTCATCGCCATGCCAAAATCGAGGATGGACAGCTTTCCTTCCCGATCGACGAGCACGTTCGAAGGCTTCAGATCTCGATGCAGGATCCCGGCCGAGTGAAGCGCCAGCACTCCTTCGACGAGTTGCTTCAGAGTGCCTCGCAGGCGCTCCTCGTGAAAGGGACGCCCGCGTCGACTGCGCGGCGCCGACACGACACCGGACTCCTGAACGTCGGGCGTCGACGGAACCGGAGGCGCGTCATCGACCTCGTTGCTCGCGTTCGATTGAGTGGACTGGGTCGAGAAGGGCTCGGCTTCGTCCCGGCTGAGGCCACGAACAAAGCTGTCGAACCGGATCCCATCGATGAAGTCCATCGTGAAACACCAGCCCTGATCGAGCGCGAAGAGCTCGTGCAGACGCACCAAGCGAGGGTGAACCACGTCGGCGAGCGCCCGGAACTCCTGCTTGAAGCGATACACCGAAGCCGGATCGACTCGCTCGAGCCGCTTCAGGGCGACCTGCTCTCCCCGCTCGCTGTCGCGAACGACGAAGACTGTCCCGAACCCTCCCGCTCCGATGTTCTTCTCCACCACGAAGCGCTCGGGGACCCCGGCCGTGGAGGGCAACGCACTCATCCCTGAAGGAGCAACTATCGACTGCCCAGCTGGTCGGGTCAATCGAGGGCGCACTTCCGACCGATCCGCCCGCTGCTTCGTCGGAACGGAGGGCGGGCGAGAACCTAAACAAATGACCACTAGATCCAGCGGATTCTCGTGCCGAAGCTCGTCTGTGGACTGCTGCGTCGCTCCCATAGTGATTCCTTCATTGCGAGCTCGCCCGATTTCTTCCCCAACGGTCCACGGCCCACCAGCCGGCGCCCCCTCACGCCCCGGTCGGCAGGCCGCGGCCGCTTCCCCTACTCAGGGCAGGGTGAGGATGGCCGTGCAGATGTCGGCGGCCCCGCAGGAACCCGTGCAGCAGTCGCTGTTCGAGCTGCAGTCGTCTCCGATGCCGGCACACTCGTCCACCGTCTTTAAGCACAGGCCGCCCGCGCTGCAGTTGCCCGTGCAGCAGTCCTGGTCGAGCTCGCACGACCCACCGGCATCCTCGCAGGTGGCAACGGACTCGACACAGATCCCGCTTGCGCACCATCCGCTTCCGCAGTCCGTGTGCGCGTCGCAGGATCCACCTGGAGCGACAACGAGGATCGACCCGGGCGGAACGCATTCGTCGCCGCTGCAACGCCCCGAGCAACACTCTTCGTTCGCCGTGCAAGCGGTGGTGTTCTCCTTGCACGTGCCTTCGGGCCAAGTACAGGTCTTGTTCGAACAGGCACCAGAGCAGCACTGCCAATCGGCGCTGCAGAGATTCGAGGTGGCAACACACAAGCCTGCGGGAGCATTGCAAACCCCGCTGTCGCACGAACCCTGACAGCAGTCGTCGTCCGACTCGCAAGCGGTGCTGAGCTTCTGGCACTCGGCGGAGCTCATTCCGCCCATGCCTCCCATGGCAGCGTCACCACCCATCCCCCCGGTGGCGTTTGCTCCGCCGGAGGAGCTGCCTCCGGTGCTCATTCCCCCAGAGCCGCCCGAGTTGCTTCCACCGGAGGAGTTCGAGCCACCCGATGCCTCGGAGCCGCCTGAACCACCTTTACCTCCGGTTCCCGTCGGGTCATCGGAGTTCCGAGTGCCTCCGTCGTCGCTGCTGCACGCAGCGAGGGGAGCGCCCAGAGAAAGTGCGGCGGTCATTGCAAGCAGGGTCCAAGGATTGAGCTTCATCTTCATGGGGTTCTCCTTCGTGCCATCCGTGGCGGTCGTTGGAGGTCCCCCAGAGCAACGCGCATGCCATGCGGCCGAACGCCCGATAACGCGGTCTTTCGAACTCACTTGGGACCAAAACCGATGCCGTGCCTGGCACCGAACTGGCACGTGCCACGGCGGTGCCACGAGCCACACTGCGCCGGTGCGCGCTCAGCGACAGAACCGCAGGATCACCACCACCAGGCACCTTGCTGCGTACAAAGTGTGCACGGCGAGGTAGGGCCAGAAGTACAGCTCGAGACGACCTGCCAGCGCCGCAATCCAGATGTACGACGGGTAGTGGATGAGGAACTTCGCGAACCCCATCGGCACGCGCGCCCACAGGGGCTTCGCCCGCGGGGCGGAGGCAGGTAGCTGCGCTAGAGGTTCGGGGCCGGAAGGTTCCACGTCTCCCGGAGCGAGCTCTTCGAGAACCTCCGGGCGGCGCTCGAAAGTGGTCATCGCCACGCCCGAGGCGAGCGCAACGAGACCGAAGATACCGGCCAGAAGATAACTGTCCTGCCTCGACTCGAGCCACAGGCGAATCGCAGCTGCCCCGAGAACCAAGAACGCCTTGATCTCGTCCATCAGGAAGTCGAGGAGGTGGCCGGCAGGTGAGGCAGTGCTTCGCCACCGAGCCAGCATGCCGTCGGCACAGTCCAGCACGTAGGAGAGCTCGTAGACGAAGATCGCCACGACGAGCCCCACATGCCCATCGAGGACGATCAGGAGGACCGCAGCGATCGCGGCGACGACCAAGGACGCGAGGGTGATCTGGTTCGGCGTGATCCGCGAACCTTGGAGCCAGCTCACCACGACGGCCGCCGGTGGACGGCACACGTACGTGTTCCAAACCAGGTCGGGAACCTTCTTGGTTCGACGATAGATCTCCCGCGCGCTCACTGCCCGCTGAGACTACCAGAGAGGCGAGCGCGGCGGCCTCCGACGTGACCCGAGATACCGCCGGGCAAGCGAGGCAGCGAGGAGACCGCAATCGGGGCCTCCGATTGCGACTTCTTGCGCCGTGCACTAGGGGTCCGTGCCATGCGCATCGAGCGATTCTTCGACGAGCTGGCCACGGATGCCATCGAGGCAGTCACTGGGGAGAAGTCCCCTGCCCTGCTGCGTCCGACGACCGATCCGCGCCACGGGGACTACCAGGTCAACGCCGCGATGGCGCTCGCCAAGCGGCTCGGCAAGAAGCCGCGCGACGTCGCCGAACCCCTCGCCGAAAAGCTCGCAGAGCATCCGGCCATCGAGCGCGCGGAGGTGGCGGGTCCAGGCTTCGTGAACCTGAGTCTCGATGCAAAGTGGATCGGCGAGCAGCTTTCGAAGGATCTCGCGGACGAGCGCGACGGCGTCCCTCGGGTCGAAACGCCCCAGAAGATCGTAATCGACTTTTCCGGACCGAACATCGCCAAGCAGATGCACGTCGGTCACCTGCGCTCGACCATCATCGGCGATGCCCTGTGTCGCTTGTCGCGCTTCGTGGGACACGACGTCATTGGTGACAATCACCTGGGCGACTGGGGCACGCAGTACGGGCTGCTCCTCGTCGGGATGCGCGAGCTCGGCGATTTGGACGCCCTGAGCGATCACCCCATCGAAGAGCTCGAGCGCGTCTACAAGCTCGCCTCGGCGAAGGCGAAAGAAGACGAAGCATTTGCCGAACGCGCTCGCGCCGAACTCGCGAAGCTCCAGGCGGGCGATGCGGAGAACATCGGCCTCTGGAAGACCTTCGTCGATACCACGCGCAAGGAGCTCGACGTGATGTACGAGCGCATGGGAGTCGTGTTCGATGAGTGGATGGGCGAGAGCGCCTTCAACGATCGACTGGCCGGCGTGGTAGAGCTCCTGGTCGACAAGGGGCTTGCCCGCGAAGACCAGGGCGCGATGGGGATCTTCTGGCAGGAGATCGAGGGCGCACCCAAGCAGCTCAAAAAGCAGAAGGAGCCCTTCCTCGTGCGAAAGCGCGACGGCGCCTTCCTCTACGCGACGACGGACATCGCCGCGCTGCAGTTCCGCAAGGAAGAGTGGAAGGCGGAAAAGTGCCTGTACGTCGTCGATGCGCGGCAACACCTCCACTTCACGCAGCTCTTCGCCGTCGCCGACCTGCTCGGTATGGACCTGGAGCTCGAGCACATCTCCTTCGGCGCGGTACTCGACGAAAACGGGCGCCCCCTGAAGACACGGGACGGTAAGGCGGTCACCTTGGCCTCGCTGCTCGACGAGGCAGAAAAACGCGCACGAGAACGCATCGAAGAAGGCATCGCCGAAGGCAAGCTCCACCTCGACGAGCGCGCCGTGCCGAAAGTGGCACGAGCCGTCGGCATCGGTGCGGTCAAGTACGCCGACCTGCGCCAGAATCGCGCGAGCGACTACCAGTTCGACCCCGACAAACTGGTGAGCTTCAACGGAAACGCAGGCCCGTATCTCCAGTACGCGTACGCACGCGTCGCCAGCATCTTCGCCAAGGGAGGCGAAGACCTCGAAGCGGTGCGCGGCGAGATCCGCCTCGAAAGCCCCACCGAAGAGCGCCTGGGGCGCGTGCTGGTGCGTTTCGGAGAAGTCGTGCACCAGGCTACCGAGAGTTCGCTACCCCACCTCCTGACCGATCACCTCTACGATTTGGCGAAAAGCTTCATGAGCTTCTACGAGGCGAACCCGGTTCTGAAGGCCGAAGGTGCGGTGCGACAAAGCCGACTGGGTTTGGCCGCCCTCTCCGCACGACAGATGCGCCGGGGCCTCGATCTGCTCGGAATCGACGTGGTCGAGCGCATGTGAGAAGCCCGCGAGCGTGGCTCCGCGATCCGTGGTAGCCCGCCACGATAGCGCCGCGGCCCAGGCAACCGCCCGTCCGCCCCAAGGCGTGACCGCGCGACGGAACGACGATGCAACGCTCCACTCTGCTTCGCAAAATCCCTGATCATCTGGCCTGCGCATTGGTAGGCGCCGTGGTGCTCGGGGTCGCGTGCCGGCGTGGTGACGTCTCCGAGCAGTCGGCAGCCAAGTCAGCGCAGACAGCGCCGCCGGAAACAGTGGTCTCCCCACCTCCCCAACCCGCGCGCTCCTCTCCCGCACCGTCAGCGGGCCCCGCCGAGGAGGCGCCGCCAGGAGACGCCCCGGCCACTCTTCCGGCAGGCAAGAAGCGCAAGTACGTGGTCGCCGCGCTGGGCGACTCGATCACCGATCAGCGCGTCGGCGGCGGCGGCTACCTCCGCTACCTCGCAACGCGGTGCCCCAAGAGCCGCTTCGACCATTACGGACGTGGTGGCGACATGACGAATCAGATGCGCCGCCGCCTCGAGCGTGATCTGCTGCCACGCGTCGCGGCGGGTAGCTACACACACCTGATCGTCTACGGGGGAGTGAATGACCTTTACAGCGATTTGACGGCCGGGCGCACGAACGAGCGCATCGAGACCGATCTGGTAGCCATCTACGACCGCGCGAACACCGCCGGCCTCGAGGTCGTCGCCGTCACCGTGAGTCCTTGGAGTGGTTTCACACGCTATTACAACGCCCGCCGCGGTGAAAATACCAAGAAGCTAAACGACTGGATCTTGGAGCAAGCCGAGGCGGGGCGGATCGAGCACGCGGTGGACTCCTATCCATTGCTCTCCTGCGGCGATCCCGAGCGCCTGTGCCCGGACTACGAGACCCGATCGCACGACGGGCTGCACCCAGGCGAAAAAGGTCACGAGCTCCTCGGCGAGCTCCTCTTCGACCGAGTATTTTCCGACTGCCTTTGAGTGCAAACGAGCCCCTTCACGAACCGCCGGAGCGTAGGGCGCGGCTGCGCAGCAACAAACCGAG
>JBNKGC010000209.1:0-10130 GCA_050289625.1 Polyangiaceae bacterium | reverse complement strand
GATTGTCTAGCGAGCCGCGGCCACGCTATACGCGCGGGCCGGAGGAGCTTCATGCAGGACGTACGCGCGCTCAACGAAATGGTAGCCGAGCAAAGCTCGTTCATCGACGATCTCGTCGCGGAAATCGGCAAGGTGGTGGTCGGCCAATCCTACATGGTGGAGCGCATCCTGATTGGTCTACTTGCGGGGGGCCACGTCCTCTTGGAGGGCGTGCCGGGGCTCGCCAAGACCCTGACGGTGCGCACCGTCTGTGACGCCATCGCCGCGAAATTCGCGCGCATCCAGTTCACACCCGACCTGCTGCCCGCCGACCTGATCGGAACCACCATTTACAATCAAAAGACCGGTGAGTTCACGGAAAAGCTCGGCCCGGTCTTCGCCAACTTGGTCCTCGCCGACGAGATCAACCGCGCCCCGGCGAAAGTGCAGAGCGCCCTGCTCGAGGCGATGCAAGAAAGGCAGGTCACGATCGGGGACCGCAGCTACCCCCTACCGGATCCCTTCGTGGTGATGGCGACGCAAAACCCCATCGAGCAGGAGGGGACCTATCCCCTGCCAGAAGCGCAGATGGACCGCTTCATGCTCATGATCAAGGTGGGGTACCCGACTCGCGACGAAGAGCGGAAGGTCATGGATCGCATGACGGGGGTGAGCACTGCGACCGCCCATGCCAAGACCACGCCCGAGCAGCTACTCGAAGCCCGTCGCGTCGTACGAGACATCTACGTCGACGATCGCGTGAAGGACTACATCGTGGATGTGGTGTTCGCCACGCGCGAGCCCGAGGCGAGGAACATGGACGACCTGGCACCGCTCATCGAGTTCGGTGCCAGCCCGCGGGCCAGCATCGCCCTGAACTTGGCGGCGCGCGCCCATGCGTTCTTGCGCCATCGGGGGTACGTGACCCCAGAAGACGTCAAGGCCATCGGCCCCGACGTGCTGCGGCATCGAATGGTTCTGAGCTACGAAGCCGAAGCCGAAGAGGTGACTGCGGAGGACATCGTGCGCCGGGTGTTCGAAGTCGTCGAGGTCCCCTGAATACAGCTCGGTCGACTCCCTACCAATCCAGACCAAATCCCTCGAAGCGAAAGGCCAGGCTCCCGTGATCCCCAAGGAGCTCCTCAAAGCACTTCGCAAAATTCAAATCACGACGAACCGGCTCGCCAACGAACAGCAGCTCGCCGGCAACTACACGTCCGTGATCAAGGGGCAGGGACTCGCCTTTCGCGAGGTCCGCCAGTACCAACCCGGTGACGACATTCGCACGATCGACTGGAACGTCAGCGCGCGAATGCAGGACCCCTACGTGAAGGTGTTCTTCGAGGAGCGCGAAATGACGGTGATGCTCCTCGTCGATCAATCACACAGCTCCCTGTTCGGCACCCGAAGCATGAGCAAGGCGCGCCTGGCCACCGAAGTCGCGGCCCTCTGCGCCTTTTCGGCCATCCAACACAACGACCGCGTGGGACTCGTGCTGACTACGGACCAGGTCGAAAAGCTGGTACCCCCGAAGAAGGGGCAGAAGCACGGCCTGCGCGTGGTGAGTGAGATCCTCCGCTCCCAGCCCCAGAGGCGGGGCACCGACCTCCGCGCGGGACTCGAAACCCTGCTCCACGTGGCTCGGCGCCGCAGCGTCGCGTTCTTGATCAGCGACTTTTTCGCCGAAGGGTTCGATCACGAGCTGGCTCTGGCCGCCGCCAAGCACGACCTGATCCCCATCGTTCTGGTCGATCCCCGGGATGACGAGCTTCCCAACGTCGGACTCGCCTCCTTCGAAGATTTCGAGACCGGTGAGGACATCCTCGTGGACACCTCGAGCGAAGAGGTCCGGCGTCACTACCGACGCCACGTGAAGAGGCGCCGCGAGAAGCAGCTCTCTAGCTTTCGCCGCCTCGGCCTCGACCACTGCGTGGTGCGCACCGACACTCCCTACGTTCGCCCACTCCGGGAGCTCTTCGCGCGGCGCGCTCGGAGGGCGCACCGTTGAGCTGCCGCGTCCCTCGAAAGCTCGGAGTATTTCGAGTCATCCTGCTCGGTCTTCTGGCGAGTTACTCGGCCGTCGCCCTACCACAAGGCGGCGCCAGCGCTGGCGGGCCTGCCAGTGACACCACGCCCGCCGGCGACGCGACCGACGAGGACACTCCGCCGGCGAGCTGCGTGGAGCGGCTCCCACAAGGGCGCGAGCGACCTCGCATCGAGGAGACGTTTCCCACCCGGGGGCTCGCTGGACACGCGGCGAAACTGGTAGTCGAAGTGCACCACCTTCCCGGAGAGCGAGTGCTCGAACACACCCCGCCCTCGCTCGGAGCGAAGGCGGGCGGATTCGTGCTGCCCGATCCCGAGGGAACGGCGCCCCCCAAGCTCGAACGCGTCGAAGGAGAGGACGGCGAGGGCGCCGTCTCCACCCTGACGATACCGGTCGTTCCCCTGCCGCCCGAGGCGGGGCGCCACACGCTCACCCTGCCGCCACTGCCGATCACCATGGCGCGCGCAAGCGGCGACGTGTTCGTGGTTTGCACGGAGCCGCACGAGATCCTGGTCGAAGATCCCCTCGCCAACGAACCCGGCGCGCCGCCACGCCCCAACCCCGAGCCGCGACGCCAACGAGAGGTGTGGACGCGAGCGCAGGAGCTGACGCTGATGGGGCTCGTCACTCTGGCTGTCGGCGCGCTGGTTGCATGGCTGCTCGTGCGCTTCCGACGCAAACGTCCTCAAGGGCCACCGCCGCCCCCGCCCCGTCCCCCCTGGGAAGTGGCGCATGAGTCCCTGCGCGACATCGCGGGGCGACGTCTGATCGAAGGCGGGCGCCTCGAAGAGCACTTCGACCAAGTGTCGGACACCATTCGAAAGTACCTCGGCGACCGCTACGGCTTCGACGGATTGGAGAGCACCTCTCACGAAGCAATCCGGATCCTCGAAAGCGTTCGTCCCGTCATTCCGAATCTGCCCGAGATGCAAGCTTTTCTGCGTCAGGCTGATCTCGTGAAGTTCGCGCGTCGCACGCCGGGCGCTTCCGAGTGTGCCGACTACCTGAAGCAGGCGGAAAGCATCGTCGATCGCACGGTGCCGCCCCCGGAGTTCCAAGACCCCGAGGAGGCGAAGCAATGAAGCGGCCCCGCAGGGCAGTGCTGCCTCAATCGACGACGAGAAGCGCGAAGAAGGCGGAGCGCTCGGTCCGAAAGAACCGCGTGATCCGCACGGTGCTCGCGTTCTTCTTCGTGATCGCGTCGGCTCTTCTCGCGGTGGCCTATCCCGCGGGGAGTCTCGGGGCGGAATGGCTCGACGTGTCGTGGCAGAGACCCCTTTGGTTCCTGGGGTTTCTCGTCATACCCTTCGTGATCTGGAGGACGACCTACGGGGTGGATCGCCGCTCCGCACGGGTTCGTCTCGGCACCGTGGCCCCTCTTCGAGGTGGCCCCCGGGGACTTCGCTCTCACCTGCGCGATCTCCCCGGCGTGCTGCGCACGGTAGGACTCAGTCTCTGCATCCTCGCCCTCGCGCGACCCGTGAGCACGGTGCGCCCTGCCACGGCAGAGGAAGAGGGCATCGATCTGGTGGTCGTGCTCGACCTGTCGGGGTCCATGCAAGCGGTGATGGACCAGCTCCCGAAGGATCTCGAAAAGTACACACAGAGGAGCGCCGCCGACGTCCTCCCCATGCGCCTCGAAGCTGCGAAGGCGGTCCTCCGTGACTTCATCTCACGCCGGCGCACGGACCGCATCGGCGTCGTGGTCTTCGGCAAGAGTGCCTACGTCCTGTCGCCCCCGACCTTGGACTACCAGTTGCTCGACCAACTGGTGAGTCGCATGCAACTCAACAACATCGACCCCAACGGCACCGCAATCGGCGATGCGCTGGGCGTCGCCGTTGCGCGCCTCCGGCGGAGTCACGCCAAGAGCAAAGCAGTCGTCCTGCTCACAGACGGCGACAACAAGGGTGGAAAGCTCTCGCCTCAGTACGCAGCACACCTGGCCAACGTGATCGGCGCCAAGGTGTTCACGATTCAGATCGGCGAGGGCGAGGAAGCGCGGATCCATCGAGGATTCGACCTCTTCGGGCGTCCTCGCTACGAGTCGGTCGCCTTCCCGACGAACCCCGAGCTCCTCCAGGAGCTGGCCCAAACGACCGGCGGGTCGAGCTACATCGCAAGCGATGCGGCGAAGCTCCAAGCGAGCCTCCACGACGTTCTGGACCGCCTCGAGAAGACTCGATTCGAGGCTGCGCAGGCAACTTACGAGGATCTCTACCGGTACCTCCTGCTTCCCGCCGTGGTGCTGCTCGCGATCGAAGCGCTCCTCTCCGCGTTCGTGCTCCGGAGGTTCCCATGAAGTTCGCCGAACCGACGTGGCTCTTCGGGTGCGCCCTCGCCGCCCTCGTCGCCCTTTTGCTCGTCCTGGGCGGCTTCGGTCACCAGCGCTTCCTCCGCCGCTTCGGCGATGAGAAGTTGGTCGAAGGCTTGAGGACGGGTCGCACCGGGCCCCGGCGCGCCCTGCGTGGAGTATTCCTCGTTCTGGCACTCGTCCTCGTGTTCGTGGCCGCCGCTCAACCGCAATACGGACGGGGCACCCGGCTGATCCCGGCCACGAACCTCGACGTAGTGTTGGTGCTGGACTACTCGAAGAGCATGTACGCACGCGACGTCACTCCGTCGCGGACGGCACGTGCCAAAGCCGAGATGAGCCATCTGGTGAGGCAGCTGCCCGGGGCCCGCTTCGGCGCGATCGCCTTCGCGGGAGAAGCGATGAGCTTCCCCCTGTCGAGCGACGGTGCGGCCATCGCCCAGTTCTTCCGAGGCCTCGAACCCAACGACATGCCCATCGGGGGAACCGCCATCGCGCGCGCGCTGGAATCGGGTCGGCAGCTTCTCGATCGGGATCCCAAGAGCGGTCAGCACGCGCGCGTGATGGTTCTGGTGACGGACGGTGAGGACCTCGAAGGAGATCCGGTCGCGGTTGCGAAGAGCGCGGCCAAAGACGGGATCACGATCCACGTCGTGCAGATCGGTGGAAGCGAGCCCGTTCCAATCCCCGACGTCGACGAAAACGGAGAGTCTCACGGGATGCGCCGCGATTCCCAGGGCGGCATCCTGACCACCGCGCTATCGGCGCAGGGGGAAGCCACCCTGCGCGAGATCGCGTCGGTCGGCGGCGGGGATTTGATTCGTCCCGAGAAGGGCAAGACCGGGCTCGAGCAGATCACCGAGAGGCTTCGACGTCAGATGACCGAGGAGCTCTCCGAACGCGTCGAAACCGTCTACGACGACGTCTACACCTATCCCCTCGCCCTGGCTGTCCTGTTCCTGCTCCTCGAAGCGTCGATCGGAAGTAGCGCTCGTCGGAAGCCACTGAAAGCCGAGCCCCCGCCCCGAACGCGCCGGCGCAGCCTCCGGCGCCAGCGGCACCGGCGCGCGACGAGTGCGAGCTTGATCCTGCTCTCGGCTCCCGGATTGTTCGGGTGCGACGTGGCGGACCGTTTGTTCGAACGCTACTCGCCGGTGGTCGATGAGGCGGTGGCGGCACTGAAGAGCGAAAAGAGTGAGGAGGCCGTCTCAATCCTCACCGAGTACCTGGGAACGGGCGCCTGCAAGGAAGGCGTCATCAGCGTGGTCGATCGCGTCCGAAAGCGGCCCGATGCCACCTTCGATTTGGGACTCGGTTTCTTCGGAGAGGCGGAGAAACTCGGCGACCCCTTCGAAGCGCCACCGGCGGCGTCCGCACCGGGCGCCCCGCCACCGGATCCAGCCGTCGTCGAAGGGCGCAAGCAGCAGATCGAGTGCGCCTTGCGCCTCTTGAGCCCGATCGCGGGAGATGGGGCGGTGCCCGCCGAGCTCCGAGCGCGAGCCCACTACCTCATCGGGAACCTCGAGTTCCTGCGCCAAGACTACGAGGCGGCCGTGAAGGCCTACGACGCCTCCCTCACCCTGATCCCTGGAACCCCGGAGGGTGAGGGAGACGGCCTCGGGCGGGACGCCGCACACAACCGCGCCGTCGCTCTACGCCGCCAGCAAGAGTCCGAAAAGGAGAAGGAAAAGCAGGAGCAGGAGCAGCAGCAGTCTTCTTCACAGGACGAGCAGCAAGAGAAGCCGGACGAGGGCGATCAGCAAAAAGACGAGCGGCAGAAGCCTGAGGACCAATCGGGCAGCGAGGAAGACCAAAAGTCAGACGAGCAAAAGTCCGAAGGCGACGACGCCGATCAAAAGCCAGGCGACCAAGAGGAAGGCGAGGACGGAAAGCCTCGGGACGAGTCGGGCGACGAAAAACAGGAACAAGAGAAGCAGGCCGACCAAGCCGAGCCCGGGCAGAAGTCGGACGAGGACCGTTCCTCGCCTGGAGCTGCGGGCAGCGCGCCCCCCGGCGAGACCGGCCCTTCGGCAAGCCAAGACGACCGCATCCTCGACGAGCTGGAACACGCGCCCACCTTCCAACAGCATGACGCACAGCAGCGCTCGAGGCGCATCAGAGTCCGCGGAACTATGGAGGACAAGTGAAGCGAGTTTTCGCTCTCCTCACCGTGTTGCTGGTGCTCCTTTGCGCCTGGGTGGTCCCCGCAGGCGCCCAAGCGCCCGCGGCTCCGCCATCGTCGGGGGCCGGAGGGGTACGGGTGCAGATGCAGGTCTCGTCGCGCGAAATCGCGGTAGGCGAGCGCCTCTTGGTGCGCGCCACGGCGCTCGGCGGTCAGGGAGATCCTAGCCCCAGCTCGGCGCGGCTCACGGTCAAGGGTTCAGCCGACGTCAACGGCCCCAGCGTGATGCCGGAACGCCGCGTCACGATGGCGCGCGGTCGCGTGGACGTTCGCCAGGGGCTTCAAGCCACGTGGACCGTCACCCCACAAAAAGAGGGAACCCTCGTCGTGGGGCCCGCCGTCTTCGACGTCGGTGGGGGGGAAGTTCGGGGCCAGAGCATCGAGGTGCGGGTCGTTCCCAAGAGCCAAGCCCAGCGTCCTTCTCGCCCGCGGCGGCGAAGCTGGCTCGATCCGTGGGGCCCCTTCGGTGGCGACCCGTTCGGTGGCGACCCGTTCGGCGGTGACCCGTTCGGACGCCCTTTTCCGAGGCCCCCCGTGGGAGGGGACGACGACTTCGACTTGTGGGGTGACTCGTCGACTTCGTCCGGGGTGCCCGATGAAATCCAAATCGACAAAGCCCCGCACCCCGTCGCCTTCCTGCGCGCCGTCGTCAGTCCGAAGCGAGCCGTCGTCGGCCAGGAGGTAACCCTGAAGGTCTATGCGTACGGAAGCCGAGGTCGCTTCCGGGACCTCGATCCCAAAGAGCCCTCCACGGCCGACTTCCTCTCTTACCCGGTCGTCGAATCGTCGTCGGCCGAGCCTACGTACCGAATTCGCATCGGCGACTCCATCTGGCACGTCGTCAAGCTGCGAGAAATCGCTCTCTTCCCCCTGCGTTCTGGCGATCTTTCGATTGGCTCGATGCAGGTGGCTGTGCAGGGGCGCGGCTACCCCTCTTCGTCGCACCAGCTCGGTTTCTTGGTGCGGAGCGAACCGCTCACAGTGATCGTCGGAGAGCCGCCGGTCGATGGACGCCCTCCGGGCTATCACATCGGAGACGTCGGCGATTTTTCTCTCCAGGCGTCCGTCGAACCCCGGGAGGTCGCTCAGGGCAGCATGGTGTCGGTCACGGCCAAGCTCGCCGGCGTCGGGCATCTGCCCACGCACCTCACGCCTCCCGAACAGGCGGGTATCGAGTGGCTCGAACCATCCGTCCGCGGTGAAGTCGGTCCTCATGGCGACGCCATCGGCGGCGAGAGAGTCTTTCGGTGGGTCGTTCGCGTCCGCAAAGCGGGAACCGTCGACCTCGGGGAGCTCACTCTGCCCTACTGGAATCCGGATCGACGTCGCTACGAAGTTGCGCGAGCGACGCTAGGCCCGCTCACGGTGCGAGAAGTGGCCGGTGCCGTTCCTCCCTCCGAGACAAACGCGAGCGGAGATTTGCTCTCCAGCATCGAGCCTCGTTCCGAGCTCGGGCCCTTCACTCGTTCGGGTCCACCCTGGACTGACCTGCGCGGTTTCTGGCTGGCGCTGCTTTTGGTGCCTCTCTCGATCCCGCTCGCGTCCGGCCTCACCCGGGCCGCGCGAGCCCTGGCGCAGCGCAGCAAGGAAGTGGGCTCGACGGCAGCTGCGCGAGCCAGGTCCGCTCGGGGCGAGGCCCGAACTGCCGCTTCCCATGGACGAACCGAAGAGGCGACCTCAGCTTACGAACGCGCCGTCTTCGAGTCGGTGGAGGCAGCAACGGGACTCAAGGCCCGCGGCATCCTGCGCTCGAACCTCGCGCGAGCGCTCGGCGATCGCGGTCTCGACGAGACGCTCGCCCAGGACGTCGTCGCCCTGACCAAAGACATCGAGGCGTTTCGCTTCACGGCGAGCGGCGATCTGAAGGACATCGGCAAGAGGGCCGAAGTCACGGTGCGCTCCCTGCTTTCGCGTGCTGGCTCCGGAGGTGGCGGATGATCGCCGACCCGATGCACCGCGCTTGGCGCGTGCTCCTTCGCACCGCCTGCCTGATCTGCTTCATGGCTACGGCGTCTCGAGCGGAGGAGGCCAGTACCGCTCCCGCCAGGTTCCAGGAGGCCCGCGCCGCACTCGAACGCGGGGCACCCAGCGAAGCCATCGACGAGCTCGAGCTGCTCGCGGACCAAGGCTTCGTCCACCCCGACGCCAGCTTCAACCGGGGCCTTGCCTATGCACGGCGGGCGAGCACGACTTCGGCGCGTCCAGGCGACTGGGGCAACGCCGCTGCTGGCATGAAGGAAGCGCTCTTGCTCCGCCCGAAAGACACGGTCGCAGAGCAGGCGCTTCAGGCCATTCGCGATCACATCGCGCGACAACGGGCGCGCGAAAAAGGCGCTGAGGTGAGTGAGCATCAGAGCCTGTCCCGCGCCCTGGTCGGTTTGCTCACCGAGACCACCTGGGTTGGGCTCGCCGTGATCGCTTCGCTGATTCTCACCGCGGGACTGCTCCTGCGGTTGCGCCGAAACGCGCCAGGCTTCGCCCTGGCTGGCGCAATCCTGGTCGGCGTGGGTGGGGTGAGTCTGCTCCTGGCTGGAGCCGGCGCGGCGGCAGCGCGTCATTTTCGGCTGAACTCGGAACCCGCCGTCGTGGTGGTCGAACGCGCTCGACTGCTCGATGAGCAAGGCCGTGCCCGCAGCAAGGAACCTTCGAGCATCTTCGAAGGGCAGGACGTTCAAGTTCTGGAAATGAAAGGCGGCCTCGCCCGCGTTCAGTGGGGGTCGACGACCGGGTGGGTCAACCGATCGCACGTGCGCGTGCTGACACGCCCGTGAGAGCGAATGCATCCTCGCGAGCGCTATTCTCGCACCTCGACTCCGGGGCTCCGAGTCGAGCGATGAATGTCAACGTCACATCGTCCGGGCAGCCGTGCTACATCGAAAAATGTGTGGGTCCGGAAGTCCGCCATCCGCCCCGTACCGGGGTATGCGCGTGTCAGCGCCACCACCCTCGACGCCGTGCGCGAAACCCTGATGGTGGACGACGAAGACGTCCGCTCCGAACTGGATGACGCGTTCGACCGCTTCGAGCAAACGCAGCCGATCATCGCGGGGCGCATCGCAGACACCCTCGGCGACCCGCTCGACGAAACGGCGCTCGCGCTCGGCTACTTCTTGACCCTCGCGGTCTGGCTCGCGTTCGAGCGAGCTCACGGAGCCGAAATCGACGAAGTCGACGAGGCCGAGCTGAACGCCACCATCGAGCTCTTGAGTCTCGACGAAGAGCTCCGACGCAGCGATCCGACCGAGGCGCTCGACAGCGACGACATCATCGCCATGGAGCAGCCCGATCTCCTGAGCTTCGTGCACGAGCACATCGACGCCACCATCGACGCGCATACGGAGGGCATCGACGTCGACCAGGTGCACGCCGTCTACCGCCTCGTCTTGATCGAGCTCCTCTGCCTCTCGTACGCGGTTCGCGCACCAGCTGGCTACCCGGTGTACAAGACCGAAGCGCTCGCCTGAGGTCATTTTTTTAGGGGGGCTTTCCCAGCCCCCCTCGTCGCGGCGAATGAATCGCCGCTCCTCACCCCCAACTCCCGCCTCCGCTCCCGCGACTCGCTCCTCGCTCGCCGGGGGTGCTCGACGCCTCGTCACTCCTCGGCCTAC
>JBNKGC010000208.1:0-10179 GCA_050289625.1 Polyangiaceae bacterium | reverse complement strand
CGGAAACCGTTCCGCAGGAATCCGCGGCGGAGACAGCGGCGCAAGTTTCGACATCAGTGTCGTCTCCCACGAAGTTGTTCGCAGCTGCCAGCGCCTGGAAGCACTTGTCCATGTCGCCGAACTCTCCGGGACCGCTGGAGAGATCCCAGCCACAGGCGCTGTCGGGCGACGTGGCGTAGCAGTTCGCATACTCGTCTGCGCACTGGGTTCGTGCGCACTCGAGGCAGGCTTCGTCGTTGGGTTCGTCGGTCGGATATGGCGTCCCCTGCACCGTGTCGTCCAGGTGGCAGTCGAGCGTGGCAACGTCGCCACCCATCCCGCCGGTGGCTACGGTGCCGCCCGAGGCGGTGCCTCCACTGCCGCCGCTCGTCGTCTCGCCGCCAGTTCCGGTGTCGCCGCCCATACCGCCTGAAGCGACGCCGCCCCCGGTCGCGCCAGTGCCGAAGTGGTCGTCGTCGTCGACATCGTCGTCCGTGGTGACCGTACAGGCCGCGAACGCGAGGCTCGCGCCGAGAACGAGGGTGAAAAACTGTCCGACGGAGAGAGTCTTACGCAAGGTCATGGGGATTTCCGAGCTCCTGTCAGCGGGATGGGCAGGGTGAAAAGCTTCTTGGGACCGTTGCTCCGGTCCCGGAGGAAGGATTGTTGCATCCTTCGTGCCGGAACCCAAAGGTTCGACCCTCACTGGCTAACGGTACGCGCACGACGGAGAACGCATTCCCGCTACCGCATCAAATAACGGGGGTGGAGGCGAGGGTTTGGTGCGACATCGTGGGAGCTTTTGGCACTTCCACACCGCCGGCCGCGGAGCGTCCGATCGAGCGACCCCTGACTTTTCTGTCGCGGATTCTCGGTTGGCGAAGCGGCCCGACTTGCTGTTCCGCCCGCAGGCGGGGCGCCGCGCTGTTCACGCCGCGATTTTGCGGGGCGCAGTCTGCAGCAGTCGGTCGCGTTTCTGAACTCGCCGGGAGCAATCGCCGCTGTACACTGGGGGAGGGGATCACGTTGGATCGAACCGAGTTTTTCGAGCGCCTCTGGCAAGACTTCGTGAAGATCGCTCCGAATGCGGCAGCGATCCGGGAGCGCTTCGAAGAAGCGGGGGAGCGGGTAGAAAACGATCATGTGGCCTTCCGCACCTTCGCCCGGCCGCCCATCGACATCGAGGCCCTCGAGCCACGGGTGCTGTCCCTGGGGTACCAGTGCTTGGACGAATACCGGTTCGCCGAGAAACACCTGCGTGCCCGGGCATACGTTTGTCCGGGCTCACCGCGCATCTTTCTGAGCGAGCTTCTGGTGGACGAGCTCTCCCCTGGGGCCCGGGAGGCAATCGACGAACTGGTGGCCCAGATCTTCGAGCTCGAGGAGGGCCCGAGCGTGCTCATGTCGGGACGCCCCTGGCCGCCTCCGGCGTTCGACGCCTACGAAGCCCTGGCTGCCGAGAGCGAGTACGCGGGGTGGCTGGCAGCACTCGGGCTCCGGCCGAACCACTTCACGGTGAGCATCAACGCTTTGGAGGCATTTTCCGGGGTCGAGGACGTGCTCGCCTTCGTCGAGAAGGCTGGCTACCGCATCAACGCCGCGGGAGGGCGAGTGAAGGGCTCACGCGAGGCGCTGCTCGAACAGGGTTCGACCCTGGCCGACCGGGTCCCCGTTCCCTTTGCCGACGGGCAGGAGCACATCGTCCCCACCTGCTACTACGAATTTGCGCTTCGCCACCGCGACGCGGGCGGTCAGCTCTACGAGGGATTCGTCCCCGCGAGCGCAGACCGGATCTTCGAGAGCACTCACCGGTCCTGAGAGCCCAGCACCCACCGCACGGTGCGAGGCACGCTCGAGCCTCACTGGTGATTTCAGGAGGTCCCGTCCACGCCATTGGGCCGCCGGCGTCCCCAGGGAGAGAGCCCAAGGCCGAGGCAAAGGGCGCTGAGGAG
Organism: Polyangiaceae bacterium; assembly: GCA_050289625.1. Taxonomy (GTDB): domain Bacteria; phylum Myxococcota_A; class Polyangia; order Polyangiales; family Polyangiaceae; genus NIC37A-2. The sequence goes on along the minus strand of JBNKGC010000208.1, from coordinate 8,248 downwards.
CCACCAGGGCAGGTCGCCCCAGATCTGGTAGGGAGTGGACAGGTTCATCCAGGCGACATCTTCGGCAAGCGTCGCTCGCTCGAAGGTGCGCGTGTGGCTCATCAGGCGCCCGACGGGGTCGACCACGCCGCTCACCCCGCTGTTCGTCGATCGGATGAAGAAGCGACGCTGCTCTACGGCGCGCAGCTTCGCGAGCGCCATGTGCTGCCAAGGCTCGAGCGTGTCGCCGAACCACGCGTCGTTGGTGATGTTCACTAGAAGCTCGGGATTTCCGTGCTTCATGATGCTGTTCACGAAGCTCGGGACGATGTCTTCGTAGCAGATGAACGTCGCGACCTCGTGTTCGCCGAGCTTCAGCGGCTCGAGGGAGGTTCCTGGAGTGAAGTGACCCGAGTTCGGAGACCACTCGTAGAGCTTCGGGAAGGTCTCTCCGAATGGCAGGTACTCGCCGAATGCGAGCAGGAACTGCTTGTCGTAGCGCCCGACGACGTTCCCCTTTTTGTCGCTCATCAGCGCCGAGTTGAACAGGACGTATTTGCGTGCGTCGTCGACCGGTCTCACCAAGACCGCACCAAAAATCCCGGGGACTCCAAGGCGGCGTCCCACCGTGCGCGCGTACGCCTTCTTCGCGTCTTTTTCCCGGGTGGCGCCGGCTACGGACGTCTCGCTCCAGACGACCAGACCGATCCCTTCGTCCCGCACGAGCTTCCGTGTCATCCGGATGTGGCGCCGGAGCCCCTCGTCGCGGTTTTGGCGCTTCTCCATCAGCCCCATGTTGGCCTGCACGAGCCCGACTCGAAGCTTCTCCGCGTCGAGAACCGCCGCGTCCACCTGGCTGATGCGGATCGCGCCGTAGACCGTCGAAATCAGCGGAATCGCTCCGAGCACTGCGAGTTTCCGCCACGGTAGCGGCTCCCTGTCGCCCGTTCGACGTTTGCGCCACCAGAGCCAGAGCTCGGCGAGGGCCCAGTTGGGAGCCACGAGAGTGAGGGCGATGGTGATCGGCCCGGCGACTTCCCCCACCTGCACCAGCGCAGGCACTTGGTGCACGGCTGCCCCGAAGGTCCACGGGAAGAGCAGCGGGTAGAGGGTTTCGCTGGCGACGAACGCGAGAGAAAACGAGAGCCCCGGGCTGTATCCCCGCCGCTCCGAAAGGCTCGTCAGGAGCCCGAGTAGGCTGAGGCGTCCCGCCTGATAGCCCGCAAGAATCATGGTGAAGACAAAGCACAGCGGCGTCGGAAACCCACTGAAGGTCTTCAGCATCTCGAGGAGCCAGTAGAATCCGATCGCGCAGGAGACGAAGCCCGCGACCCAGCCGACCCAAGCTGCTCGCTTGGGAGTGAGACCGCGGAGCGCGACGATGAGCGGCGCGAGAGCCACGAAGCTCAGGGGCCAGACGTCCACTCCCGGAAAGGAGAGGAAGTACAGAAATCCCGAAAGTGCGGCCAATGCGGCGCGCTTTTGGAGATCGGCTCGATCTTCCGAGGCGAGGGGCGCGCGCGGTCGAGGCGCCGAGCGCGGTTTCGAGTCGACGGAAGACGCCAGAGGCGGAATCGACTCGGCGGGTTTCGCAGCTGTTTCTGTTGTCACGGGTGGGGGAGGTGCGGACGGGGCATTCAGGAGCCCAGCGACTTTTTCACCTTGCTCAAGACCTCGTCGATCTTGAAGGGCTTGGTGATGTAGTGACGAGCCCCGTACTGGATGCCCTTGATGACGTCCATGGGTCCGTCCTTTGCTGTCAGGAAGATCACCGGCACGCTCTGCATTTGGGGTAACGAACGCGCTTGCCGGGCGACCGCAAGCCCATCCAACCCCGGCATCATGACGTCGAGGAGGAGGAGGTGCGGCTTGTGTTGTCCAGCCAGTGCCACCGCGTGGTTGCCGTCGGTCGCCACGAACACCTCAAATTCTCGTCCGAGGACTCGCTCGAGGAGTCGACTGATGGCCGGATCATCTTCGGCAACGAGGATGCGCTTTCGGACTTTCGATGCTCGAGGAGGGGCGCCGCTCACTCGTGCGATCCTAGGCGTTCCGGTGAGCTCGAAAAAGCCTTGTTCGGCGCGGTGCGAGCATCCCCTTTGCGGTGCGAATCACTTCTCGCGTCGAATGATATGGAAACCGAAAGGGGTCTCCACGACCTGGCTCAATCCGCCGGGTTCCAGCGCGAAAGCGGCATCCGCAAACGGCTTGACCATCGCGCGTCGGGGAAAGGTGCCCAAACTTCCGCCATTTCCCTTTGCCGTGGGGTCATCTGATTCAGCCTTGGCGAGTTTCTTGAAGTCTTCGCCTTGCTGCGCGCGCTTCAGCAGCGCCTCGGCGCGACGCCTTGCCTCTTCCTTAGTCCGCTGGATGCCTTTGGGGGCCCGACGGGCGCCGTCGTACGCGACGAGCAGGTGAGACGCGGTGACGACTTCCTCCTTGGCCGCAGGGGACGGGGCGGCCGGCTTCGGCGGCGCAACGGGTTCGGTGGGAGTGACCTCGTTGGTCTGACCCGCCTTGAGCTGGACGGCGGTCTTTACCTCGCTCGGGTCGAGCTGCTCCTCTCCGCTCGGGGCGGTGAGGCCCGTGCAGCCGAGCAGAAGGGCCAGGGCCCAGGGTGCCAAGGCGCGGGAAGCAGTACGAGGGAAGGCACCGAACGACGACGAGGTACGCATGGCCCCCCTACTAGAGCGCCACTTGCTTCGCCGCAAGAAGCCGCCTCTTGCTGTCCCCGCGTCCCTTCGCCCGTGTACGCAGCTGGAAGACAGGGCGCTCACCCGCCCGAGATGGGCGGCCGCTCCGGACTTGCTTTGACCCGCGGAGAGGGGAATAACACTCCGGTTTCGATGCCTCGCGTGCTCCACATCGAGGACGATCCTGCCAATCGTCTGCTCGTCCGAAAGCTGCTGACTCCCGCCGGGTTCGAGGTGGTCGACGCCGCTGACGGCTTGGAAGGGATCCGGCGCGCCACCGAAGGGCACTATGACCTCGTGCTCGTGGACATCGCAATCCCGGGGCTCGACGGCTACGAGGTGACACTGCGACTTCGTTCCGAGCAGCACCTCGAGGAGGTTCCCATCGTGGCGATTACCGCCGAGGGAAATCGTGACGCGAGCTTGGCGGTTGGATGCGACGGCTACCTCCAGAAGCCCATCGATGCGCGTACCTTCGTCGACACCCTCAACGGGTACATCGGTGGACACCGCGAGAGCATGCCGGCAGACGAGAGCAGCGAGCAGCTCCGGATGCAGTCGCAGCGCATCGTGGGGCGCCTCGAGCAGAAGGTGGCCGAGCTCAGCGCGGCCAACGAGCGTCTACTCGAGCTCGACCAGGCGCGAAAGGAGTTCTACCGCAACATCTCCCACGAGCTTTCCACGCCGATGACGCCCATCGTCGGGTACACGAAGCTCTTGATCGACCAAGAGCTAGGTGAGCTCACGACGCCCCAGGTGAAGGCGCTCAAGGCGATGGACGACTGCGTTCAGCGGCTTCGCGGCCTGATCGACAATCTTCTCGACGTCACGGGGATGGAAACCGGGCGCATGCGGTTCGCGCACCGAAACTACGACTTGGTCGATGTCGCGAGCGTGGCGATCCAGTCGGCCAGCCGCACCTTCGACCAGAAAAAGCTGCAGCTGGTGACCGACCTCCCGGCTCTCGGCAGTCTGGCAGGCTACGGGGACCCGGACCGCGTCCGGCGCGCCATCGACCAACTGCTCGAGAACGCAGCGAAATTCACACCCACCGGTGGTCGGGTCGGGGTACGCGTGCGGCGTCTGGCTTCAGGGCACTTCGAGGTCTGTGTTGCCGATTCGGGGCCCGGAGTCCCCGTCGAGTCGATGGAGCGGGTCTTCGAGCCGTTCTACCAGGTCGACGGGTCGCCCACGCGCCACTTCGGCGGGACGGGGGTCGGCCTGGCGATCGTTCGGGGGGTGGCCCTCGGCCACGGCGGAGATGCTCGCGTCAGCTCGCCCGCCGAGGAAAGCATCGTCGGAGAGAGCTTCAGCGGCTCGGCCTTCTACCTGGTGCTGGCCGACCGGGCGCCGGAACAAAAAGCCATGGGCGCGGTTTGAGGCCGGTCCCCACCCGACGATGAGCGACCGAGCTGCCCCGGTCTACCTGGACTGGAACGCCACGACACCGATGCACCCCGAGGTGCTTGCGGCCATGGAGCGGGCCCGCGAGCGAGCTTGGGCCAATCCGTCGAGCGTGCACGGTGCGGGTCGCAGTGCGCGCGGAGAGCTGGAGGCGGCTCGGGAGGTACTTGGCCAAACCCTCGGCTTCCACCCTCGCGATGTGCTCTTCACGGGCAGCGGGACCGAGGCGAACAACCTCGCTCTCCATGACGCTGCCGGGATCGTCACGAGTCGCATTGAGCATCCGTCGGTCGTGGCCGTAGCCGAGCAGCGCGAGTTGGCAGGTGCTCCCGTCACGTGGCTTTCGGTGGGCACTTCCGGCAGGGTCAGCCCCGAAGGCGTCAGCGAAGCTCTCGAGCGGCTCTCGGGCCCGACCGAGGGGGTCGTGGTCGCTGTGATGGCCGCCAATCACGAGACCGGCGTGCTGCAACCGATCCGGGAGATCGCCGAGGTGGTTCACCGCGCGGGCGCGCGCCTGCACGTCGACGCGGTGCAGCTGCTCGGACGCGGCTCCCTCGAGGAACTCCAAGCGGCCGACACTGTTGCGGTCGCTGGCCACAAGGTTCGTGGACCGAAGGGGATCGGTGCCCTCCTGTGGAAGGCGGGGCGTCCTCCTCGACCGGTGCTTCGTGGCGGGGCGCAGGAGAGGGGCCTCCGCCCTGGGACCCAGGACGCCGTGGCGGCGACTGGTTTTCGGGTCGCGCTGGAGCGGCTCGACGCGTCACGCGCCGCCTACGCCGCTCTGGCTCCAGAACGGGATCGCCTCGAGCTCGCGATCTCCGACCGCGTGACGCGCAACGGTGACGCCGATCGGCTGCCGCACGTTTCGAACTTGTCGTTCACCGGGCTGCGTGGCGACGAGGTCGTGGCGGCGCTGGACCTCATGGGGGTTCACGTGTCGAGTGGCAGCGCGTGCAGTGCTGGTACGACCGAGCCCTCCGAGGTGATCACCGCGATCGCGGGGCGCGAGCGCGCAGCGAGCGCGGTGCGGATCAGTCTGGGCGAGGACACGAGCCCCGCCGACGTCGACCGCGCCATCGGGGCCTTCCTTCGAGTCCTCGCCTGAGGGCGGGCGATCAAAAACCAAGAACTCGCGTGAACGGTCGAGAAACCTCGCCGGATCCACCTGGGCTCTGGTCTGTAACTAGAGGCAATTGCTGAACAATTCAGCTCGTTCTGACGCACTGGGGCGCATTCCATTCAATGGAATGCGGATCTTTGTTTACATGGCGTCTGTTCAGCGATTTCGATGGTGCTCTCAGGTCGCTTGAACAATGGTCTCTAAGTATTGGATTTTAAACGCTGAATCTGAGCCGCGTAGAGCGTGATGCCCGCCGCGACCGAGGCATTGAGCGACTGAACCGCGCCCGGCGCCACGAGCCGCGCAAGGTGAGTGCACGACCGGCGGACCGCTTTGGCCATGCCCGTGTGCTCGCTGCCGATGACGACGACGGTGGGTCCCGTCAAATCGAGCTCATGAAGACTCACGTCGGCTTCGGGGGCCAGCCCGATCACTTCGGCCCCGCGGCTCGAGGCCTCGCGGAGCAAGGACGGAAGCGAGGGCACCCGGCACAGGGTGGCGTGTTCGATCGCTCCGGCTGAGGCGCGGAACGTCGCCGGGGTGAGAGGAGCCGAGGCGTTCTCCGGCCAGATGATCGGTGTCCTCCCTAAACCCACTGCGCTGCGAATCACCGCTCCGAAGTTCTGAGGATCGACGATCCCGTCCAGGGCGATCGCCAGGAGATCGGGTCGGTCGAGGAGCTCGGTTGCTTCGTGAAGCCGAAGGGGGGGCGCCAGCGCGGCGACCCCTTGATGCAGGGTTTTCCCCGAGAGCCGTTCGAGCTCGTGGCGCGGAACGCGGCGCACCACCGGCACCTCCTGATCTTGGGCGAACCGCTCGAGGGCCTGGGTGCGCGGACCGGGCCGCTCTTCGATGAGCACTTCCTGAAGTGTTCGTCCGTGGACGCGGATGGCTTCCCGAACGGCCTGCTGACCGAGCACCAGGCGAGCGTGTGTGCCTTCGAATGATTTCATGACGAAGTGGCCCGAGCGATCTCGAGCTGAATGTTCCGCGCCGCCGCAGCCGGATCGGCCGCGTCCCGGATGGGGCGACCCACGACCAGCAGGCTCGATCCGGCACGGATGGCATCCCCCGGCGTCCCGACCCTCTTCTGATCACCCGCGTCCGCACCGGTGGGCCGGATGCCCGGGGTGACCAGCACCATCTCTGGCCCCACGGCCGACCGAATCGCCCCGACCTCCGCCGAGGAGCACACAAGCCCCCCGAGGCCGTGCTGTCGGGTGAGGCGGGCCAGACGAAGCGCCTGCTCTCCCGGGGAGGCGGAGACTCCGACCGCCGCCAGATCGGAGGCGTCGAGGCTCGTGAGAACGGTGATGCCCAGGAGACACAACCCCGTGCCTTCCTTCTCCGCCCGCTTTCGGGCCGCCTCGAGCATGCTGGGTCCCCCCGCAGCGTGGATCGTAAGGTACCGAGCACCAAGCTGGCAGGCGCTGCCCACGGCCCGCTCCACCGTTTTGGAGATGTCGTGGAGCTTCAAGTCGAGGAATACTTCGCATCCCAACTCGGAGGCCATGCGCACGGCCGCCGGCCCTTCTTTGACGAAGAGCTCGAGCCCGACCTTGAGGACTCCCACGGAGTGAGCCACGAGTTCCGCTCCGCGACGGGCTTCCCCGAGACTCGGGTAGTCGAGGGCAAAGGCGAGACGCGCGCGGGCGTCGGGAGGGCTGGTCATGCGCGCGGTCATACACCGAAGCTTTGGCCCTTGCGACCAATGCAAAACAGGCCCGGGCGTCGGCCCGAGCCTGTCATTCTTGAGCAGTCGCACGCTCTTAGAGCGTGCCGCACATGGGATCGCCCGGCGGGCACGAGGGCTTCGAGGAGCCGCCGCTCGGCTTGCTCGATCCACCCGAGGGACGCGGGGCCCGGCGAGCACCGCCGCCGCTCTTGGGGGGTCCGTCCTTGCCCATGTCTTCGAGCTGCTGCTTCAGCCTCTCGAGCTCGGCTTCCTTTTCCGCAGACTGCGCGCCCTTGGCTTCTGCTTGCTTCTGGATTATCGCGATTTGCTGCTCGAGCTCGCGCTGACGACGTTCGAAGTCCTGCCTGGCAGCCAATTCAGCTGCGGCGGCGGCCGCCTTCTCTTTCTCGGCCTGGGCCTGAGCGCTGCTGAACGCCATCCCGCCACCCACCAAGGCAACGACGAGAACGCCGGCAGCGATGCCCAGTCCGACCTTCAGCTTCTTCTTGCTCTGATCTTGCTGGAGCGCAGCGAGCTTCTGCTCGTGCTCCTGCTGCGCGGCCATCGCGGCGAGGCGGGCCTTGTTCTCTGCTTCGTGCTGGGCAGAAGCGAGCTCGGCTTGCCTGATGGCTTCGAGGCGCGCCTCTTCTTCCCGCCTGCGGAGCTCTTCGGCGCGGCGGCGCTCTTCCTCGGCACGCAGCGCTGCCTCCTCGGCGTCGCGCTTGGCGCGCGCCTCCGCCTCGAGGCGCTCCCTTTCGGCTCGCTCCCGCGCGGCCTTTTCGGCTTCTTCTTCCTGGATGCGTTCCTCTTCCAGGTTCATCAGCTCCTGGAGAGAGAAGAGAACAGAGCTTTCGTTCTTTTCAGCCATGGGATGTTTTCGAATCAGGACGTGTCGGGGGAGATCGCAGCCTGGGCTCGCGAAGGAGTCCACCGCGAATATCAACGAGAGTGTAATGTCGTCAAGCGACGGACGCGCGGGATTTTGGAGGCAGGGCGTAATGTAGCGAACATCGAAGCGAGGGCCACAAGGATTCGCGTCGCATCTTTGCCCGAATTGCAGCCTTTTCGCGGTGATGTGCAGGGTCGTGTCGTCCGAAGTGGGCTGGCGAATGAGTGTGAGAATCGTACGCGTCCCGTGCCGATGAGGCGATTTTCCGGCTTCGCTGACCGGTTGGACAGCTCGACAACGGTCGGAGCGAAAAGTTCCAATCAAGTGCGATGTTGACAGTCTGGATAGCGGAGGCGTGCTCGGATCGGGTCCTCCTTCGAGCGGTTGAAGCTGGCCGTGTGGGGAAACGGGCACCGCCGGTATCTTAACGGACCAGGACGCCCGCCGATCTTGAGTTTTGGCTTCGTTTTCCCTGCGCTCCGGTGCTC
>JBNKGC010000207.1:0-10210 GCA_050289625.1 Polyangiaceae bacterium | reverse complement strand
GGTTAGCCCATTCGGGCTAACCGCTTCTCTCGCTTACGCGTGGACTCTAACCGCTTCTCTTGCTTACGCGTGGACTCGACCTGAGCCGAGCCGCGTTACTCGACTCTTCGAGCCGGAGCTCAGGGGCGTCGAGTCCGTTCGAATCCTCAGTAAGCGACGTTGCGGAGCTCTTGAGGGCAGTCGATTGGCTCGTAGCGGAAGCTGGGGTTGTCGGCCGCTTCCAACCAGTTCACGTACCACAAGCAGCCGTCGTACATGTCCGTCAGCCCACGGGAGCCGAAGAGCTGCTCGCATTTCTGCGCGACGCATTGCTTGGTGGCGTTCAAGTCGCCGCTGCAACCAGCGCGAAGACCACCGTACACCGCGCCGAGTTCGGAGCTTCCTTTGCTCACGCCCCAAGCGGTGTCGCACCCGTACCTCTGACCGGTGCCACCTCCCGGGAGCAGGAGATCCATTTGACCGTCGCCGCTGACGTCGTCCCCGATGTTCGTCGCCATCACGATCATCGTCTTGCCCGCGATAGCCTGTGACCCGGGGTCGTTCGCGTTGTTGTGGCTCTGGCCGGTGAACTCGAGGTGGTAGCACTGGCCGCAGGGTGAGCCGTTGCCTGCGTGCATCGCAACGAAGCCAAACGACACCTTGTTGCTGTAGGCCCAAGGAGTGAAGGAATTGCAAGTGGTGGAGGACCCGTTGGGGTCGCAGGCGCTTGCGGTATCGGCGCTGACGGTCTGGTTGCCCTGCTCGTTGCAGCTCTTGACGGGGTTGCCGCCGGCGTTGGCCGACCAACCGCAGCTTTGCTTGCAGCAGTCCCAGTAGCGGCTCGCCCAGCCGGACTGCCCGCCGTTCACGCCGCCCCAGGGGTTGTCGTCGCCGAGGGTGCCGCCACCGGTGCCGCCGTTTCCGGAGCCACCGGTCGAACCGCCGGTGCCGCCGGTACCCCCGCTGCTCGAGCCGCCGGTGCTGGTGCTGGTGCAACGCCCGCAGCTCTCGAGGCAGTAGCCGCCGTCGATAAACCACTGCGCGTCGCAGTCGGTGGTGAGAGTGGCCCACATCTCGCACGTGGCCTCGTCCCAGTTTGTCCCGGTCGGGCGGATGTCCGTGCAGTTCGTCGTGCCCCCGCCGGTGCCGCCGGTGTTCACCACGCCGCCTGTATTGGTGACACCACCCGTGTTGGTCACGCCGCCGGTGCCGACGACGCCACCCGTGCCGTTGCTACACGTTTGCCCGGGCGCGCAGGAGCAGACGCCGCCGCTGCACTGTTCGCCCGCGCCACACGCCGTGAAGCAGGTGCCGCAGTGAGAGCCGTTGGTCGTCGTGTCGACGCAGGTGCCGCCGCAATCCGTCTGGCCGGGGCTGCAACCGCAGGTGCCGCCCTCACAGGCATGGCCGGCTTCGCACGTGTTTTCGCAGGAGCCACAGTTGAAGACGCTGGAGGTCGAATCGACGCAATCTGCGCCGCAGTCGAGCAGGCCTGCGGCACAGGTTGCTGCGCACGCCCCCAAAGAGCACTTGAGGCCAGCTCCGCATGCCGCGTTGCACGCTCCGCAGTTGTCGCCGTCCGAAATCGTGTCGACACAGGCCCCGTTGCAGTTCGTGAGGCCTGCCTGGCACTCACAGAGGCCGGCGTTGCAGGCCTGTCCGGTGCCGCACGAGGCGCCGCAGGCTCCGCAGTTCAGCTCGTCGGAATTGGTGTCCACGCAGTAGGCGCCGCAAGCCACCTGCCCAGTGGGGCACAGAGCTGGTGTGCTGAGTCCGGGCGCGTCCGAGTGGCAGGCGCTGGGGAGGCTCAGGAGGAGGGCCGCCATGCTCAGGGTGAGAAGCGAACGAACAGAAGCGAGCGAGGAAAAGGAGGGAGGCAGTCGATTGTTCATGGGTCGAAGGCTGGGGTCGCACCGGGTGGGTGGAACAACCGCCGGGGCGTCATGTGTAGCAGGGTTCGCGCACGGGTGTACCCATGTGTGGGTGGAGGGGTGAGCTTTTGGGGAAATCCTTCGCGAAGCGGAAGAATCAAGCTGGGTCCCGACAAGCGCAGGGACACTTCGCCCGGAAAACTTCAAGATTTCGGGTCCGGCCCCCGCGAGGAGTTGTTGGAAAGTTTCCGTGGAGTTGGATTTTTGGCCAGCCGGCGCAACTGAACTTGCGAGCCGTGAGCCGCCCCGGAGAAACGTGGGCTGGGACGAGAGACGGGAATACCCTCGCCCCGCGGCGGGTTGAGGCGTCATGGGTAAGGTTCGCGGCCTCGTCTTGGTCCTCTTCGCGCTCTCCCTCGTTGGGTGCGATCACGCCACGAAGCAGTTGGCGGTCAGCCACTTCCAGGCAGACCCGATCGAGTTGTTTCGCGGGGGCGTTCTTCTGACCTACGCCGAAAACCGCGACATGGCCTTCAATTTGCTCGGGCCCGTTCTCGGAGAGCAAGCGCGTTTCTGGCTGCTGAGCGGAATCAAGTCGTTGGCGGTCCTCGCCGGCGTCGTGTTTTTGCTTCGTCGGCGCACCCCGGCCCGCACCACCGAGCTCTTCGGCGTGGCGCTGCTCGTCGCGGGCGCGCTCGGAAACCTGATCGACCGCTTGCTGCGCGGCTTCGTCGTCGACTTCGTGAAGGTTCCGTACTGGCCGGTGTTCAACGTGGCCGACGTTGCGATTTGCGTGGGAGTGGTCGTGCTCGGTTGGGTCTACACGCGGGAACCCCGAGCGGCCGAGGTCGTGAAGACGAACCGCAGCTCGTGGTGAGCAGCTCAGCGGCAAACTGGGCGACAAACGGCAACCGTTCGTCGCGCTAGTGGTTTTCTGCCACCACCGGGCACGCGTCTTCGAAGACGTACCACTCGTATATGAGCGAATTCCCGTTTCCGGGCGATGCGGTGACGTCGTACAGGCGGAGAGCGGTCGTGGTCACGGGGGCGGGGAACTCGAAGAGATAGTTTTCCTGGCCGCCGATGTGTCCGGCTGTGACCCAGGTCGCGCCGTTCCAGTACTGCACTTCGGCGCTCAGAATGTCACGGCCGTTCGGGCCGCCACAGTCGGCATTCGTCGCGCGTTCGCCGTCGATGAACATGGAGGAGACGGTGACGGGCTGGGGCCAGGTGTACTGGAACCAGTCTCCCGCGGGCGTGCCGTGGTTCGCCACCCACGCCCAGCCCGTGCATGCCGTTCCGTCGATGCCGTCGTTCAAGGACTTGGGCCAGAAAGGGTGCACGTGGCCGCCGCCCGGACCCACCGCCCCGGTGGCGGCGGGGGCGAGATTGGTGCACGCGGCAAGTGGTCGACACTCTCCCGCAGCGCAGGTGGTCGTCGGATCGCAGACGTTCCCACAGCTCCCGCAGTGGAGGGGATCGGACGAAAGCAGCGTGCACGCCTCGTCGCATTGGGTGAGCGGCTCGGGGCAGAACGTGAAGCTCTGGCAAACCCCGGCTTCACAGCGCTCGTCGCTCGCGCACACGTCGCCTGGTTGCGCGACGCAGTTCGGTCCGGCGCCGCAATGCGTATCGCTCGTCAGAGGATCGATGCAGCGCCGGTCGCACGCCACGAGACCGCTCTGGCAATTGAGCTCGCATTGGCCGCTCCCATTGCAGAGCTCCCCGGCGGCGCACGTCGTTCCCGGGTCGAGCCCGCAGATTGGACCCGCTCCGCAGTAGGTTTCGTCGGTGAGCGGATCGATGCAGCGGTCGCCGCACTTCACCAAGCCATCGGCGCACTCGACGACGCACAGGCCGTTCCCATTGCAGATCTCGCCGGGGGCACATTGCCGTCCGGGGCTTTCGGCGCAGTCCGGCCCGGCACCGCAGTTGCCCTCGTCGTTCAGCGGATCGATGCAGCGGCCGTCGCAGTTGACGAGCCCCGCCTGGCAGTTGAGCTCGCATTGCCCGCGCCCGTTGCAGAGCTCGCCCGCGCGGCACCACTGTCCCGGAAACGCCTCACAGTCGAAACGCGCGCCACAGTAGCGCTCGTCCGTCAGGGGGTCGATGCATCGTCCGTCGCAGAGCACCATGCCGACTTGGCAAGCGACGTTGCAGTTGCCGGTGCCGTCGCAGAGCTCGCCTCGCCCGCAGCCGCTGTCGCAGGCGCCGCAGTGATCCAGATCGGTGGCGAGAGAAACGCAACGATCGCCGCACAGGGTCTGGCCTCGAGGGCATTCACCCGCAGGGAGGCCACCGCCTCCGCCGTTCCCGATCCCTCCGCCGGTGCCGCGTGCCCCGCCGGATCCGACGAAACCACCGACTCCGGTGCTTCCGGCGGATCCATCTTCACCCCCCGACAGAGCGGAGCTGCCTCCGCAGGCAACCGTTCCGAATGCGACACAAGCGATCCCCGCGGCTCTCAACGAAGCTTGATACATGCCAAGGTCTCCTGACGCCCCGCTGGTGTCCCGCGGTGGCGATCGTCGCGGGGCACAAGGGAGTGAGATTTTTGCAGGCTACCGAAAGTGCGCGCGGGGGCAAAATCCGACGCGCGGGAGATTCCGTTCGCAGTACCCCGGGTGCTCAAAGAAGCGCCCAGCTCACCAGGCCGATCACGACGACTCCGACCAGGTTCAGCTGCAGACCCCGAGCCGCCATGAATGGCGACGGGATCCGACCCGTGCCGTAGACGATGGCGTTCGGGGCAGTGGCGACCGGAAGCATGAAGGCGCAGCTTGCGCTGAGCGTCGCCGGGACCATCAGCTCCGCCGGACCCAAACCGGCGCCGAGGGCCGCCGCACCAAGCAAGGGCATGAGCAGCGCCGCAGTGGCTGTGTTGCTCGTGACTTCGGTCAGGAAGGTCACGGCGAGACAGAGCAGCACGATCATGACGACGGTGGGCACCCGCGTCAGTTCGCCGAGGTGTCCTCCCAGGACCTCTGAGAGGCCCGACACTTTGAAGGCGTGCGCGATGGCGAGGCCGCCACCAAAGAGCAAGAGCAGCCCCCACGGGATCTTCTCTGCCGTGGGCCAGTCGAGCAGCCGACCGCCCGTGCCGTCGGGGGTGAGAAACATCACGACGAGCGCACCGAGGGCGACGGAGGCGTCACCGGGCGTGGCGCCTCCGAGCATTGCCTGCCACCCGCCAGAGGGTGCGGTCCGCGTGATCCAGGCGAGCGCCGTGAGGGCAAAGACGAACAGCACGCGTCGTTCGCGTCGCGTCCAGGGGCCGAGCCTTTCGATGCCCGGAATCCGTTCGCTGGGGAGGTCGCGAGAGAGCACCCAAAATGCCGCTGGTAGAAGCAGCATGACGACCGGCAAGCCGATCTTCATCCAGTCGACGAAGCTCCAGGTCTGCCCGGTGAGATCCTCGAAGGCCGCCATGAAAATGACGTTCGGGGGCGTTCCGATTGGCGTGCCGAGCCCGCCGATGCTCGCAGCCCAACCGATCCCCAAGAGGAGCGCCGTTCCGACCTTTTCGTTCTTCACGGGTTCCAGCGTGGCCAGGGCGACCGGCAACAGGATGAGCGTGGTGGCCGTGTTGCTGATCCACATGCTCGATACGGCCGCGGCCAGCATGAAACCGAGCACCATCCGGCGTGGGCTCGCGCGCCCCGTCGAGCCGCCCACCAAGCGAGCCATCCCCAGCGCCAGCCGGCGGTGCGCTCCGCTGCTCTCCATGGCCGTCGAGAGCATGAAACCGCCGAGCAACAAAAGGATCAGCGTGTGACCGTACGCGCCCGCGACCTCCTTGTGGTCCATCACGCCGAGCAGCGGAAAAGCCGCGAACGGCACCAGCGAAGTGACCGGAATGGGTACGGGTTCGAGCACCCACCAGGTGGCGCACAAGGCGGTGACGGCTGCGGTCCAAATAGCCGGTGAATCGAGCCCTGCGCCGTGTGCAGCCGCTGCTGCCGTCACGGCGAGAAGGACGCCAATGAACAATCCGGCCGGCGAGTTTCGCATCGGGGGCGCATCCTACCGATCATCGCTTGCGATGATCGCGAAAAAGCCATCGGGCTTCTTACCGGTTTCGCGAATTTCGCGCGCGATTCGGGGAGTCGTTGGTTTGCCCGAGACCCCTCCGTCGGCTAAGTCGATAGTGGAGATGCCTACCATCGAGTTCGAAGGCGCCGGTCTCGGCGGTGACAAGATCGTAGAGGTTCCCGACGGTGGGGATCTGCTCGACATTTGCGACGAGGTCTTCGCGCCCGTGGCCTTTTCTTGCCGTTCGGCGAGTTGCGGCACCTGCTACGTCGAGATCGTGAAGGGCGCCGAGCTGCTCGAACCTCCAAACGAGGAGGAGCAAGATCTGCTCGAGGTCCTCACGGGGCCCGCCACCGCGCGGCTTGCGTGCCAGGCCCGCGTGAAGAAGGGCGAGGGCTACATTCACATCCGCCCGATCGAACCCTGACGCGCGGTTCAACCCTGGCGCGTCGTTCGACTTCAACGCGGCTCAGCTCACTCGGAGCACGATCTTGCCGATGTTGGCATTCGCCTCCATGCGTTCGTGCGCCTTGGCCACGTCGGTCCAGTCGAAGGTGCTGTCGACGATCGGTTTCAGATCGCCTGCGGCGATGGCCGCGAGCCACCGTTCGGTGAAGCGCTCGGTGACCGCCACCTTCTCCGCGAGCGCACGGGTTCGCATCACCATGCCCACGAGGGTTTGGCGCTTCGTCAGAAGGCGCCCCAGATCGACCCGGGCCTCGCGCCCGCCGAGGAGACCCAGCACGACCACTCGCCCCCTCGGTTGAAGGATCTTCGCGTGGCGTTCCCAATACGGGCCACCGATGAAGTCGATGACGACGTCGGGCTGAAACCGCTCCTGCTGCGCGACTTGGGCGAAGTCTTCCTCCCGGTAGTTCACGACTCGATCCGCGCCAAGGAGCTCAACGGCCGCCACCTTTTCCGGGGTGCCTGTCGTGGCGAGGACTCGTGAGCGATTCAGTTTCGCCAGCTGCACGGCTGCGCTGCCCACACCTCCAGCGGCGGCATGAACGAGGACCGTCTCTCCGGGCTCGAGATCCGCGACGGAGAAGAGCGCCTCGCTGGCGGTGAGGAACGCTTCAGGAATGGCCGCGGCTTCTTCGAGCGAAATCCACTGGGGGACAGGCATGCACATGCCCTCGTCAGCGATCACTTGGTCGGCGTAGCCTCCCCCCGCGAGAAGGAGCATCACCCGGTCGCCTTCCTTGACGCGGCTCACCCCGGGTCCGACCGCGGAAACGATGCCCGCGCATTCGAGCCCGAGGGACTCCGGTTCTCCCGGAGGTGGTGGGTAGTGACCGCGCCTCTGCAGGAGGTCGGCGCGGTTGAGGGCGGTCGCGCGCACGCCGACCAGCACCTGACCGGGGCCGGGAACGGGATCGGGCAGCTCGCGAAACTCGAGCACGTCGACCCCTCCGGGCTCTCTCGCGAAAATGGCTCGCATGGGATCCGGCTTTCGCGGACCCCGCACGACGCGTCAAGCGATCAGATCTCGGTGAGGTGCGCGGCGCCCACGACGCCCGCAGCCGCGCCGAGCTCGCTCACCACCAGGGGCACTTCCGCGGGCGGCTCGGCGAAGCTGTGCTTCCGGAGCGAATCGCGGAGGGGTCGCTCGATCAGATCGAACGCGCGGGAGATGCCACCGGTGAAGACCAGAGCATTCAGATCGAGGACGTTCTGGATGTTGGCGAGGCCACGCCCCAGCGCGTCGCCCATCATCCTGAAGGTCTCGATGCCGGCGCTTTCACCTGCGCGTGCGCTATCGGCAATCTGCTTGATCTCGGTCGCCTTGCCACCATGCTTTTCGAACTCGCGGATCAGCGCTGCCGTTCCAGCGAAGGTCTCGAGACAGCCGGACTTGCCACAGCCGCAGGGCATGGCATCGGGGCCGGGTTCGATGTTGATGTGCCCGATCTCACCAGCGAATCCGTTGCTGCCGGGGTAGAGTTGGCCGCCGATGACGAGGCCTCCACCGATGCCGGTTCCCAACGTCACCATGAGAAAGGACGGATAGCGCGAGCCGTGCCCGTAGAGGTACTCACCCAGGGCGGCAGTCGTCGCGTCGTTCTCCACTGCGACCGGGCAACGCAGGCGATCGCTCAAACCCTTGCCAACCTCGAATCCTTTGAAGCCGGGCACGTTGGGCAGGCCCCAGCAACGACCCGATGGATCGACTTCGCCCGGGATCGCGACGCCGACGCTCTTCGGTTTCGAGTCGAGCTCCAGGACGACCCTGGCGATCGCATCGAGCACTTTCTCCGGCCCCTGGTCCGCTGGAGTCGGGGTCGTGGCCTCACGCACGACGCGACCGCCTTCGACGATCCCCGCCTTGATCCCCGTGCCTCCAAAATCGACGCCAATCATGGGGGCGGAGCTAACCGCCGGCCCCCGTAAGGTGTCAAGGTGTGCGACCATATCCCCATGCGTACCTTGCGGGTCGCGACGTTGAACCTTTGGAACAAGAGCGGGCCATGGTCTCATCGCAAGCGGCTGATTCAGGAAGAAATCGACCGCCTCGAACCGGACATCTTGGGGTTGCAGGAACTCCTGCGCCTGGACCCGTCCATCGACACGACGGAGCTCCTGGCCTCGTCGGAGCTGGGAACCCGGCCCGGCTCCGACGGCCCCACCACGGCGCCAGCCTACACCGACCCAGCCTATACGCAGCGAAAGCGAGGCGAGGAAGATTTCCGTCGTTTCGAGGAGGAGCCCCGAGCCTACGAGGACGAGCCCGAGGAGGTGACGGGCGAGCGAGTGAGCCTGGTGCGGAACGCGCCGCCGTCGCGGGCCGCCAGCGAGGAGGCCGAGTGGACGCCCGAAAATGATCAGCTCACCGAGCTGGCCCAGGGACTCCGCCACCGACACCATGTGGTGTTCACGCCTGCCCGCTCGTACGGCGGGGGGCTCGTGATGGGCAACGGTCTCCTCAGCCGGCACCCCATCGTGGAGTCACAGGGCTTTCGGCTGCCGGGTGCCGAGAGCGGAGAAACGCGGAGTCTCCTCTACGCCGTAGTGGAGACCCCGTTCGGACTCTTGCCCGTCTTCGTGACCCACTTGAACTGGAAATGGCACCAAGGGTCGGTGCGGCTGCGCCAGGTGAAGTACATCGCCGACCGCATTGCGGAGCTCGAACCCCCGCTCGATCGGGAAGAGGTGGCCTCGCTCCCGGCCTCGGCGACCGATCGGCTTCCACCAGTGCTGCTCGGTGACTTCAACGCCGAGCCCGACTCCGACGAGATCCGATTCCTCCGCGGGCTCCACACTCTCGACGGCACGAGCGTGTACTTCGCCGACGCCTGGCATTGGGGGGGCGATGGTTCGCCTGGCTACACTTTCGATCGACGCAACGATTTTGCTGCACGCTCCAACGAGCCCCATCGCCGCATCGACTACGTGTTCGTGCGGGGTCCCGACGAGTGGCTTCGGGGCGAGCCGCAACGAACACGCGTTGCCTTCCACGAGCCGCAATCGCGCCCCGACGGTCCCGTTTGGCCCTCCGATCACTTCGGACTCGTCACCGAGCTCAGCGTCGAGCGTCGGCACCGCCCTTGAATCGAGCCTGGCCCCGTTGCACCCGGGCGACTCGCCCTAGATACAGGCCTCGGGAGGCGAAACGCGGGTCAAACCACGAGCCGGTCTATGTTGACGAGCGGCCGCAGCACCCATATCACCGCACCCCACAAGCTCCGCACACCCACAAACACCGCACCAAGTCGAAAGGCAGACACTTTCCCAATGAAGCACTCGGTTCCCCATTCGCTCGGACAGGAAAAGGCCAAGAAGGTCGCGGAAGAGGCGTTCAAGAGCTACCAGAACCGCTTCGCCGAGTACAAGCCGACGGTGAGTTGGCCTTCGAGCGACCGTGCCGACATCGGTTTCAGCGTCAAGGGCGTGAGCCTCAAGGGCTCCGTGGACGTGAAGCCCAACAGCATCGATCTGGACCTCGACGTGCCCTTCATGCTGCGCCCCTTCAAGGGCCGCGCCCTCGGGGTCATCGAAGACGAAATCAAAAAGTGGATCGGCAAAGCCGAGGCCGGCGAGCTCTGAAAATCTACGCTACTGAGATCTGATCGGTTCAGTTGGAGCCCGAGGCTAGATCCCGGCGCCGAGGCGAGAATCCCGGCGTGCCGAGGCGAGAATCCCGGCGTGCCATGGTGCTCCGACCGTCGCCGGGGCACGGACCGCCCGCGGCAGGTCCCACCCAAAACCGCGCAGCCTGGAACCACCCGAGGCACGCGAGGCCGCAGGCCGAGGAGTGACGAGGCCGCCGCAGCACCGCCGCCGAGCGACTAGCGAGGCGCCGGAGCGCAGCGGGACCGTGGGGTGAG
>JBNKGC010000206.1:0-10399 GCA_050289625.1 Polyangiaceae bacterium | reverse complement strand
GAATGATCTTACCGGTCGTGCGACACCAGCCGCTCGACGAGGTCCAGTCGGGGCCCCCGAACATGCTGGTCGTGTCGGCGAAGTCGACCCACTTGAACGCCACGTCCTTGCCGCGGCAGAACATGTCGTCGAGCCCGTCCCCGTTGAAGTCGAATCCACCGCTCACATCGACGCCGAACCGGTCGGAAGCAGCTTCCCCGCGCAGGGCGAATCCGCCCTGGCCAGCTGCTACGTCCGCCAGGGAGACCGGCGTGGTCGTCGTCTTGCCGTACACGACGTAGGCGCGGCCCACCTGCCCCTCGCCGCCATCGGAGTACGTGTAAGCACCGATGATGATGTCCGCGAGCCCATCGCCGTTCACGTCGCCCGCCGGTCGCGAAACCCCGGCACGCTCCGTAGCGAAGGCTGCCCGAATGACGAACCCGCCGCTTCCGGCCGCAATGTCGTCGAGGCTCAGGTCGGTGAGGTTCGGTGAGCCAAAGATCACATAGGTATTGCCGGTCGCCCCGGACCCGTTCGCCGGAGCGCTCGGAACGGCCGCCAGCAGATCGTCTACTCCGTCGCCGTTCACGTCACCGGCCGGTCGCGCAATGAGCCCCGCGATCGCTTCTTGTCCGCCGGTGATCTTGATACCCGCCGCCGCGCCGATCGTTTCGAGGTCGAACAGCGTGGCCGTCGTCGGTGACAGTGCCAAGCGTGCCTGACCCGTGGTCGAACGATCGGTGGCATCCTGCACCGCGTAGGTGAATGAATCGTGGCCCCAGAAGGGACTCGCGGGCGGCGCGTAGACGAAGCTTCCGTCAGAAGAGATCTCGACGCTTCCTCCCTGCGTGGTGGAGACGGATTCAGCGGTGGCCGTCAGCTCACCGAGCCCCGCGTCATTCGAAAGCAGGCCCTTCGACGCCGCGACGGAGAGGCTTTGGTCGCGGTGAAATCCGTAGATCCCGTCGTCAGTCGCCACCAGCGGCGGGGCCTCGACCTGGATCGAAACCGTTGCCGGGGCGTTCGTATCTCCGCTCGCAGCCGTGTAGTCGAAGGAGTCGCGTCCCGAGAAGTCCGAGGGTGGCGTGTAGGAGAAGGAACCGTCGCCCGACACGCTGACGGTTCCCCCGTGTTTGCTCTCGGCGTCGAAATCGCTCACCTCGAGCGCATCGCTTGCCGAGTCGTTCGCCAACACACCCTCCGCTGCTGCGACCTCGAGCACCTGGTTCGCCGGCGTAGAGTAACTGTCGGGTCGAGCCATCGCGCCTCCACCGCCCGAGCCACCGGTGGGACCCATGCCGCCCGTGCCCGTCGGGCCTGCACCGCCCATTCCGGAGGACACGAACGGGTCGACCTCGGACTGCGCGATCAAATCCTCGTCCGTGCACACTCCGCCCGCACACGCGGTTGGATCGAGAAACGCGCTCGTGCACGCCGACCGCAACCCCTGGGCAACGCAGGTCGTGGTCTCCGTGCACGGCACGTCGAGGCACGGATCTTTGAGATCGACTCGCAGGTAGACCTTGCGCCCAGGCAGGTAGTTCAAAAGCCGCCGAGAAACGATGCAGCCCGAATAGTCGTTGCTCGCGAGACACGAATCGGGAGGACCACCATCAGCACGAATCCGTGCCTCGAGGGCCACCTGCCCTGACTCGTCGCCACTCGGCACGAGGACGATCCGACCGAGGTGCCCAGTCTCGGAATCGCAGCCGGTCGAGACGGACGCCGGTGCGCGGTCTCCTACCTCGCCCATCGGACCAACTGCGATTCCTGCCTGCGCGTCGCAACCGAGGTCGGTGTAGACATCGACGACGATTTCCGTCGGCGCCGTCTCGCATCCGCTCAGCGCAACGACCCCGAGAAGCCAGCCCGCTCTGCCGAATCGAAGAACTTTCATGCCTAGGCCCTTCCGCGGCAGCCCGCGGATTGACAAAAGGAAGAACCACCAGTGGCTAGTGGCATTTGCTACTCGGCTCGCGGATCAAAGTCCACGTGCGCGAAAGAGATACGCTGCGACTCGAACGTCGCGCGCGCGCCTTTGCCCGACGCTCCCTCGGCTGCCTCACCACCCGCGAACCACCCGCGCTGCTCGAGTGATGGGACGCCAGTGCCTCGTACCGCCCCGGGGAAACTGCTTCGCCAACCTGCCGACGACCCGTCGAATAGGTGAGTAGGCTAGGTCCGAAGCAGCTCCTCGACCGTCACCGGACGGAGCTTCCTCCGCCGAGCTTCCCGCAGCAGCTCGGGAAGCACCTCGGAGGCAATCGGTCTGCGGTCATCGCGTTCCGCAGCGTCGTGAAGAAGCACGATGGCGCCGTCTCGCATCCCGCGAAGGATGCGGCGTGTGACTCCGTCGACGCTCGCACTTTTCAAACCGTCCCGCCCCTTCACCGACCAACCGACGAGCACCGCACGAGCGCGCTCGGCACCGATCGCGGTGCGGGGACTCACCTGTCCGATCGGCGGACGAAAGAGCTCTGGACGAAGACCCGCGGCTCGCTCGATGGCGTCACGAGTGCGTTCGATGTCGGCAGCGACGTCTCCGGGCGCCTTGAACGCGTAGAGGCGCTCATGCTCGTAGCCGTGCACCCCGAGCGCATGCCCGCGTTCGACGATCTCCCGCACGACGTCGGGGTGCGTCTCCACCTTGCGACCGATGACGAAGAACGTGGCGCGCGCCTCCGCAGCGTCGAGCGCCGCGAGCACGCGCCGCGTGCCTTCGGGATCGGGGCCATCGTCGAAGGTGAAGGCGATGCGTCCGTCTCCGACGGGCCCCCGGCACACGACGTCTCCGAACACCTGAAGCGCCGGAATCATCACGGCACAAAGCAGAAGAGCGAGATAGGCCACGGTGAACCCCAAGGCCATCACGAGCGTCGGAGGCTCGACGAAGATGGCGCGCCCCGCGAAGACGAGCGCGGCGGCCGTGGCGATCCAAAAGGCGAAGCGACCGAGGGGCACGCCCGAGCCATACCGCGGCGGGGCCGCGCTGCGAACACCGCCGCGCTGCGATCGGAGCAGCTGGTTTCCGTCGGAACGCGCGGCTCCCACACGCCCTCACCCCGAGCCGAGCATTTCTCGACAAGCCCCGAGCCGTGGAATAAGCCTGGGACCGTGCTCTTCAACACCCTCGCCTACGCGAAGTTCTTCGCCATCGTCTTCGTGGTGGCGTGGGTGCTCGTCCACCGGCGGCACGCGCTTTTGCTGCCGTGGTTTGCTCTCGCGATCTACGCAGTCGCTCACCCGTCGCTGTCCGCCGGAGCCATTGCGGCCGCCGCATTCGGGCTGACACTCGAGCTCGGACGCAGGATGAAGGGTCCGGCCGAAACCGATGAGGGGCCCCAAAGACTCGACCTCAAGAGCACGGTCCTCGCGGTCTTCATCAACCTGCTCGGTCTTGGGTTCCTCACGATCCGACAAACGGGCCTCGACCCCATCAGCTTCGGGCTTTCCGCCCTCGGCGTTCCGATCGCGTCCCTCGGCCCAGCCACCTGGGCCCTCGGCTTTTTGGGCGCGACGCTCCTCGTGGCGCTGGTGCGCGCGCGCAAGGTGCGGCTCTTGTTCATCCTGGGCGCGAGCTACGTCTTTTACGCCCACTGGGACTTTCGCTTCTTGCCCTTGATCTGGGGATCGTCGACGGCGGACTGGCTCCTCGGTCACGCGATCGGGCGCGAGCGAGATCCGCGCAAGCGAAAGCTTTGGCTCATCGGCACCGTGATCCTGAACCTGGGCGTGCTCGGGATCTTCAAGTACTTCAACTTCGGCATCGACTCGATGAGCGCGGCCCTCGCCGCTTTCGGCGTCGACGCACCCCAGGTTGCGCTGCGCATCGCCCTGCCCATCGGAGTGAGCTTCTTCACCTTCGAGTCGATGAGCTACGTCATCGATGTCTACCGCGGAGAGCTCGAACCGCAGAAGAGCTACCTCGAGTATCTGAGCTTCGTAGCGTTCTTCCCGCACCTGGTCGCCGGACCGATCGTGCGCCCCCGCGACCTCCTGCCTCAGCTCGCCGGCCCCGCCCGCTGGAGCTCGGCGGAGGCAAGTGAGGGCATCTTCCTGATCACGACCGGCCTTCTGAAGAAGGTCGTCATCAGCGACTACCTGGCGCTCAACCTCGTCGACCGCGTCTTCGACGCACCGATGATGTACTCGTCGGTCGAGTGCTACGCGGCCATCGTCGGGTATGCCCTGCAGATCTACTGCGACTTCTCCGGCTACACCGACATCGCCCGCGGGAGCGCGCGCCTGCTCGGCTTCGAGCTCCCCAAGAACTTCGACCGGCCGTTCAACACCACGGGTCCGAGAGAGTTCTGGCGCCGCTGGCACATGACCCTCTCGAGCTGGCTGCGCGACTACCTCTACATCCCCCTCGGTGGCAATCGGAAGGGCAAGGTCCGCACCTACATCAACCTGATGCTCACGATGCTCCTCGGCGGCCTGTGGCACGGCGCCTCGTGGACCTTCGTCGTGTGGGGTGGACTTCACGGCGCCGCCCTCGCCATCCACAAGGGATGGCACGACCTCTTCGGCCGCAAGAAGGCCGAGGCCCCAAAAGAAGCTCGAAGCCCGTGGTCGCTGGGCCACATGCTCGGGGTGGTGGCTACCTTCCATTTCGTGTGCGCCTGCTGGGTCTTCTTCCGCGCTGAAACCTTCGCCAAGGCCAAGCTGATGTTCTTCCAGCTCGGCGGCCTGACCACCCACCACCAGAACCTCTACACCCCCGTCCTCGTGGTGCTCGCCGTCGGGCTTCTGACTCACTTCGTCCCCGAGCGCCTCTACCAAACGGCTCGCGACGGATTCGTCCGCTTGCCGGCACCGGCGCAAGGGTTCGCGCTGTTCGTCGCCGCCGTGGCTCTCCGTCAGATGGCGTCCAGCGACGCCGTGCCCTTCGTCTACTTCCAGTTCTGAGGGGATCGAGCGGATCGACTACGCACGGTTTTCCGTTTGTCGCGACCAAACAAGCAACAGGAGCGCCGATTCGTGCAGCAGAGCGAAGCCGAGCGGGCGAAAACCGCCCCCTCGAAAAGACGTGGGGGCTCTTTTTGCCGGTGCCTACGAGGCAAACCGATCGCCGCTCCAGGCAGCGTTTCGGTTCAGGTCGGATTGGTCCAAGCTGACTTGTGATCTACGTTTCCGAACGCCCATGAAGGACCCGACCGCAACCGGCGACGGCGATCGCGACGCGCGAGATCCCAACCCTGGCCCCCAGCATGACAGCGCGGACGAAACCGCCGACGATGAAGGGGGCAAGACCGCCGACGACACGGAGCAGGCCGACCCAGAGCACCGGGAGCGGCAGGCCAACGCGAACGAAGAACGCCCCGGCCCCCTGCCGGCACGGTTTCTGGCCGAGCTGCCCGACGATCCACGGATCCAGAGGCTGGCCGAGGCCTTCGAAGCGGGCAACTACGCGCGCGTTCGCTCCGATGCGCCGGCGCTCCTCGCCTCCGACGAAAGCGAGGAAGTCAGGCAAGCCGCGCGGGAGCTGCTCGACCGGATCCAACCGGACCCCCTGGCCAAGTACCTCCTGGCCGTCTCGGTGCTCCTCTTCATCGCGGTCGTGGCCTTCGCCTACGGGGGACACGCACATTGATTCGACGCCTCGTGACTGCGATTGGATGCCTACTCTTGGGGGGGTGCGCTGGCTCCGCCGCGCCTGAAGCGCAACGCCCCGCGCCACCTCCTCCGCCACCCAGCGTCGCCGAACTGCTTCCCCTCGAGCACGACACGGTCCTCAGCTACCAAACGTCGAGCGACGGAGGCGAACGGGGGCTCATGGTTCTGCAAATTCGCCGCCCTCGCCCCGGTCTCGCCGAGCTGGACGTGGCGGGTCGTGTTCAACGTCTCGACGTCAGCGCCCACTCAGTCGCCCACGCCAGCGGCGGATACCTCTTGCGGGACCCCATCGAGGTCGACGCCGCCTTCACGGGCGCGTTCGGCACGGTGCGCGTCGCGCAAACGAACGTCGACTTCACTTCGCCTGCGGGCTCGTTCACCCGATGCGTCGTCACCGTGGAGGAGAGCAAGTTTCCCCCAAAGCGAGCGACGAGCACCTACTGTCCGGGAGTGGGCCTCGTCTCACTCGTCGTGGAGGGGGACACGGGTGATGGACTCGGTCGCGTCGAATCGCTCCTCAAGAGCTACGGACCCCGCGTCGTGCTCGCGCATTAGGGGGGCGGTCCCCGCCCCCCTCGTCTGGGGATCGCAGCACTAGTTCCCTTCCAGCGTTTCGGAGAGACTGAGCTCGAGCTCCACTTCGCGGGTCACCGCTCCGCACTCGTCGGTCCGAGGCTCGAGCTCGTCCTCGAGATCGGGGTAGTGGGCGGCCTCCACTCGCACCGTGACCGGGCTGTCAGTCCAGAGCTCGCATCGCAGTGCGGCCACGGCTGTGGATCCGACCTTCCCGCTAAAGCCGCCCGCTCCGCCCAGCGCGCCCCCGATCGCTCCACCCTGTCCACCGGCGCCCGCATGGCCCGACGGACTCGACGAGAGCGGAGCGCAGAACAAGACGTCGTTGAGCTTTCCTTCCGCGGGCGGGTACACGTCGAAGCCCGCGCCGTACTGCACCGTGACGCGCGTGTCGGGCGGCACAGCTCCCTCGGCGAACTTCACCGAAAGCACGAACGCGGGCAGCTGACCGCGGCAACCGTCCTGCCCCGGTGGACTCGAGCACGAAAGCGCGACGCCGCACGACAGCAGAACGCCCGTGACCACGCGTGCCGCTCGACCACGCAGCATCCCTCCCCACCGGGGTGCCTCTCCCGACGGGCCCGGACGCACGGGCGCCGGGGTGCAGAAATCGCGGTCTTTGGGCATCTGAGGCGCGAATGTAGTCCCAGGGGGCGTCCAGAGCGACCGTCGCTCGCCGTAGCCGCGAAAAAAGCGACGGAAGCGAAAACGAGCCCTCCCGCAGGTTCAAAAAGTCTTCATTTTCTAGGGGTTCAGCGATGCCGACCGAACGCCGGTCGGTCGACGATCGGGGCGGCGATCGGGGCGGCGAACAGGAGCCGCTCCAGCGGCAAAATCCCGTGATTATTCGCCTTCGTCGCTTGACTGAAGAGCCCGCCGATCCAAAGACTCCCGGGCCATGTTGACCCGGACCGACGACCTGCGCATCGACGAGCTGCGCCCCCTGATCCCCCCCGCCATCGTGATGGAGGAGATCCCCACGACCGACGCGCAAGTGAGCACCATTCAGGCGGCTCGTGAAGCTGCGGGTCGCATCATCGAGGGGGAGGACGATCGTCTGCTGGTCGTGGTCGGCCCCTGCTCGGTGCACGATCCGCAGGCGGGCCTGGAGTACGCCAGGCGTCTCAAGAACGTTGCCGATCGCCTCTCGGCCGATCTGCACGTCATCATGCGCACCTACTTCGAGAAGCCGCGGACGACCGTCGGCTGGAAGGGCCTCATCAACGACCCGAACCTCGATGGCAGCTTCGCGATCAATCAGGGTCTCCGAGTGGCGCGAAACTTCCTTCGAGACGTCGTCGACATCGGCCTTCCCACCGGAACGGAGTTCCTCGATCCGATCACGCCCCAGTTCGTGGCCGATTTGATCGCCTGGGGAGCCATCGGCGCCCGCACCACGGAGAGCCAGGTGCACCGCGAGCTCGCGAGCGGCTTGTCGATGCCGGTCGGTTTCAAGAACGGCACCGGCGGAAACATTCAGATCGCCGTCGATGCGATTCGTTCGGCTGCACACCCCCACCACTTCTTGTCCGTGACCAAGCAAGGTCTCGCGGCGATCGTGCAGACGCGCGGCAACCAGCAATGCCACGTCATCCTGCGCGGTGGAAGCGGTGGACCGAACTTCGATGCGGACAGCGTCGCGAGCACCGTCGAGGCTCTGAAGAAGTCGGGCGTCGAGACCGGCATCATGATCGACTGCAGCCACGCCAACAGCCAGAAGAACCACGACAACCAGCCCAAGGTGGCGGAGGCCATCGGAGCGCAGGTTCGTGCGGGCAACCACGGCGTCGTCGGTGTGATGGTCGAAAGCTTCCTCGAGCCGGGACGTCAGGACGCGTCGCCCGGCAAGCCCCTCGACTTTGGCAAGAGCATCACCGACGCCTGCCTGGGCTTCGATCAAACCGTGCCCGTGCTAGAAGGCCTCGCCGACGCGGTGCGAGCGCGCCGCAAGACGCGACCGTCGACGCTCGAGGGCTGAGCCACTCAGGCAGCGAAAGTGCGCCGGGGAGGCACCGGCTGAGCCGGTCACTCATCGCGCTGACCCGCCTTCTCTCGGATGTAGTCCGTCAACAAGGGGTTTCTCTGAACTCGCATGCGCACGCGCTCACTGGCTCGTCGGTAGTGCCGTTTGGCGGTCGAGTACGAGATCGACAAGGTCTCCGCCACCTCCCCGAGGGGCAGCCCTTCGAGAGCCCGCAGCACGAAAGTCACGCGGTCCTTGGGGTTGAGATCGTCGAGAATCCGGCTGAGCTGGATCAGCGCTGCCTTTGCCCTCGGATCGTCAGACCCCGCCGTCCGGTCCACCGCGGACTCCGCATCCTCCCAAAAGAAGACCTTTCGCCGCTGTCGCCTCCGAATTTCCCGCCGCGCCGTGTTCATGGCGACCGAAACCATGTAGCTCCGCAGGCCGTCGGCTGACCGAATGTTCCGAGCGCTCTCGAAGAAGGCCAGGAAGACGTCGGCGACCAGATCGTCGATGTCGGCGTGAGGCCCGAGCGATTTGACCAGGAGCCCGCGAACCAGCGGGTAGTAGTCGTCGTACGCCAGCCGTTTCCACTCCAAATCCCCGCGCTGGATCGCCCCAAAGAGGCTTTCCTGCTTTTCAGCTTGGGTCATGGACGGGGCGGGCATCGAGAAGTCGGAGGACCGGACCCGGCGGGCCACGGCCATGGAACGTCAGGGGTTCAAACTCGGAAACCTTCAAGAGGCACCGCCAAAACGCGATGACCTCGAAATGGTCAGTCTGTACGATCGGCCCGCTTTCCGTTCGAAAGCCCGGCATTTCCGCCGAAAGCTCGCGCGATTTCTTCACCTGCGAGCGCCGGCTCTCGGACAAGGTGCCCCCCCTGTACACGCGCTCACGTCAGTGTCGGTGTCGCCTTCCGCGCTCAGCGGAGACACCGTCGGAACGCTTCGAGTGAAACTTTCCCGCGCGCATGAGCTGGCTCCAGCAACCGGCTCCCCCCGACCGCGACGCGGGATGCAATCCAGCGCTCGAACACCAGGAGTTCGAAATCATCGAGTGCGGGGATTGAGCTCCGTCGCGCGTGCTGCCCCCGCGCTCGCGCGGTGATGATGACCGTCACAGCGTTCGACGCAGCTCAGCGAGGACTTCTTCAGCCGGATAGACACGGCCGGCTTCGATGTCCTTCTTCAGTCGAGCTTCGGATGACTCCCGCGAGGACCACCCCAGACGCTCACGATGATCACGAGGTCTTCGTTGGGTCGATGCACGTAGTAGACGTGATTCCTCGTCCTCGGCATCAGCACTCGCCGGACCGTGCCTCGCTGGGTCTCCTTGTAGGCCGGAAACCGATCCGGTTGTTCGACTATCCGCTCCAGCGCTTCGGCGAGTTCCTGCGTAAAGAGATGAGGCGCCGATAGGCGATTGCTGCGCCACCACAT
Organism: Polyangiaceae bacterium; assembly: GCA_050289625.1. Classification (GTDB taxonomy): domain Bacteria; phylum Myxococcota_A; class Polyangia; order Polyangiales; family Polyangiaceae; genus NIC37A-2. Next base: position 823 of record JBNKGC010000206.1, on the reverse strand, counting down.
GTCCATCGTGTCAACGATGACCTCGATGCCCTCGGCGAAGACGACCTTCACGCCGAGCGGGCTTTCAGCTTCGCCATGACGTCGCGCGCGTCCACGACTCGCCCGGCATCGGCGTCGTCGAGGCTGCGCTCGATTTCCGCGTCCAGCGCTGCCCGTTCCTTCGCGCTCATCTCGGGCACCAGCTCGAGCAGCCGATCCGTGAGCTCGGCCCGGTCTTCGTCGCTGAGCTTCATCGCCTCGGCCAGGATGCGGTCCACGTTCGTCATCGCCCCAGAGTTTATCATCGTCGGTCCTGTCATGCTGCCCCGCGCTTCCTGGCGGCTGGGTTTGCTTGGAAGAGGGCCGCGGGTGGACCTCTCTGCCAGCCTCATCTCGAGTCCGCGAGGACGCCTGGAGGTCTTCGCGGGCTCGAGACCAGCCTTCCGGGGGGGTGTCGTACACCGCGTAGGTTTCGCCGCTCTCGGCGATGCGTTCGATCGCTTCGTCCAGCTCGAGCCGGAAGCGATCAGCGACCCCCGCGCTCTCGGCGGCGTAGTAGTCAAAGGCCTCGTTGACTTCGATCTGCGCCGAAGCCTCAAATCGAACCCGCCTGCTCACGGACTACCGACTGAAAAGGTCTGCGCGGACCTCTTCCCAGGGGACCAACTTCGCTTCACCCGAGGCGATGTGTGCCCGTCGACGGCGGACCTCTTCTCGCCACGCCGCATCCACGTCCGGGTCAACTTCATGGGTCGCGGGCACCAGCATGAGCAGCTTGTCGGCAAGCTCGGAGCGCTCGTCGTCCGAGAGCTTCATCGCTTCGGCCAGGATGCGGTCCACGTTC
>JBNKGC010000205.1:0-10402 GCA_050289625.1 Polyangiaceae bacterium | reverse complement strand
GATGACCCAGATGACTGCGACCGGTGCTTGGGGTTCCGTCCTTGCTGTAGTCGGGCTGCGCCAGGCGCCGAGCAGGCGGCAATCTCGCGGCCCCGGTGATCCATTCGCGCCCGGGCGGGAATGATCGACAGCGGATGGAACGAGCCGACTTGCTGACCCAGTTCCAGCCAGCCACTGTGACGAGCGTGCCGAGCCAAGCCAGCACCAAGCGCCTTCGTGGGCTGGTCGAGAAGCACATCGACTTCGTGGCACGGGTTGTTCGCAACCTCGGGGTCCCGGAGGCGGATGTGGACGACGCAGTGCAGAGAACCTTCATCGTCGTGGCGCGACGGATCGACGATATCCGTCCGGGCGCCGAGAAGGCCTTTCTGTTTCGGACCGCTTCCAACGTTGGAGCCCAAGGCCGCCGATCCATCCTCAGACGTCGAGAGGTGCCCGAGGAGCACGCTCCGGAGTTCCCGCATGCGGTGGAGACTCCGGAGGCTCTCGTGGATCAGCGGCGCGCTCGGCGCCTCCTCGATCGCACGCTCGACGCGATGAGCGAGGACCTCCGGGCCGTGTTCGTACTCTTCGAGCTCGAGGAAATGACCATGAGCGAGATTGCCGAAATGTTGGACATTCCGCGCGGAACCGTTGCATCCCGTTTGCGCCGCGCTCGGGCGACGTTCCACCAAGCCTTGAATGGGCCTACCGTTCCCAGCAGCGAGGAAGCATCATGACCGAGCCCAAGCGCTTGCTCGAATCGTCGTCGAATGAGTTGGAGCGTGCCGTTCTCCGAGCGGGGAAGAGCTACGGCGCGACGGACTCGGCTAGGCGGGCGACCTTGACTGCACTCGGGATCGGAGGTGCGTCGACGCTCATCGCTTCCGGAGCCAAGGCGGGATGGTCTCTGAAGCATTGGCTGCTCAGCGGTGTGGCCGGTGCAGCGGTCATCGGTTCGGCCGCCGTGGGGGTGACCTGGATCAGCGACGACGAGACGACTGCCGCAGATTCGAGCGCGTCCCAACCCGCTGTGGTGACGACTCCGGTCGAGGTCGTGGAGCAGGAAGCTCCGGTAGACGAACGTGGGGAGAAGCGGGAGACACCGAGCGTCGAGCCGCAAGTATTTGCAGCACCGGCGACAGATTCTCCGTCCGATGAAAAGGCGAGCGAACCGAAGAAGCCGACGGTCAGCTCCACCCCTGCCGCGCGAGCGGATTCATCCGACGGCATCGCCGCCGAGTTGCGGTCTCTCGATCGAGCGCGGCAGGCGCTTTCCACCGGGAACGCGGCGCGCGCCCTCTCGATGCTGGATGCGCACGCGAAAGAGTACCCCCGGGGAAGCCTTTCGCTGGAGGCGGAAGTGCTTCGAATTCAGGCGCTGGCTCGGATGGGGCAGCGTCAGGCGGCGTCATCGAGAGCAAAAGCGTTTTTGCGGCGACATCCGGGAAGCGTATTTTCCTCGAGAGTGCGAAGATACGTGGAGCAGTGAAGTCGTCTTGCTCGGTATTTCTCGGTTGGATTGCGATTTGCGGGTGCTCGTCCACCACGGACCACCTCGGCCAGGACGAACCGACTCAGTCGACGGAGCCCCCGCCTTTCACCGAAGTGCTGGGCAAGTCGGCAGACGAGATCGACGAAAAACTCGAGCAGGCTTTTCAGCAGCTCTTCTACGGGGATCCCAACGACCAGGCGATCTACGTGGAGGACGGCACGACGGGCGCCTACGTTGTCAACGTCTACGCGGATGATCGGCGCACGGACGGTTTGGGGTACGCGATGTACGTCACCGTCCAGCTCGACAAGCGAGAAGAGTTCGACCGCCTCTGGGAGCTGGGCACATCGTCGATGCGCTACGAGTCAGGTCCGAGGAGCGACTTCCTATACTGGGAGTGCGGCGTCGGAGAGTGCCCGGATCCGAATGGGACTTCGTATGCGGCCACGGCGTTGCTCTTGGCCGAAGATCGCTGGGACGAGCCGAGCTACGGCGAGGACGCCCGCGCACTGCTCGCGGCAATGCTCCACAAGGTAGAGCAGAACGGCGGAGTCGTCGTGGACGACGTCCACTCCATGGTCGATGCGGATACGGGACTGGTCGTCTCGTCGCCCATTGGGGAGCTCGCGTCGGAAACGACCACCTCGTTCTTGATGCCCGCCTTCTACGAGTACTGGGCCGAGAAGGTTCCCGAGGATGCCGATGCGTGGCGCCGTTCCGCTGCGGCGGCGAGAGCTTACCTCGCCGAAATTGCTCACACGGAAACGGGCTTGGTGCCCGAGAGAGGAACGCTCGACGGCGAGCCTCTGAGCGATCGGTTCGGGGTCGAATCCTACCGGGTCGGGCTGAACATTGCCGTCGATCACGCGTGGTACGGACACGACGAGGCTCTCCCCGTCGTGGAGCGCGCGCTCGAGTTTTTCGCGGGACAGGGAGACTACGTCGCAGCGTACACCCTCGACGGGGCCCCCCAAGCGACCTGGGACTCAGTGGGTCTCATGGCAACCAACGGGGCCGCGGCCTCGGTGGTGGACAGCGCGGAGACGGAGGCCTTCGTCCAGGCCGTTTGGGACATGCCCATCCCCACGGGGCAGGGAAGGACCTACGACGGCTTGCTCTATCTCCTGTCGCTGATGCACCTGAGCGGACGCTTCCAGCCGGGGTGAGTCGCTGTTGGCAAGGGGGGCGGCCCCGCCCCCCTCGTCGTCGCGGCAAAGCCGCGACTCCTCACCCCACGTTTTGTTGGGGGGCTTTCCCAGCCCCCCTCGTCACGGCGAGTGAATCGCCGCTCCTCACCCCCAACTCCCGTCTCCGCTCCGGCGCCTCCCCCTCTGGTCGGCGGCGGTGCTCGACGCCTCGTCACTCCTCGGCCTTTGGCCTCGCTTGCCTCGGCTTGTTCCAGCGCACCGAGGTCGCTCACTGTCAACACCATCCCCGATACCTGAAGCGCGAGCGCGCCCGTCAAGCTTGAGTTTTGGCGAGGCTTTCGCGAGCACCGGAGCGGAACGTACGTGGGTACTTGAGCACTGGAGCGCAGGGAAAACGAAGCCAAAACTCAAGATCGGCGGGCGTCCTGGTCCGTTCAGATACCGGCGGTGCTGTCAGCACTCAGCGGCGTTCCGCTGAACCCCACTCTTCAGGAGCCCGTACTCGATCGAGTCGAGCAAGGCATCCATCGATGCCTCGATGATATTCGGAGATGCGCCTACGGTGCTCCACTCGCCCGTCTCGTCGCGGCTGTCGATCAGAACTCGAGTGATGGCACCAGTCCCAGAGCCGCTGTCCAGAATGCGAACCTTGTAGTCGGCCAGATGCATCGTCTCGAGCGCGGGGTAGAAGGGGACCAGGGCCTTGCGCAGGGCGGAGTCGAGCGCACTCACCGGTCCGTTCCCGGCGCCAGCGGTGTGGACGATCTCGCCACCCACGCGAAGGCGTACCGTCGCTTCGACGAACGCTGCGTTCTGGCGCATGCCGACCAGGGCCTGGTAGTCGAGGACCTGAAAGAAGGGCTCGTAGTCGTTGCGCTTGCGTTGCAAGAGGAGCGACACGGACGCCTCGGCGCCCTCATAGGAAAGACCGCGTGCTTCGGCAGCCTTGATGTCTTCGAGCGCCTCCACCTCGGTTCCCGCATCGAAGGTGACGCCGAGCTCCTCGGCCTTGCTGAGGACGTTGCCCTTGCCACTGAGCTCGCTGACCACGACCCGCATCTCGTTACCGACGAGTGCTGGGTCGACGTGTTGGTAGGAATCGACGTGGCGACGCATGGCCGCGACGTGGACGCCTCCCTTGTGGGCGAAGGCCGCGCGCCCGACGTAGGCCATGTGCTCGTTCGGGGTCAGATTGGCCACCTCGGCGACGAAACGAGCTACCTCTCCGAGCTCGCGGAGCCGCCCTTCGGGCACGGCTTTCATGCCGAGCTTCAGCTCGAGGTTGGGGATGATGACGCTCAAGTTGGCGTTCCCGCAGCGCTCTCCAATCCCGTTGATCGTGCCCTGAACCTGGCTGGCGCCCGCTCGTACCGCTGCGACGCTGTTGGCGACGCCGCAACCCGTGTCGTCGTGGGCGTGAATGCCTACCGGGTGGTCGAGCTCCCGTCGCACCGTCTGCACGATTTCTTCGATGCGCCACGGGAGGTTCCCGCCGTTCGTGTCGCAAAGAACCAAGGTGTCGGCGCCGCCTCGCTTGGCCGCGCGCAGAGTTTCGAGAGCGTACCCGGGATCGGCAGCGTAACCGTCGAAGAAGTGCTCTGCGTCGTACATGACGACCCGGCCGCTTTCGACCAAGAAGCGAACACTCTCCTCGATCATCTCGAGGTTCGTTTCGAGCGTCGTGCGCAGTACGTCGGTGACGTGCAAGTTCCAGCTCTTGCCGAAAATGGTGCACACGGGCGCTTTCGAATCGACGAGTGCCCGGAGGTTGGGATCGTCTTCGGGGGCCTTGTTGGCTCGGCGGGTCGAACCGAAGGCCGCGATGCGCGAGTGCTTCCACTGGCGATCGCTGGCCCGGGCGAAGAACTCCGCGTCCTTCGGGTTCGATCCGGGCCAGCCGCCTTCGATGAAAGCGACCCCGAAGTGATCCAGTCGCTCTGCGATCCGCAGCTTGTCGGTGACGGTGTACGAGACACCCTCGCCCTGGCTGCCGTCACGTAGAGTCGTGTCGTAGATGCTGACGCGGGGCACGGTCTTCTCCGTCATACGCCGGCGGCTGGTGCAGCGCTCTCGCTCACCTTCTTCTTGGCGTCGAGGGTCGCGAGCAAACGGTTCAGCGCGGAAAGATAGGCCTTCGTGCTGGCTACGATGACGTCGGTGTCGGCAGCATGGCCGTGGAAGATCGACGACTGACCGGATCCGAGCTGCGGATTTTCGACCAGGGCTTCTCCGTGAGCGCGCACACGGACGCTGGCTTCTCCGAGGGCATCGATGCCCTCGGTCACCGCGTTGATCGAGTACTCGAGCAATTCGGCGGGTGCCTTGACCAGCTGATCGACCGCGTTGAACACGGCGTGCACCGGGCCCGTTCCGATGGCGGCCGTGGTCTGCGTCTCGCCGCCCGGGCCGCGCAACTTGACTGAAGCCGTCGGTAGGCCGGAGCCGCAGCTGACGTGCACCGCCTCGAGCTTGAACAACTCCGGGCCATGGCGAGATTCGGAAGCGGCCAACGCTTCGAGGTCCGCGTCGGTGATGCGCTTCTTCTTGTCAGCCAGGACCTTGAAGCGTTCGAACGCACTATCCAATGCGTCCCCGTCGAGCGGCATCCCCAGCTCGGTCAGGCGAACGCTGAAAGCGTGGCGCCCGGAATGCTTGCCGAGCACCAAGAGGCTCTTGCTGGCACCGACGGTCTCCGGCCGCATGATCTCGTAGGTTTCCTCGTTCTTGAGCATCCCGTCCTGGTGGATGCCCGATTCGTGGGCAAACGCGTTGGCGCCGACGATGGCTTTGTTCGGCTGGACGACCATGCCCGTACGAGCGCTCACCAGCTTGCTGGTTCGGGTGAGGTGGGTGGTGTCGATTCCGGTGTCGAGTCCGAAGACCGGCCGCCGCGTGGCCAGCGACATGACGACCTCTTCGAGGGACGTGTTGCCCGCTCGCTCGCCGATGCCGTTGATGGTGACCTCGACTTGGCGTGCGCCACCGCGAATCCCGGCCAGAGTGTTGGCCGTCGCGAGCCCCAGGTCGTTGTGACAGTGGACCGAAATGATCGCCTTCTCGATCCCTTTCACATTTCGAGCGATCCCGGCGATCAGCTCGCCGAACTCGTGCGGCAGCGTGTAGCCCACCGTATCGGGGATGTTCAGTGTCGTGGCGCCGGCCTCGATGACCGCGGTCAGCACCTCGTAGAGAAACTCGGGTTCGGTGCGCCCGGCGTCTTCCGGGCTGAACTCGATGTCCTCACACATGCTTCGCGCGTACGCGACCATCTTGCTCGCCCGCTCCACGACGTCCGTCCGCGACATGCGTAGCTTGTGCTCGCGGTGGATGGGCGACGTGGCCAGGAAGGTGTGGATGCGGGGGTGCTTCGCCGCCCCGACACCTTGGAAGGCCTTGTCGATGTCCTTTTCGGTGGCGCGTGCAAGCCCACAGATGATCGGAGGTTCCGCTCCGTGCGGCCTGTGCGGGCGCCCCTCGGGGAGGTTCTGTCCAACCACTTCGGCGATCCGTCGAACGGCGGCCAAGTCGTCGGGCGATGCTGCCGGGAAGCCCGCTTCGATCACGTCCACACCGAGGCGCGAAAGCGTCCGCGCCACCTCGAGCTTCTCGTCGGAGGTGAGTGTAGCGCCCGGCGATTGCTCGCCATCACGCAGGGTGGTGTCGAAGATGCGGACGTAATCGTTGGGGGGGGTCATGTTCGTTTCCGTTTTCAGGGTCTCCCGGGGACCTCAGGCGGCCGCGAAGCCACCTGCCTCGGCGGTATGGGCGGCTCGTGCTGCCGCACCCTGGGAGCCGCGGGTCATGGCGACGGTGCCGCTCTGCACCATCTCCAGGATGCCGAATTGGCGCAGCGTGGCGACCAGGCCGTCGATCTTGTCCTGGTTCCCGCTGATTTCCACGGTCAGGGAGTCGGGGCCGACGTCCACCGCGCGTGCGCGAAAGACCTCGACCAGCTGCAACACTTCCGTGCGCTGTTCCGGTCCGACCTGGACCTTGATCAGAGCCAGGTCCCGGATGACGCTCTTCTCTTCGGTGATGTCCTGAACGCTGAGTACGTTCACCATCTTGTAGAGATTCGCCTCGATACGGCGTGCCGTATCGGCATCGGCGGCCACCTGAAAGGTCATTCGGGAGATGCCGACTTCGTGCGTGCGCCCGACGTTGAGGGACACGATGTTGTAGTTGCGACGTCGGAACAGTGACGCGATGCGGTTGAGCACACCGGGCTTGTCCTCGACGTAGGCGATGAAGGTGCGGAGGGTGGCACTATCGGTTGTCATCACTCGTCCTCCCCGGTTTCGAAGATGGGGTTGTGCCCAGGGCGAGCCGGGCGGCGAATCATGTCGCGCAAATCGGAGCCGGTTGGCACCATCGGGTACACCGAGTCTTCCTGTTCGACGCGGAAGTCGATGACGACGCTGCCTTCGTACGCGCGGGCCCTCTCGACGGCCTCTTTCACGTCGGCACGCTTCGTCACGCGCAGGCCGAGGAGCCCGTGGGCTTCCGCCAACTTGACGAAGTCGGGGCTCTTCATGGGTGTCGCGACGTAGCGACCGCCGTAGAAGAACTCCTGCCACTGGCGAACCATCCCGAGGTAACCGTTGTTGATGATGGCGACGTTTACCTTGATGCCCTCCTGGGCGCAGGTCGTGAGCTCCGCTGCGGTCATCTGAAAGCCACCGTCGCCGGCAATCACCCAGACTTCGTCGTTCGGGCAACCGAACTTGGCGCCGATGGCTGCAGGCAAGGCGAAGCCCATGGTGCCGAGGCCCCCGGAGGTGACGAGCTTTCGTGGATGGTCGTGCTTGTAGTACTGGGCCTCCCACATCTGGTGCTGCCCCACGTCGGTGACCACGGTCGCCTTGCCGTCGGTGTGCTTCCAAAGATCGTGAATTACGTGGGCGGCGTAGAGCTTGCCGTTGTCTGGCATCTCGCGGATCTCGATCACCGCGCTCTCACCCTTGAGCTCGTCGATGTGACCGAGCCAGGGGCTCAGGTCGCTCGCTTCGGCCCCGCGCAGCTGGCGCAGCAGCTGCCGCAGTGTCTCCCGCGCGTCGCCGACAAGTGCCAAGTCGACCTTCACGTTTTTGTTGATTTCGGCCGGGTCGAGTTCGATGTGGATCTTCTTGGCGTCGGGAGCGTAGGTTTTCAGATTGCCCGTCACGCGGTCGTCGAAGCGCATGCCCACGGCCACGATCAGATCGGCTTCCTGAATTGCGTGGTTCACCCACGCCTCACCGTGCATACCCATCATGCCCAGCGCGCGCTTGTGCGTGGCGGGAAACCCGCCCAGGCCAAGCAGCGTGCAGGCGACCGGGATGTCGGTCTTGTCGACGAACTCGAGCAGCTCGGGGGTCGCGTTCGCTCTGATGGCGCCGTGTCCGCAAAACAGCACAGGGCGCTTCGCCTCGCGGATCATCTCCAATGCTTGACGGATCTCGTCGCTCTCGGCCTGGTGCTCGGGGCGGTATCCCGGCAGGCGAACCGGTGCGGGGTCGTACGCGTATTCGCAGCTCGCCTGTTGGGCGTCCTTCGTGATGTCGACCACCACGGGACCGGGGCGTCCGGAGCTGGCGATGTAGAAGGCTTCCTTCAGAGCGGCGGAAATGTCCTCGGGTCGCGTCACCACGACGTTGTGCTTCGTGACGGGCAGGGTGACACCGGTGATGTCGACCTCTTGAAACGCGTCGCTTCCGATCAATCCGGAGGCGACCTGCCCCGTGATGGCGACCATGGGGATGGAATCGAGCATCGCGGTAGCGATTCCCGTGACCAGGTTCGTGGCTCCCGGACCCGATGTGGCGATGCACACTCCGACCCTGCCGGTGGCTCGGGCATAGCCGTCGGCCATGTGCGACGCGCCTTGCTCATGGCGCACGAGCACGTGGCGGATCGGGTACTTAATCATTGCGTCGTAGGCGGGCATGATTGCGCCGCCCGGGTAGCCGAACACGACGTCGACGCCGAGGTTCACCAACGTGTCCCACAGGACTTCGGATCCCGTGATGGTTTTGGGGGTGGTGGTAGGCTCGATGGTTCGCTGTTTGGCGATGTCGTCCATGGAGGAACTCGCTTGGTCGGGACAATGGCACCCCGAGGATGCCTGGGAGGGCAAAAGGGGGTAGGAAGGGGTGGGAAGACTAGTCGGAACGGTGAAGAAAAAAGGGGGGAACGCAAAGAAAAAACCCCCGCACCTCGGGAAGGGTGCGGGGGCTGGAATCGATTGCTTCGTCTCGCTTCAACAGGCCACCGCACCCGGGCTAATCACAAGCCCGAGTACAGAGACGACGAGAACCTCGACGTTCACGATGCCAACCGCGGCCCAGGCCGCGGGGCAAGCCGTCCGATCGGACGGCCTTCGTGACGTCACAGGGGTCATTTCCCGGGAATGATTGACCAAGTCTGAGGGGCTCGTCAAGCATCTGGTTCGAGGTAGGGAAAAGTAAGGTCGAGCAAGACGTTATTCCGCGCCTCCGTCGGCCGCTCGTTCGAGGGGGCCCGTTTCGGGCTGGGCGGGCCCCGAAGAAACGGTCAGATGACAACCTGGGTCCCGAAATGTTCGAGAGGATGGTAAACCGCAAGCTCTCCGCGGTTTTTGCCCTACCCCTCCGCGTTGTTTTTTTCGCCCCTCCGATCCCCCCTGGTTTTTTGGCCCCCCGCTCCCGTTGAGCCCTCCTTCCGTGGAAACCTTCCCAGCGAACCAGTCGCATTCCACGAGGAAACCGAATTTTCGGAAACCATCAGAGGCCCACCAGGTGAGTCATCAGATGAGGGGACCACAGCCTCCAGTTTTCTATGGTCAGCAGTAGCAGCAACGGCAACAAGAGCTCGGTCGCGCGGGCCCAGCGCCTGGAGCAAGTCCTCTCCCAAGCGACCGACAAGCCGCACGTCATCCTTCTCGGCGGGCATCCGGACCCCGACGCGATTGGGAGCGCGCTGGCACACCGCCGCATTTGCGAGCGGTTGGGCGTTTCCGCGACCATCGCGCACGTCCTTCCCCTCTCCCGCTCCGAGAATCGCGCCCTCGTCAAGCTTCTCAGCGTGCCTATGGTGCGCATCGAAAAGACGGAGGATCTCGCGGAGTACGGGTATCTAGCGCTCGTCGATGCCAGCCAGCACGAACCGAGCATTCAACTTCCCGATTCCCTCGAGCTTCTGACTGTCGTCGATCATCATCGGCCGAAGACCATGCCGCGCGCTCCCTTCGTGGACGTGCGCCATGACGTCGGGGCCACGGCCACCATCTACGCCGAATACGCAGAGCAGGGCTTGGCGCCTCTCGGTGGTGAGGGCGCGGATGACACGGCGGTCGCCACCGCGATGTTCTTCGGCATCCAGACGGATACCGACGACTTCGCCTTCGCGACCCCCTCCGATTTCCGAGCAGCCGCCTATCTCAAGCCCCACTGTGATGCGGAGACGCTGAGCCGAATCGGCCGCCGCAGCATCAGCGCGGAGGCGATGGACGCGGTCGGCGTGTCGCTGCGTGATCTCGAAGTGATTCGAGACTTTGCCATTGCAGGCGTGGGCCGGGTCTCGGCATTGAACCGTGATGCGATTCCGACCGCGGCGGATTTTATTCTGCGCCGAGAGGACATCGACACGGTGCTCGTCTACGGCGTCGTGGAAGATCGTATCGACGGCAGCCTCCGAACGAGCCGGGCGAGCGTCGATCCAGCTCTCTTCATGCAAAATGCCTTCGGCACCGACGCCGAGGGGCGCCCCTACGGCGGCGGGCGTTCGGACATGGGCGGCTTTCAGATCCCCCTCGGCCTACTGG
>JBNKGC010000204.1:0-10411 GCA_050289625.1 Polyangiaceae bacterium | reverse complement strand
CGGAGCGCAGCGGGACCGTGGGGTGAGGAGTCGCGGCTTTGCCGCGACGACGAGGGGGGCGGGTCCGCCCCCCTAAAAAAAGGCTCAGACGTGCTCGTCGACCCACGCGACGATCTCTTCGAGAGTCGTTCCCGGACGGAAGATCTTCGCGATCCCCGCCTTTTCCAAGCGTGGCACGTCTTCGTCGGGGATGATCCCTCCGCCGAACACCACGATGTCTCCTGCCTGACGCGCTCGGAGCGCATCCATCACCGCGGGGAACAAGGTGTTGTGCGCCCCGCTCATGATCGAGAGACCCACGGCGTCCACGTCCTCCTGGACCGCGGCGCTGGCGATCATCTCCGGCGTTTGATGCAGGCCCGTGTAGATCACCTCGAAGCCAGCGTCACGCAGCGCTCGGGCAACGACCTTCGCACCACGGTCGTGACCATCGAGACCAGGTTTCGCGACCAAGATGCGGCGCCTCACGATGCTTCGTCTCCCAACTCGTGGGCCTCCGCTGTGGAGGCCGCTCGTGCCTCCGCGTAGCCCTGCGTGATTCCCAGAGCAACCGTCGCCGCCGTCTCGGTGCGTAGGACGAACGGTCCCAGGGAGGCGGGAGCGAAACCCGCTTCGGTGGCCAACGCCACCTCTTCCTCGGAAAACCCACCTTCCGGCCCGACGAGGAGCGCAATCGGCAGCGATGGGTCCCACGCCGAGAGACGCTCCAGAAGCGGGCGGCTTTCCTGGTGAAAACAGAAGATGACCTTCGTCTCGATCGAACGAAATTCGTCGAGCACCTTCGACAAAGGCTCTGGACCTTCGATCACCGGGAGATCGCCACGGCCCGACTGACGCGCAGCTTCGACTGCCGTTCGCATGCCGCGACGATGCTTCGACTCGCTTCGGCCACGCGCCACGGTTCGTTCGGACTCGACGAGCACTACGCGACGAGCACCGAGGACCGTGGCATCGCGGATCACCTGTTCGGGCTTGTCGCCCTTGCCGAGCGCCTGAAGCAGGACCAACTGGGTGCGAGGTCGAGCCACGCTCCGCCGAAGCTCACCGACGTCCACGACAACGGCATGCGAGCTCTCCTCCGCGATCGTTGCAGTCGCTTCGGTGGCTGCCTCGGGATCGAAAAGGTCGATCTCATCACCGACTTTGCGACGGTGCACCCGCGCAACGTAGCGACTCGTCGCATCGTCGAGCTGGGTGCGCCCCGCGCGGAGCGGTGACAGCGGAACTCGCAAACGCCGACCCAAAGGGCGACCTCTCCGCTCAGGACGCACGTCGCGAGGGACGCGGTCCGTAGCCGACGTAGCGTTGCCGCGCCACCACGGAGACGAGCGCATCGGCTCGCTCTTCGACGCTCGGCGGATGTGCATTCGCATCGAGCACGAGTGCGGTGAGCTCGCCGCCGTACACGCACCCCGTATCGAGTCCCGTGGCAAAGGGGTGAAGCTGCAGTCCCGCCTGCGCGTTGTGACCGAACACCACGTGCGGCGACCCGTCGTAGTCTTCCGCCCAACTGCGCGGGTAGTAGCGGTCGCTCGCCGCACCGTGCGACGTGAGCGAACGAATGTGGAGGAGCGTCCAAGCCTGCTGGTCCTCGAACGCCACGTGGGGCACGACCCCGGCATGGACGACGCGTACGTCGTGCTCGGGAAAGTCGAGCCAAAGAGGCAACGCGTCCAGTAGCGCCCAATCCTCCTGGTCGAGCTCCGTCAGGAGGAGCTGATGGGCGGGGCCAAGCCGCGGACTTCTTTCGCCCCGCTGCAGCGCAGCGCGCGCCGCCATGACGCGTTGCTCGTGATTTCCACGCACCGCCAGAGCGTCCGTCTCGCGGGCGATACGCAGCACGCGCTTCGAGTCCGGCCCTCTGGCCACGAGATCGCCCACGAAGACCAAACGATCGCCGGTGCCGAAGGCCGCTGTTTCGAGCAGGTCCTCGAGTTCGTCGGCGCAACCGTGCACATCGCCAATCCAGAGGGTCCGTCCCACGCCCCCGAGGCTACCCCTGCCGAGTCCGACACGCTAGTCGTCAAATTCGAAAAGTCTTGTTAAATCGTTATGTTCGAGGCGCCTCAGTGGGTCACGGAAGCCTCCAGGCCCGGGAGCGAAACCGCGCGCAGGTCGTGGAGCCGGCAGACAGATTCACCTGATGACGCCCGCACTACCTCACCGCAACAACGGAAACATCCAGCAAGGCTCTCCGGGCTTTCGACCCAGTCGGGCCATCCGAAAAACCTCAACGGATCGGGGTGCTTGAAGTCCGGGTGGTGGGCGATATACCGTCGCGGGCCTCAGCCGAGGAGGACCTCTCCAGATGTTGCATCACCGCTTCCGTTTCGTGTTCGTTCCAGCCTTGCTCGCCGCCAATGCCCTGACCGGGTGCGGCCAGGACGAGCCCGTCTACACGCCCAAGCCCGCCGTCAGCGGAGCCAAGGCTTCTCTTCCAGCGGTACCGAACGTGCCGCAGAAGCCGATCAAGAACGGGGAAAACTACACCGTTTGGGGCGCCAGTTACTACCTGCGTAACCGCGTCCACCACTCTGACGTGGCCGACAAGAAACTCACGATTCAGGGCTACATCACCAAGACGAACCTCGCCGATGCCCCCAAGTGCGCAATCCACGAGGCCGGCAAGGCCGACCCCGAAGGATGCCGTGCGCCGGTGCCGACGTTCTGGGTTAGCGATACGAAGGACGCGAAGCCCGAAGACTCCATCAAGGTGATGGGCTGGGCATCGAACTTCGCGCAGATCTACGACGCGATCAAAGAGTACGACAAAGGCAAGGAAGACGCCGAGGTGTCGGACGCAGTTTGGGGCGTGACTCTTCCCAAGCCGCTCCCTGCCGTCGGCGCCAAGGTCACCGTCGAAGGGACCTACGCTACCAGCTTCACCATGTCCTCCGGTGGTGCCGAGGCGGATCCCATCATGGGCATCCTCACGTACGGCTCGATGAAGGAAGAGGAAGCTGGCCCGGAGCTAGCCACCCTGGAAGGTCTGAAGCGCAAGCCGCGCAAGAACTGACCTTGCTCCTCGCTCGAGAGCTTGCCAGCGGCAAGCCCCGACGGACCCTCTCGAACCCGAAACGCCACGGACTCGATTCCACGAGTCCGTGGAACCCCACGAAGCACGGCTCGCGGTCTCCTCAAGGCGCCGCGAGCCGCTGTCTTTCCATCGGACCGTGTTCCCATCGGTCGCAGCACGCCCGTGGACTGCGCTCCCCGGTGGGTCCCGAAAGTGCCCGCACAAGCCTGGGACGCCGAGAGAGTGGGAGGCACCCGGTTTTCGAAGACATCGAAAAGGCGAGACCGGGCGAATCGCCGGCGACGTGGCAGGTCGCGGGGTGATGGGAGTAAGCTAGCCGCTGGGCTCCACCGGGCATCGGGAGTCCAACGACTCGGGAGATACGGCGACTCGGGAGCGGAAAGCTCCAGGGTCGCCGTTCGGGTTTTCCCAATCTCCGAGTGGAACCTGTGGGCACCAAGTGAGCGTTGGACGAATTTGCGCCGGAACAAATGGGGCACGAAGGGCACGCGCCCGTCCTCGTGCCCTTCGCGCGCTGTCCTTGCTGCTCTTCGTGCTCGGGACCGCCTGTTCTCGCCAAGTGCCCAAGAGCGCGGACGTCGTTACCCGGGTTGACGTCGAGGGAGCCCCCGCGGGCCTCGAAGGTGAGCTCGAAGCCGGGCTTTCGACACGCAAGTCGCCAAAATTCCTGGGCCTTTTCTATTGGTTCAGCGAGTACGAAACCCTCGACCGAGCCGCCCTCGCCCGGGACCTCGAGCGCATCGAGCGCCAGCTCCAGCGGCGCGGATACTACGAAGCGCGGGTCACGGCCGCCCGGATCGTCCGAGAAGACGAACAAAAAGTGCGGGTGGAAATCCAAGTCGAGCACGGGGAGCCCGTGCGCCTTCGGTCCATTCGCCTGACGGGTTTGGCTCGGGTCGCATTCGAAGCGTCTGCCGCCGCAACCGAAGCGATGACGCTGCGTCAGGGAGACATCTTCGATGAAGACGAGTTCGAGAAGGCGAAGAGTGCCATGGCCCGTGCCCTGGCGAGTCATGGGTACGCATTTGCCGAAGTGGACGGTAAGGCGAAGGTCCACATCACCAGCCACGCAGCGGACGTCGACCTCCAGGTCAAGGCCGGCAAGAGCTCCGTTTACGGCCCGGTCAACATCGAGGGTCTGGGGGACCTGGCAGAAGGCCCAGTGCGGGACGCTCTGCAGATCGAAGAGGGCGACGAATACTCCCTCCAAGATCTCGAGATCGCCCGCTCGGCCGTCTCTCAGCTCGGGACTTTCTCACAAATTCAGATCGTTCCGCACCTCGATGATCCGGACAGCGGGGTTGTCCCGATCACCGTACGCTTGACCCCCTCGGCACTTCGCAGTGTCCAAGCTGGCGTGGGCGTTTCGCTGGACGTGCTCCGGTTCGCCGCGAGTTTGAACTTGAGCTGGGAGCACCGAAACTTCTTGGGGGGACTACGCACGCTGTCCATCAACGACCGACCCGGCCTCACCTTCTACCCGACACGTATCGATTTCATCACGACCCCGACGCGCATTCTGCCGGAAAATAGCCTGAACGTTCGCCTCGATCAGCCATCGTTCCTGGAAGGCAGAACCACCGGCTACATCGACACGGCGTACAACATCTATCCACTGCTCTACCCGCTGCCCGAAGGGGCCGATCCCAACCAGGAGCGAATCATCGGCTACAACGAGATCGCTTGGGCGCTCGGTATGGAGCGCATCTTCTGGGGCCGGCATCTCCCGGTTACTCTCTCCTACAACTGGCAGGCCAACTTCCCCTTCACCTACCAAGGCAACAAGGTGGCGGGCTTGGATACGGTCATCGTTTCCTACCCTGAGCTTTCGACCATCTTCGACTTTCGCGACGACCCTCTGAACACGACGAGCGGCGGTTACGTCTCCAACAGCTTCCAGATCGCCACCCCGCTCATCGATGGAACGGTCTCCGACATTCGCATTCGGCCGGAGGCGCGCGCGTTCGTGCCCGTCAACTATGCGAAGACCGTCATCTTGGCCGCGCGTGTCACGCTCGGATTCGTCTTCCCCTTCAACTACGGCGACACCCTCGATCCCGACAGCCCGGAATTCGTGAGCGTCCAGGAGGATCCGACGAACCCGGCAGTCGTCGCCGACCAACACAAGCTCCAGTTTCGGGCTTTCTATTCGGGCGGACCCAACTCGAACCGTGGCTACCCCTACCGTCGCGTGGGCCCCCAAGGCCCGGTCGGATTCTTGATCCCCACCGGTGAGGACTGCGATCCGACGAATCCGGACGGCTCGCGACGCGATCTTCCCAACACGTGCATCCGACCTCTGGGTGGCTTTTCGCTCTGGGAAGCGTCTCTCGAGCTGCGCTTCCCCATCTCGGACCCGTGGGGAATGGTTGCTTTCGCAGACACCTCCAACGTGAGCACCCAGGTGGCGGATCTTGCGCTCCTGGCACCGCACCTCTCGGTGGGAACGGGCCTCCGTTACGCCTCGGCGATCGGCCCGGTCCGTGTCGACTTGGGGTTTCGCGTGCCCGGCCTACAGCTGCTGAAGGAAGAGCCGAACGTTCTCGACGTGTCCCAAGTGGAACCGTTCGTTTCCGACGCCTGGTACCAATCGTTCACCTTGAACGTACTCATCGGTGAGGCCTTCTGATGAGTGAGCGCCCCCCGACTCCCCGCCGAGGCGGACGCCTCCTCCGAGTTCTCGATCGCATCGCGGGCGGCGTGGCCCTCGCCTTGGTGTTCGTTTTCAGCCTCGTGCTCTCAGCGGCAATCCACGCGGACCTCCCCGCTGCGAGGCGCACGGCAACGAGCCTCACCGAGGCACTCCTCTCGGACTACTTCACCGGAGCGGCCGAGATCGGTGCGATCGAAAAACTCGGTCCCCGGGGATTGGCCGCCCGAGACATCCACATCCTGGACAGCCAGGGCAACCTCGTCCTCCAGGTCTCGTCCCTGCGCGCTCGGTTCGAGCTCTTCCGCACCCTTCGAAAACTGATCTCCAACGAGCCCCGCGTCACGATCGTCGTCGATCACATCCGCCTCGAGGGCGTAAGCGCGGAGTTTCTGCCCGCGCCGGCTGGCGCTCCCAACGAGTACCCCACGCTCATCGACGCGTTCATTCCCGTCGACTTGGAGGAGAAGCCCAAACCACGCAAGAAGGGAGCGAAAACGATCCGCGTTTGGCTGCCCACGATCGAAATCGCCCGCGCCCAGGGCCACGGCAAAATCGCCGGGTCTCCGACACTCGAAGCCGACATTCGCCAAGCACGTGGTTCGGTCCTCGTCACCGACAAGGGCACGGCCGTCGACGTCACGCGCTTCGGGTTGACGTTCCGAGGCATCGGAGACGTCGAAGCCGTGGGCGTCGGTAGCATTCACGTCCGAAGCCCCGGACCACTCTGGGGATATTTCGACGGCGACGTCGACGGACTCCCCCTGCACCAGTTCGTGCGTTACCAAGGGGACCGCCTCGAGCTTCGGAGCGAGTTTCCTCACCTACCCCCGGAAGCAGCCCGTGCGGTGTTGCCCGAGTGGCCCGTGCAAGCACCGATGGTCGCGGCCATCGAGGCGCAAGGGACCGTCGACCGCCTCGAAACCAAACTCACCGCCGCGGCTGGCGATACGTCCGTTGTCGCGCGCGGCCCTGTCCAGCTGTCGCCTGAAGTAACGGCAAATCTCGACGTACAGGTGACGGGGTTCGACGCGCGCCTCTTCGCACCCGAGGCGCCGCGAACCTCTGTGGACGCCGAGGGGAAAGTGCAGCTCGCGGCGAAAGACCGCGGAGTCTCGGTCGACGCTGAAGCCAAGACGCGTCCCACCAGCATCGGTGACTTCCCCGTGCCCGCAGCCGACCTCGAGGCGGTCTATGACGAAACGGGGGTTCGAGTCAGCACCACCCTCCACGAGCCCGGGGCCCCGACGAAGGCAACCCTGCACCGCACTCCGAACGGCGATCTTCGGCTGCGCGCCACGGTCGAAAAGACCGATCTGTCCAAGAGTCCGCGACTCCGCGAAATGTTTGGCGCCCAAGGCACGGTTGGCGCCGAAATCGAGGCAGAACTCCGCGGGCAAGAGGTCGACGCCAGCGCCAAAATTTCCGCGTCCGGGTTCCGCTGGCAAGGTCTCTCCCTGGACCAGGCCGAGTTTTCCGCCACCGGTCGGGGTCGCGTCGACCACGCCGACGAGCTTCGCGTCGACGCGACTCTGGACGCCAAAGGCGTCAGCTACGGTGAGCTGAAGCTTGCCACCCTGAAGAGCACGGCGAAGGGCCCCGTCACCGCGCCGCACTTCGAGGTTCAGGCCGCTCAAGCGGACAACACCCAACTCGAAGCTCACAGCGACATCGACGTCCCGGGCCGAGCGATCTCCGATGCCCGCTTCGTCGTGGCACAAGGCGCCGCGACCCTCGAAGGGAAAGTCGACTCGGCTTCTTTCGGCAAAGACGAAGTCCAAGTCAGAGGCCTCGTCATCCAGAGTGGCGGGCGCGTCGAAGCCGACTTCTCCGTGGGGCGCCGAACCGCCACGATCTCGGCCAAGGGAAAAGGAGTCGACCTCAATCGCTTCGCCGATGCACTCGGCCTGCCCACCAACGTGCTTTCCGGCACCCTCGACGTCGACGCCGACTTGAAGCTTGGCCCCACTTCCCAGGGCACCGCCGAGCTACGCGTTCAGGACGGTTCGCTCCTTTCGGTGGCGGGGGTGGACATCGACGCGAAGGTGAAGTTCGACGGACAGAAGACGCGTGGCTCGTTTTCGGGCGGAGTGCAGGGTCTCGCACGCGCCGAGGCGCGATGGAACCTGAAGCTGGACGGTTCTCCACTTCAGCTGCGAACGCTCGAGGCGGCCACTGGACAGGCGCAGTTCGGTATCGAAAAGGTCGACCTCACCACCGCCGCACAACTCTTCGGCGGGGCCTTGGGCGTCTCGAAGGCGTCCGGCCAGGGCTACGCGCGGGTCAGTCTTGCCCGAGCCAATCCAAATCAGCTTCCGCAAGCCCTGTTCCTCGCAGGTACGCAAAACCTCGCGGTCGAGTTTTCCAAGAAAGGAAAGAAAAAGAAGGCCACACGGATCGACGACATGGACTTCAGCGTCGCGGGGGGATTCGATGGCCCCTCGGGAAAGGTCGACGCCATGGCGCGTGTTTTCGACCGGAAAGGCGATGTCGTCTCCTTGAGCGGCGTTGCCAAGACGGACTTCGATGCCCTCGTCAACGGACTGGTGCAAGGCCGAGACATCGGTCCCTCGCTCGCAGAAACCGAGGTGCGGGCGGTAGCGATCTTTCCGCGTCGAAAGGTTCGGGATTTGCCTCGCCTGATTCGCCCCGAAGACGTCGCAGGCTCCTTCGGTGGGCGCGCAGTCGTCACCGGACAACTGCGCGATCCGACCGTCAACGTCACCCTTTCCGCTCGTGACTTGGCCGGCGAAAAGACCGGTCTCGCGCTGCCTCTCGACGTAGAAAGCAGCGTCCGATACGTGAAGGGTTCCGGCAAGCTCCAAGGGAGCGTTCGCGTCGAACGCAGCGCGAACCGGATCGGATGGGCCACCTTCGACGTGGTGTTACCCTGGCAGCATCTGGTCGGCCCCCCCCCACCGAAGAAGCCCCTGTGGACGGGCAACGTTCAGGTTCTCCTCGACGGCTCTCCTCTCGAGGTACTGGCCCCCGTCGCCCAAGCTCGCGTTCGCGGTAGCGCGCAGGGCTCGGTCGCGGTCTCCCGCAAAGGTTGGGCACCGGAGGTTCGCGCCGACGTCACCCTACGTTACCTCGACGTCGGCGGCGTCTCCGTGGGCGACGGTCACGTGGTTGCCGAATCCAAAGAGCAAGAGCTTCTCCTCCGCGCGCGCTTCGAGGACGAGTTCGGAACTCTGACGACGTCGGGACAAGTTGCCTTCACCCCCACTCCAGAAGCCGCCACTTGGGATCCATCCAAGCCCGTTCACGTCACTCTCGAGTCGACGAAGTACAACGCCGTCGTGCTCGAACCATTCGTTCGAGACCTGTTCTCCGAGCTGAGCGGCAGCCTCGACGGACGGCTACGCGCGACCATCACACCGCCAAAACCTGGCTCAGACGAAAAGGCCGCGGCTTCTTTCTCAGGCAAGATCACCCTCAGCGACGGTATCGCCGAACCGTCCGCGCTCGGCCTCCGGCTACTCGACTGCAACCTGGTCATGGATGCGCGGCGCGAAGGCGGACTCAACGTCGTCTACCTCAAGGACATCCACGCACGGGCCGACTCGGAAGACAAAAACGTCAAGGGCTCCGGAACCCTCTATTTCGAGAACCTCGAACTGATCCGCGGTGAATTCGAAATCGCCGCTGACGAGACACCCGTCATGCGCGGCGGTCTCAAAGTCGCTGACTTGACGGGAGCCGCGCGCGCACGCTTCGAGCTCGAGGAAGAAGAGATGAAGACGGACATCGACCTCGTCAAGCTGACCGCCAGGCTTCCTGACACGGGCGGCGACCGAACCCTGATCGAGCTCGAGCAAAACCCGGACATCGACGTCGTCGAGGCTTTGGGTCCGCCCGACGAGACACCGCAGGGCGAAAAGGAAGTCGGCACCCCCTGGAACCTCTCGGTCAACCTGGGGGAAGAAGTTCGCGTGAAGAGCCGGATGATGAATCTCGGTCTCCGAGGCAACCCGCAAGTTCGGATCGCCGAGAAAACTCGTGTCACCGGCTCCATCGAGCTCGTTCCCGAAGGCACCGTGACGGTGCTCGGACGCGAGTTCCGCATCGACGAGGGAAACATCCAGTTCGACACCCGTGACCCGTCGAACCCGCACCTCGACGTGACCGCCAGCTGGACGGCATCGAACGGCACCGTCGTTCACGCGAATCTGGGAGGCACCGTCGAAAAGCCCAAGTTGCACTGGTCGAGCGACCCCGCGCTCGAAGGCGGGGAGTCGGCCGTCATCTCGCTGGTGCTCGGAGGCGGAAGTCAAGAAACGACAGCCGACTCGAGCGGTGGACTCGTGCTCGGGTCGGCAGTGGTCAACGAGCTCCTGGGTCAGGCGGGCGTTTCCCGCGTGAGGTTCTACGCGGCGCGGGAAACCCAAGGCGAGGGTCGCGTCGCCGCGCTTTCGGAAACGACGTGGGATTCCTACACGGCCGCGTACCAGGTGAGCGAAGACCTCTGGTTCGAGGGCAGCTTCAAGACAGAGTCCTCGGGCTTTGCGGCAGAGTCACGGCAAGGAGTCGCGGGGGCGCTCGACTGGCGCTTTCATCGCAACTGGTCCCTGCGCACGGAAGTCGGTCAGCTCGGCGTCGGCTTCGATCTGCTGTGGCAATATCAGTACTGACCGGTTAGCAGGGGGGCGGACGCCCTGTTGTTAGGGAGGCGGACCCGCCCCCCTCGTCGCCGCGGCAAAGCCGCGACTCCTCACCCCACGGTC
>JBNKGC010000203.1:0-10509 GCA_050289625.1 Polyangiaceae bacterium | reverse complement strand
TGGGGTGAGGAGCCCGAATTTACTTCGGGCGACGAGGGGGGCGGGTCCGCCCCCCTGCTAAGGCGACGCCCCTCAACGACGTCGGTCGTGCAGGCCGAGCACGCGGAGCGGCTGAGGCGACTGGTGGAATGAGACTTCGTCCCCGAGGCGCACCGGCAAACTCAGGTAGGGGCCATCCAAGAACAGGCGGGCCTGATGCATCTTGCTCTGCGCGTACGCGTGCGCCCGCTCGCCGATCAGCACACGCAGCAGGCGGTACTGGCGCCCCCCCGTGTGATAGGGCTCACGCACCACGAGCTGGAGCTTCTTCGAAGTGAGGGGGAGCACGCGCCCCCCTGCCGAGCTTTGGGCTGCCGTGGACCCCGCGGCGGGCCCTACCCAGAAGCCACTCGACCGTTGTTCCTCGCGCACCTTGCCGACGCGGAGGATGTAGTTCGACGTCGCCGCGGGCACCTCGTGGCAGAACAGCGCTTCGTTGAGCACGCGCTCCGAGCGCACCTGTCCGTTGATGCTCACCGACATCCGCGTGAGACTGACTTCGGGCAGCGTCCCTTCGAGAGCCTCTCCGAGCGTACGCTCGAGTCCTCGACGACTGGCCCCGCAGAAGAACCCCACGCTGTATCGGGGTGAACTGTTCACGCCGAGAATCGGCGTGTCGGCGACGCTGTGCGACGCCGCGAGCAGCGTTCCGTCCCCGCCCACCGTGACCACCAGATCGGCCCGCTTGGCCTCGAACGACGCATGGGAGCCCTTGAGCACCAGGGCGGTGACCCCGAGCTTCGTGAGCACCGTTTCGAGGCGCTCAAGCGTCCTCACGTGGTCCTCGTGCGCGGGTATCCACTTCCGAACGGTCGGATCGCCCTTCTTCAGCAGACGCCGCGCTCGTTGATCTACCTCACCGTCCGCGAGCCGAGCGTAGCTCGAGCGTTTGGCGACGACGATGACCCGCGGAGTCATCCTTCGAGCACCTCCGCGAGGCGACGCAAGGCGAGCTCGGTCTTGGCGTCGGCGAGCCCCCCCGCACGACACACGCGGAGCGCCTCCCGGAGAGGCACGGCGACCACGACTCCAAGGGCCTCGAGCGGAGAGCCATCGAGGTGGGGTTCGGCGCGGGTCTTCGGATCGACTTCGACGTGGAAGAAAAAGTGTCGTTCGGCAATCACTCCCGGACACGGGAACGTCGAATGTCCGAGCTCGGAGAAGGCTTCGAGCGGCATTTCGAAGCCAGCTTCCTCCGCGAGCTCGCGCGCCGCCGTGCGCACGAGACCCTCCGAACTCTGCTCATCCTCTTCGACGAGGCCCGCGGGAACTTCCCACAGGGCTCGCGGGTGCGGCTCGTCGAGGGGGGACCTGCGGTGATCGCGCAGCTCCACGGGGGGTCGCACCGCGCTCCGCAGGTACACGTAGCGCTCCGGCTGCCCGCTCGCGCCCGGCGCCTCGAAGTGCGCCACGATCACCACTGCATCGATCGCCCGCCTGTCCACTTCGTCGTAGACGAACTCGGCCGACTGCCCTCCGTCCGGGAGCCGGGCCCGGTAGCGACGTCGAACGAGACGCAGGAACCCTGCGCCAGGGGGGGAGAGATCTTCGAGCACCTCGAGCTCGACGTCGGGAAGTGCGGGGAAGTCGGGACGGATCGGCATGGTGGGCTTGTCGATGTGTGGACGCGAGGGTACATCGTCGACCCACGGGCACGCGAGCCCGAGCCCACTCGCTAGCGAGGACCCGCATTCCAGTAAGGCACCGCATCGCAGTGAGGAACCGCGTCGCAGCTCGTGGAAACGACCCAGCGCGCCCCGAGAAGGGAACGCGTGCTCGGAGCCGACTGACCCGCGCGATCGGGCTGTGCCTCCTGCCAACGGCACTAGCGTGCGGCGGAGCCACCGGTTTTCAGGCAGGCTTCGAACCTGACTGGAGCTGGGACGAAGGTGCCGAGGCTCGTTCCATCGTCCGGAGGCTCAGCTCGGCCCGCCCTCCACCGACCGTGCCGGTCGCTGTCGGCGTCACCGCGGGTGGGCTGGTGGGCCGAGTCTTGCCGGAGGGCAAACGCTGGGAATACCGAGGCAAGGTGGACACTCTGCCCGCCGTGAGCGCGGGTGCGGTCGCCTTTTCCGGCGACGGATTCGTGCACCTTCTCGATGCCAAGACCGGCGAGCCCGTTTGGAAGACACCCCTCGAAACCCAGGGGCGCCAGCTCGAGTCGATGGCGCACGACGGCAAGCGCACCTTGCTCGTGCTGGCGGATCCAAACGACAGCCGCCGCGACCGCCTGATCGCCGTCGACCCCGACGGTTCCATTCTCGCACAAGCCACG
Organism: Polyangiaceae bacterium; assembly: GCA_050289625.1. Classification (GTDB taxonomy): domain Bacteria; phylum Myxococcota_A; class Polyangia; order Polyangiales; family Polyangiaceae; genus NIC37A-2. The sequence continues at coordinate 8,195 of JBNKGC010000203.1, read as the reverse complement.
CCGGAACCCGCGCTGGGGCGACCCGCCTTGGTTGGCGGCGTGGGTCTCGTCCCCTTCAGTGCTCAATACGTGACCGCCCTCGATCTGGCGGAAGGGACCAGTCTCGGTCGCATCCTGGTCAGAAACGCCACCACCATCGTCACGGCCGATGCGGGAGGCATCTACCTGGAAGGGCACGGTGTGCTCCCCCTCGATCAGAAGCTCGCACGAGATCCGGATCAGAAGCCGCTCGAGCTTCCCCCGGTTCAGCTGCCCGGCTCTCCTCCGTGGCCCGGCGACGGCACGCAAACACGCAAGTCGAAGGCTCTTCCCATCGCTATTTACGCGCACCCCACGACCCGGGGAAACCGCCTCGCTTTCGCACACGACCGCTACGCAGCCACTTACTTCCGCGTCGTCTTGGGCCTGGATGCAAAGTCCGGTGAGCTTCGCTGGGCGACCCATTTCCTTCGCAACGTCGTCGGCGGTGCCGCCTCCAACGAAAACATCACGCTCTGCTTCGAGGACGGCTCCCTCTGGCGCCTCAGCTACGAGGACGGTCAGCGGGAAAGCTCGGGAACGCTCGATGCAAAGCTACGCGCCTGCGTGGTCGAGGCAGAGCCTCGCTCGGTGCGGAAAAAGCGCGACGAAACGCTCGAAGAGCAGGTCGTGCAAACCCTGATCCGGACGGGACCGGACATGGCTGCGGTGCACTCCCTACTCCTCGAGCAACTTTCGTCGAGTGACTCGCCTGAGGTAACGGCCCGCTTGCTCGAAATTGCGCAGAGCCCACAGGCCTCGGCCGACTTGGCGGACCGCGCCGCGGGGCTCATCGCCCAACGCCGCTCGGGCGCCGAGCACATGATCCAGGCGCTCGAAGAGGAGCCCGACCTGTCCACCGCACGCAGACCGGCACCTCTGGCCGAAATCTCCACGGCGCTTGCCGCGATGAACGTCGAGGAAGCTGCAGCCCCCCTCGCCAAGCATTTGATCGACCCGAGCGCGAGCCTGCGCGACCAAGTCGCCATGGCGCGTGCGCTTTCGAAGCTGGCCACCGCGAAGGAAAGCGCGCCCTTGAGCGAGTACTTCCTCTTGTACCGAAGCGCCGCGGCGGAGCCGGAGCTCGCGCAGGCGGTCCTCCTCGTCGCCGAGACGCTGCTCCGCGTCGGTGACGAGGAAACCCGCGCCAGCGTGTACGAGGCCGCCCGCGATCCTCTCACCCACCCCAACGTCCGCGAAGAGCTTCGCAAACGGCTCCCGAAAGGGGGCGAACGCGCTCGCCCCCAGCACCGCGGCAGCCCGGGTTCGGGCCCCCCGGCGAGCCCGCCCGCCCCGGTCGCTCCACCCTCGCCGCCCCGACGCGAACCGGCCCGCGATTGACACTCCGCCGGTCGCTCCACACGTTAAAGCTACGAGTCGAAGCGATGAGGCGGGTCCGACAGTCGGCGCCCTACAGCCCGACTCACCCCGGACGAACGAGGAACCCCCACAGCATGCCCATAGTGACCGACACGAGCGGCGACCTCGAGAAGGCAATCGATGCCATCGCAGACAGCTACGAAGGCCCCGAGGCAATCAACAATCTCGAGAGCTCGGCGCTGCCGAACAAGCGTGCGGTGATCCAAGCGTTCAATCACATCAAGCCCGCCATTTATCTAGGATTCTACTCGCTGCGTCCCCTGAGCCGCCACAACCTCCGCTATTCGCTCAGTGAGCACATCTATCCCGCGTACGAGCACCTGTGCGCGCAGATCAACCGTGCCGTCACGTACGAGCTTCGAGCGCAGCGCGGGGTCGAGCGCCCGTCGAACTTCGCGCATACCGCGACCGTGCACCTGTTCGACTCCCTCCCAAAGCTCCGCACCCAGCTCGACGAGGATGCCGCAGCCGCCTACGAGCACGATCCGGCCGCGCGCAGCATCGAGGAGATCGTGTTCAGCTATCCGACTCTCGAGGCGCTGACCGCGCACCGAGTCGCGCACGTCCTCTACCAACAGGGCGTCCCGATGATCCCGCGCATCATCGCCGAATATGCTCACAGCAAAACGGGTATCGACATCAATCCCGGCGCGACCATCGGACGTCGCTTTTTCATCGATCACGGCACTGGGGTGGTGATCGGCGAAACCACGGAAATCGGCGATGACGTGAAAATCTACCAGGGTGTCACGCTCGGCGCCCTCAGCACGAGTCGCACCGAGCGCGATTCCGACGGGAACGCTCTGAAGCGTCACCCGACGATCGAAGACCGGGTGACCATCTACTCGGGCGCCACCATCCTCGGCGGAGAAACCGTCATCGGCGCCAACTCGGTCATCGGCGGCAACGTCTGGCTGATCAAATCGCTTCCCCCGGGCTCGAAGGTATTCGGTCGCGCGCGGGAGTGAAACCGCGATCGGCCCTTTTTCCCTGCGACGGCATCGGGCATCGGGGCGACCCGCGTCCCAGCGCGGGGTCGAACGCTCGGGATCAAAGCGAACTGCGAAAGAGTGATCGAACTCGGACCCGACAACCTCGACACGGGACGGCCGAATTGGTCGACGAGCGCGAGTGTGCGCTTTACTCTCTGACGCGCTCACTTTTCTGAGCCGGGATGCGACCCGTCGGCAACATCTACGAGGAGTTATTGAACATGCTTGAATCCCGCTTCTTCCGCCTCTCGACCCTTTCCCTTCTCGGCGCACTCGCCGCAGCGTGCAGCGATGACGGGGGTTCGACCGGGGGGTCCGGAGCTGCGGCGTCCGGCGTCGGAGGTGCCCAAGCCACGGGAGGCACGAGTACGGGCGGCGCGCAGGCCACCGGAGGCGAGCCAGCGACCGGCGGTGCGAGCACGGGCGGCGTTGGCACCGGCGGCGTTGGCACGGGCGGCGTCAGCACCGGCGGCGTCGGCACCGGCGGGAGCAGCGTGGGAGGTTCGTGGGGCGCTCCAATCGAGCCGGGGGAGACCTTCCGCGTCTCCGGTAGGCACCTCTATGACCGTTGCGGCGAACAAGTCGTGCTCCGCGGTGTGAACGAGATGATCGTTTGGTCGGGAGGTAGAGACGGCGTCCCCGAGTATTCGGAGATCGCGAAGACCGGAGCCAACGTGGTGCGCATCGTGTGGAACGAAGAGGGCTCGGCCGCAGAGCTCGACGTGGCCATCCAGAACGCCGTCGCCGAGCAGCTGATCCCAATGATCGAGCATCATAGCGCCACCGGCGATCTGACCAAGGTACCCGAAGTCGTCGACTACTGGGTGCAGTCGGACGTCGTCTCCGTACTGAAGAAGCACGAAGCCTACCTGCTGCTGAACATCGCCAACGAGGCGGCAGCGTCGCCATCGGAAGAGGATTTTCGCACCACCTACGAAACCGCCATCACACGCATTCGCGACACCGGCGTGAAAATGCCTCTCATCATCGACGGTTCGTCCTGGGGCCAGGACATCGACATGCTGCAGGCGGTCGGTCCGGACCTCATGGCGCACGACCCCGAAGGCAACGTCCTGTTCAGCGTGCACATGTGGTGGAGTGATCCTCAGGGAACGCGCGTCAAGAGCGAGCTCCAGGAGTCCGTCGACATGGGACTACCGCTGATCGTGGGTGAGTTCGCGCAGCACGCCGTTTACCTCTGCGACCAGTCTCCCTTCGCCTACACGGTGCTGATGGAAGAAGCGAAGAAGCATCAGATTGGCTGGCTCGCGTGGTCCTGGGGCGGAGTGCAAAACAACGATTGTGCCAACGAAGGCTCCTTCGACATGACCGTCGGTGGTGTGTTCGGCAACTGGGAGGAAACGTGGGGCGAGGAAGTCGCCGTCACCGACCCGAACAGCATTCAGAACACCTCGATCCGCCCCGCCTCGATGGTGAACGGATCCTGCGAGTGATTCGGCTCGGCTGCGCCCGCGGCTCCAGGGCGGCGGATCACCACCGCGCTGCCTCGGACCAGGGCGGACCCAGGTCCGCGCTCGGGCGCGTCAGCATCGCAGATCGCCGTCGCGACGGAATGAGCCGCACCCGAATCTACGCGGGCTACGCGCGCATGATGAACTTCGACGACGGCGTGCTGAACGACGGTCCCGACTACGTGGGTGACTACCTTCGCTTCGAGCCCGCCGCCGGCATGTTCTACGCCGGCATCGGCCTGGAGTTCTCTCCCTGAGCAAAACCAGCGAGTCGGCCTAACGTCCGGCCGACTCACATCCACTCACGCGCGATGGAATTTTTTCCGTCCGAGCGAAGGTTCCCTTCCGCCGCGGCTCAAACACGGCGGGGGGTGAGATCCGCTCGGCTTGCGAGCGCCTCGTTCATCCCCGCAGCCGAGAGAGACAGAGATGACGACAGGACGTACAGCCCTATATTCCGCTGTGAGCGCAATCGCGCTCATGGCACTCAACGCCTGTGCCGAAGGCCCCGACGGGACTTTCGCAGCGTGGAGCCGGTGAGACCGGCGAAACCGTCGGCACCGTGACGGAGGCCCTCTCACCGAGTGCCATCGACCGATGCAATCAGGATCCGCCGAGACCACCGATCCTGCGGTACGCCGCGATAAGGCCCAAGCCGCGCTCACCGCTGTCACGGCGGCAAAGAGCGCGCTCGGCACCGGGATGAACTATCAGCTCGGTACCGGCAACCTGATGTTCTGAGAAGCACCCAAGAACGCATGGAGATGTTGCCCCCGTGGAGCTCGACTCCGCGGGGGCAACGCTTTTCTTGTCCCCCCCGGATGCCGCGAAGCACCTTGTCCGCGGAGCCCGCTTCTCCGAGGAGCCGGGCTGTTTCGCGCGATTGGGTCTTTGCGCAGAGCACCTTGCCGTATAACTTACGCGCACCGTGTCTTCATTCCACAAATTGACCACCGTTGCCGCCAGCACCATCGTCGCCATCAACAGCGTGGGTTGTTCGTTCGCTTTCGTGAACGCAGCTCCCGACCACGCAGCACAAGCGCCCGCCCAGCAACCCGTCGAGTGCACGAGCGGTCGCGCCGCACCGGTCATCGACACGATCATCGGCGCGTACCAACTGGTGAGGACGGGCTATGCCCTGCAGGCTGACGATTCCGACTATTCGGGGACGGGCTTCACGCGCGAAGCCGACATCGGTCTCGGGCTCGGGTTCATGACCCTGTTCACGGCCTCGGCCATCTACGGCTATTCGTTGACGTCAGAGTGCGCCGGCTTGAAAGAACGACACGCGCTGGCCGCAAGCGAATCCTGGTCCCCACCCGCCCCGACCGAGTCCGGAGCAACCCCGACCGAATCGCCGTCTCGTTCATCGATCTTCGCGCCGCCGAGCACCGAAGAAGAGCCGGCGGAGCCTGAGAGCACCGACTCGGAAGAGGCGGACGCGCCCTCCGACTCGGAGCCCCTCGAGCTGGGAGACGAACCTGCGAACGACACGCCGACAACGGAAGCCGACACCGACACGGCCGCGCCGCGCAAGAGCTTCGACGACACCGGGGAACCCCCTGCACCAGGTTCGGCGAGCGAGTCGTGGGGGGCTCCGCCAGACGCGCGCTGACGCGGACCGTTGCGGCCGAGGGTTCTTGCGGCCGAAACGAAGCTCACGCCACCCGCAAGGGGTCCCGATCCCTGGACGACACCACGAAGTCCACCCCCGGGAGCGCTGCGCGCAAACGATCGGCAAATCGCGGCAAGTAGCCGCGCTCGGTGTTCGTGTGGTCGCAAACCACGACGCTCGTTCCCGAGGCCGCGCGCGCCAAAATGTCGTGGTGGCGCATCTCTCCGGTGAGCAGCAGGTCGACGGCGCCCACCTTCTCGAACACCGAGCCTCCCGCGCCGGGACAGACGGCGAAGGTGCGGACGGGCTCCCCTCCCTCGTGCACGGCGGCCTCGGCGACGCGGACGTGCTCGAGACCGAGATGCCGTTTGATGCGCGCGGTCGCCTCCCGCACGCTCACCGGCGTCGCGAGGGATACGTACCGTCCCTGCCCGACGGGAGCACCAGCAAGGGCCTCCTCCTCCGGTGCAGGAACGATGGCGCGCGTGTCTCCAGGGCCCAGTGCCTCGGCGAGCCAGTCGTTCATGCCGCCGGCCGCAGCGTCCACCGCGGTGTGGGGTGAATAGACGAAAACGCCTCGGCGCAGGGCTTCCACCACCAAGCGCTGACCCGGTCGCCTCGCCGACAGACGCTTCAACCCGCCGAAGATGGGCGGGTGGTAGGCGACGAGGAGCTCCGCCTCCGAGTCGACCGCTTCCGCGAGCACCGCATCGGTGAGATCGATGGCCAGGAAAATGCGCTGCACCTCGGGAGCCGAGGTCGTGGGTTCGACCAAGAGCCCGACGTTGTCCCAACCCTCCGCCAACCGAAGCGGAGCGAGCTCTTCCAACACCTGCAGGGCCTGCTGCATGGGAACCGCCATGGCACCGGAGATACCACGGCTCCCACGCCGCGAAACTCTCCGCTCGGCATCGCCACGGGCAAATTTCCGCTTTTTGGCGCGTCGGAGCCGTTCGTCTTTCGGTATGCGGTTCGTCGCTCTAGCCTCGCGGCCGTGACGGATTCGCTTTCGTTCGTACAACGGTTCTTTCTGGCCTGGGCGTGGTTCTTTCGAACCCTGTTCGACGGGAAATTTGCCCGGAACGTGCAGCAGCTCGCCGCGGGAGAGCCGCCCGCGCAACTGCCCGAAAAGTCGGGAGAAGCAGAGCGCTCCGCGCCGGTACCCAAGGCCCCCGAGAAGCCGGAAACGCCGTCGGTCGACCTGGAAGCAGAACGGCAGAGCGCGGCCCTCGGGCTGCTTGCCTCCCTCCAGCGCGAAGGTCGCCTGGTCGACTTTTTGAAGCAGGACGTCGCCGGCTTCTCCGACGAGGACATCGGAGCCGCCGCTCGCGTCGTGCATGACGGCTGCAAGAAGGCTCTCGAGCGACACGTCACGATCGCTCCCGTTGCGTCCGCCGATGAAGGCTCGCCGCTCACTCTCGAGGCCGACTACGAGCGCGCCGCCTACAAGTTGACCGGGAACGTCAGCGGCGCGGCGCCACACCGGGGCGTCTTGCGCCACAAGGGCTGGCGCGCCACACAGCTCACCTTGCCGAGCACCGTCGCCGGGCACGACAGCTCGGTGCTGGCTCCCGCGGAAGTCGAACTGTCATGACCCGCCGGTTCTCCGTCGGAATCGATCTCGGAACGACGCACTGCGCGCTTGCCGTTGCGCCGCTGGGAGAAGACGGCGCGCGCACCGAGGTCGTCAAAGTGCCTCAGCTCGTCACCCAGACGACGATGGAAGCCCGCGAGCTCTTGCCTTCGTTCTTGTACTTCGCGACGAAGGACGAAGGCACGCTCCCCTTGCCCTGGGACGCCGCGCGCCCCTTCGCGGTTGGCGAATACGCCCGCGAACGCGGGCGCGAGGCCCCGAATCGTGTCCTCCGCCAAGAGCTGGCTGTCGCACGCCGGCGTGGACCGGCGCTCTGGCCTCCTGCCTCAGGGCGCGGCGGAAGACGTCGAGGCGATCTCGCCCCTGGAAGCGTCGTTCCGCTATCTCGATCATCTCGCCGAGGCGTGGAAGGTCGCCCACGAAGGAAGCGACGTGGCCCCGCTTTCCGAGCAGCACGTCGTGCTCACCGTGCCGGCCTCCTTCGACGCCGCCGCTCGGGAACTCACCGTGGAGGCAGCGTACTGCGCCGGTCTCGAAGACGTGACGCTCCTCGAAGAGCCGCAAGCCGCCCTCTACGCGTGGGTCGAAACGCTGGGCTCCGAGTTCACCAAACAACTGGAAGTGGGCGACATCGTGCTCGTCGTGGACGTGGGCGGCGGCACCACGGACTTCTCAGCCATCGCTGTCGGGGAGGAGGACGGCACTCTTTCGCTGACTCGTGTCGCCGTGGGCGATCACATCCTCCTCGGTGGCGACAACATGGACCTCACGCTGTCGCACCTGGTCGCGACCAAGCTGAAGGCCGAAGGGAAAAAGCTCGACCGCTGGCAGCTGACGGCTCTTTCCCACAGCTGTCGCTCCGCCAAGGAGCAGTTGCTCTCGGAAAATGCCCCGGAGGCTGTTCCTCTGGTCGTACCAAGTCGAGGCTCCGCGCTCATCGGTGGCTCGATTCGCAGTGAGCTCGGGCGAGACGAGGTACTCCAAACCATCGTCGGAGGTTTCTTTCCCGAGGTCAGCGCCGACGCCCGCCCGACCGTACGCACGCGGGCGGCCCTCACCCAGATCGGCCTGCCCTACGCCGCGGACCCGGCCATCACGAAGCATCTGGCGGCCTTCTTGGGCCG
>JBNKGC010000202.1:0-10634 GCA_050289625.1 Polyangiaceae bacterium | reverse complement strand
ACGACGTGCCGGAGTGGTTCATCTACGCGGTCATGCGAGAAGAATCCGCCTTCGATCCGGCCGCCGAGAGTCCTGCGAACGCCTACGGATTGATGCAACTGGTCGTCCCGACGGCGAAAATCTTCGCCAAGAAGGATGGCCTGCCCTATCAGCCGCAAGCCTTGAAGCGTCCCACCATTAACGTTGCCCTTGGAAGCCGTGCGCTTCGGAGTTTGAGCGAGCGATTCGCGGAAAACCCGCTCCTGGCCATCCCCGGGTACAACGCGGGTCCGGGGCGTCCTGCGCGTTGGCTCAGGGAGCGGCCGAACGTGGACTTCGACGTTTGGGTGGAGCTGATCCCGTTTCGCGAGACGCGACGCTACACCAAGCGTGTCCTGGCGAGTCGGGCCGCGTATGCTTTCCTGTACGATCGCGAGGACGCTGACGTCGCGATGAAACTGCCGCTCCGTCTCACGGCACCGTGAGACGGAGCGGTAGGAACAGGCACTGCATGAAAGAGGAGGGCGATCATGGCGCTCATGCAATCGGAAATGCTCGAGTTGGGGACACCTCTTCCCGAGTTTTCACTCCCCGACACGGTGTCGGGACACACCTTTCGGAGCTCCGATTTCGCGAACGGTCCCTTGGTCGTGGCAATCATCTGCAATCACTGTCCCTTCGTGAAGCACATCAAGCCGGGGATCGCCGAGCTCGGGCGGTACTGTCGGCAGCATGGGGTCGGCATGGTGGCCGTCTCGTCCAACGACGCCGTGAGCCATCCGAATGATGGACCGGCGCCGATGAAGGAGGACGCGGCACGTTTCGGCTACGGGTTTCCCTACCTGTACGACGAATCTCAGGACGTCGCGCGGGCCTTCCGGGCGGTGTGCACGCCCGAGTTCTACCTCTTCGATGGAGAGCACCGACTCGTCTATCGGGGACAAATGGACGACGCTCGTCCCAACGGCCCCGAGCCCAACGATGGAAAGGACATCAAGGCGGCCATCGAAGCCGTGATCGAAGGGCGTAGCCCGAGCGGCGACCAGAAGCCGAGTATCGGTTGCAGCATCAAGTGGAAGGAGTGATGCCCTCTCGCCTGAATTTGACGCCAAGCGGTTGAAGCTAAGCGGTTGAAGCCGTGTGGGTCGACGTGTGCGTCTCCATCGTGGCGTGGGTTTGCCACGCACTTGTCTTGCTGCGCCGAGGGGCTTCCGGTTGCGGCGGTGCTACCATCCTTCAGTTTCGCGCGATCCCGCGCGCGCCCTTGCTTGCTGGAGGTCCCCTTGTCTGCCCCTTCTACCGTTTCTGGTCGTAACCACGCGTCGCGCCGTCCGCACCGCCGAGCTGCCCGGTTCTTCCCAGCCGCTTTCGTCGCGCTGACTCTCGGGCTTGCTGCGAGCTGCAGCAGTGGCAGCGAGAGCCTCGTCTCCGTCTGCAACGACGAGCTGACGGGGCGATGTGGGCAGGACTGCTCGGTGTCCAGCGACTGTCCGATGGGTACGTTCTGTGGCTCCGAGGGCAAGTGCACCGCCGCGTGCGTTCCGGGCGACGGGCGTTGCGGCGACGACGGGGTTTGCACCTCCCGTGGAGTCTGCTCGAGCGACGGCGTCGGAGGCGGCCTCAATTTTCCGGTCGGCGCGGCAGGTGCCGGTTCGGGGTCGGGGGCGTGCATCGACATCGACGTCGAGTTCACCCCGCAGATCCCAACGGTCCTTCTGCTCGTCGATCAGTCGGGAAGCATGAACGCTTCGTTCGGCGACGGGAACCGCTGGAACGTCCTCCGAGACGTTCTCATGGACGAGAGCACGGGTCTCGTAAAGCCCATCGAAGACGTCGTGCGTTTCGGTCTGGTGCTTTACACGGGCCCCCAGGGAACCGGGCAGGGAAACAAGGAGCCCAGCGGCGAGGCGTGTCCGCAGCTCACCGAAGTCGCCATCGGGCTCGACAACCACGCCAACATGTTGGCCGAGTACGATCCGAACGACTGGAAGAGCGAGACACCGACCGGGGACGCCATCAACGCGATCGTGCCCGAGCTCGAGGCGTATCAGGAGCCCGGCCCGAAGGTGATCGTGCTCGCCACGGATGGTGAACCCGACACCTGCGCAGAACCGAACCCGCAGAACGGCCAGGAAGAGGCCATCGCTGCAGTGGAAGCTGCGTACGAAAAAGACATCCGCACGTTCGTGATCAGCGTCGGCACCGACGTCGGCGAGGAGCACCTGCGCCAGGTGGCCAACGTGGGCCAGGGATTCGACCAAAATGACCCGCAGGAGCGCTTCTACGTGGCGACGGATGCCGATCAGCTTGCATCCGCATTTGCGGAAATCGTGGGTGGAGTGCGCTCCTGCGAGCTCGCGCTCGGGGGCGAGGTGGCGGAAGGTCAGGAGAACCAGGGCGTCGTCATGCTGGACGGTGAGCGCCTCCAGCTGGATGATGCGAACGGGTACCGGCTGACCAACGGTTCGACCCTGGAGCTACTCGGCGATGCGTGTGATGCGATCAAGGTGGGAGACCACGACCTCAGCATCACCTTCCCGTGCGGAACGTTCACGCCGGGTTCGGTTCGCTGATCGACTCGGAAGATGCCTGGCCTATGGCGCGGGTCTTTTCGCGCTCTTGGGCCTAACGCCGCTCCCGGCTCGTGGAGTGACGGTGGAGCCGCGGCCTTTCGCCGTAGTCGACCTGCACGTCGACTTGCCCTACCGCCACGGTTACAAGGGCAAGCCGTTCGCGTCGGGCTTGGGCGAATTCGTTGCGAATCACCTCGAGGCGGCCGGTGTCGTCGGCGTGGTGTTTCCGCTCTACGTACCCGACTGGGCGTCGCCTGAGGGACCGCGCCCGGTCGACCTGGAAGACTCCTACGCACGGGTCTTCGGTCAGATCCTGGAGACTCCACCCTACGCTCTGCCCGGCTGCGGCATCAGGCGCGCCGGTGGCCCCGAGCCGCGCGGAGTGCAGACGTTCCTGGCTTTCGAGGGAGCCGCACCCGTCGAGCCGACGAGCGAAGCCGTGGACGGTTGGATGCTCCGCGGGGTGCGATCCTGGGGGCTCGTGCACAGCAAGCACAACGCCCTCGCCACGAGCTCGGGTGAGTCTGCGCGCGGTGATCTGGGACTCACCGTTCGAGGCCGGAAGCTTGCCCGCACGATCCTCGCGAGCGGCGGGACCATCGACGTTTCTCACGCGTCTGACAGGGCGGTTCGAGACGTTCTCGAACTCTCAGCCGAGTTCGCAGCGCCTGTCGTCGCGACGCATTCGAACGCCCGCAAGCTCGCGCCGCACCCGCGCAACCTCACCGACGATCAGCTGCGCGCGATCGGGAGAAGTGGCGGCGTCGTGGGCATCAACTTCCATCAGACCTTTCTTGCCCCCCGCACGCGAAAGGCGGGCTTGAGCCAAGTCGTCGAGCAGGTGCGGCACGTGGCACGCGTGGCGGGGAGCGAGCACGTCGCCATCGGCTCGGACTACGAGGGGGGGATCCACCCCGTGCCGGAGCTCGCGGACGCGTCCCGCTACCAACGGCTCGCCGAGGCGCTCCTCGACGCGGGCATGACTCGCGCCGAGGTGCGTGGCGTGATGGGGGAAAACGCCCTCCGGGTGCTGTGTCGTCCGCCGCAGCGGGCACGAAGATGACGCTTCGGACGCCGTCGCGGACGACGGACGGCCGTTGAGTGCGGGGCTACGCGGTGTTACATGCCCCCGCGATGGAAGACTCGGCCGATCCCGAAGTGCAGCAGCTCGAGGCGTTTTCTGGGTGGCTTTCCCAACTGGGCGAGGACGCGGCGCGGCTCGCGGATGTTCTCTCGAACACCGAGTACCCGAGCAGCGTGCGCCGTCCTGCGGCGAGTGCGCTGAACTACCTCTTCAAGTCGCTGGATTTGATCGAGGACGGTATCGAAGGTCTCGGCTATCTCGACGACGCCTTCGTGCTTCGACTAGCTGCCAAGGCCGCTGTTTCGAGCGATGGGGCTCCGGAGAGCCTGGAGCTTCTCGCCGAACAAGCCGGCGTCGTCGCGGACTTTCTGGGGGACGACTACGTCCGACTCGAAACCTTCGTCGGTGGACTCTCGAATCTCACGGTTCGAGGCCGCAGTGTCGATCAGGTTCTCGAGGACGAGGCGGCCTGCGAAGAGTTGGTCGGCGAAGTGCGAGGCTGGATCAGTCGCTACGAGCCGCCCCACCTCAAGGCCGACCCAAAGAACCTAGTCAAGCTGCGAGCGTTCTTGAACGCCAAGCTGCCGACCTGAAGCCCTCACGGCGACCGAGCACGAATGAGGCCAGGCGCGGCGACCCTCGTCATGCTGGCAAAACCCGAGGCACGCGACGAACCCTTGGCGACGCGGAGTGGCGGCGGGCCGCACCTCCATAAAGGTCAGCCGCCATAAAGGTCAGCCGCACGGAACAAACCGAGGCACGCGAGGCCGAAGGCCGAGGAGTGACGAGGCGCCGCGTCCCCGCCGCCGACCAAGTGGGAGGCGCCGGAGACCCGGCGGACCGTGGGGTGAGGAGTCGCGGCTTTGCCGCGACGACGAGGGGGGCGGGGCCGCCCCCCTACTACAGAGCGGAAGAGAAGGCCTCGATCATCTCGTCGAGGTCTTCTTTCTCGTGGCGCTCGGTCACCGCAACGAGGATGCGATCGGACCAAGCAGCTTCGAAGCGGCCCAAATCGAATCCTCCGATGATTCCGGCCTCTTCGAGGCGGGAGAGGAGGCGAGCGGCGCTCCCGTCGCCACCCGGGAGGCGGAGAGCGAACTCGTTGAAGAAGGGCGCGCCATCGAAGGCCGGCTCGACCCCGGGCAGTGCGCGGAGCCGATCGCGAAGATAGCGAGCCTTGGCCATGCACTGGCTTGCGACGTCGACGAATCCTGTCTTGCCGAGCAAGCTCACCCGGATCGCGAACGCCAGCGCCAGGAGGCCTTGGTTCGTGCAGATGTTGCTCGTAGCCCGCTCACGCCTGATGTGCTGCTCGCGGGTTGAAAGCGTGAGCACGTAGCCGCGCTTTCCATGTTTGTCGACGGTTTCGCCGCAGACACGGCCCGGCAACTGCTGAAGATACTTGCGGTCGTCCCGACACGCGAGCAGACCCACGCCAGGGCCACCGAACTGCGGGGGGCAGGCGAGGGGTTGTCCTTCACCGACGACGATGTCGGCGCCGAGCAGACCGGGCGCCTGAGCGACGGCGAGTGCGTAGGGCTCGACCACGGTAGCGATCAAGAGAGCACCGCGGGCGTGACACAACTCGGCAATGGGCCGAAGATCCGCAAGCGACCCGACGTAGCTCGGGTATCCCACCACCACCGCCGCAACTTGGTCGTCCAGGGCGCCCTCGAGCGTCTCGAGGTTGGCCGTTCCGGCGTCCGTCATGGGGGCGAAGGTGATGTCGTCGCGCTCACGACCGGAGAGATAAGTCTTCGTCACCTCGCGGTACTGTGGGTGGACGCATCCGCTGACGACCACGCGATCGCGACGTGTCAGGCGTCGCGCCATGAGTACCGCCTCCGCTGTCGCGCTGGCACCGTCGTACAGACTCGCGTTGGAGAGCGGGAGGCCATAGAGCTCGCTCACCATCGTTTGGAACTCGAAGATCGCCTGGAGCGTTCCTTGAGCCACTTCGGGTTGGTACGGGGTGTAGGCGGTGTAGAACTCGCTGCGGAGCAACAGTTGGTCGACGGCCGGCGGAATGTGGTGATCGTACGCGCCGGCGCCGAGGAACGAGAGCATCTTCGCTCCCTCGTTGCGGTCCGAGAGTGCGCGCATGTGGCGCATGAGCCGGGCCTCGCCCATTTTCGGCGGGACACGGAGAGGACCCTTGTACGCGACCTCCTCCGGGATGGTTGCGAAAAGTTCGTCGATGGATCCGCGCCCTGCGGCAGCGAGCATCTGGCGGATCTCTTCCTCGGTGTGGGGCAAGTAGCGCATGATCAGTCACCCCGCCACGGGGCTCAGTGGTCGCTATCCTCGAGGTGCTTTCGGTAGCCTTCCGCGTCGAGAAGGGCCGTTCGCTCCGAGGCGAAGTTGGTGGGTTCGATCGCCAGCATCCACCCCTTGCCCCAGGGATCCTCGTTGATCAGCTCGGGCTGATCTTCCAGATCCTCGTTGACCCGGGTGACTCGGCCGCTGACGGGGCAGTAGAGATCGCTCAGAGTCTTCACACTCTCGATCGTGCCGAACGTGTTGCCCGCTTGAACCTCGTCACCGACTCCGACGTCGAGTCCGACCAGGGTGATGTCGCCCAGCTGATCGACCGCGAAGGCGGAAATTCCGATGACGACTTCGCCGCCGTCCTCCTTCGCCCATTCGTGGTCCCTGGTGTACTGGCGATCGTCTTTCGTGTGAATTGCGCTCATGTCCCTCATTCTCCGGGACGCGGGGCATTCGGCCTCCGCGTCAACCGCTGACCGTGCGTTAGCTTGCCCGGGGCCGCTTGTAAAACGGCGTCTTCACTACAACGGCCGATATTTTTCGTCCCCGGCAATCCACCTGGAACTCCGTGCCGATCTCGGTGAGGTTGCTCGGGACGTATCCGAGCCCGATGTTCCTCCCGACCGTCGGTCCGGGCGACCCGGAGGTGCACGTGCCCACTACCTGCCCATCGCCGTCGAGGAGCGGATAGCCGTGTCGTGCGACACCGCGCCCGGTCATTTCGAAGCCGACGATCTTTCGCTCGAGTCCGTGCTCACGCACGCGGAGGAGCGCTTCTTTCCCGATGAACTCGTCCTTGTCGAACTTCACGCACCAACCGAGCCCTGCTTCCAAGGGGTTCGTGGTTTCGTCGATATCGTTTCCGTAAAGCGAGAGGCGGGCCTCGAGGCGCAAGGTATCGCGCGCTCCGAGGCCCACCGGGACGAGGCCTGAGTTCTTTCCTGCGGCAAGCAGTGCGGACCACAGGGCAGGCGCATCCGTTGAGCGGCAAAAGATCTCGACCCCGTCCTCGCCGGTGTAGCCGGTGCGGGCCACGACGCAGGGGAGACCAGCGACCTCCGCCCTGCGGAAATGAAAGCGAGGCACCGCATCGGCGACATTTTCGACGGAGCATGCGGCGGCCTGGAGGATTTCGAGTGCCAGGGGGCCCTGAAGGGCGACAAGAGCGGTTTCGTCGCTCTCGTCAGTCAAGGTGACCTCGGGCTCGTTTGCCGCCTGCTTTGCGAAGTGCCCCACTATTTTCTCGCGGTTGGAGGCGTTGCAGACGATCAGGATGTCGTCCTCGGCGTGCTTGTAGAGGATCAGGTCGTCCAAAATGCCGCCATCTTCCTTACAGCAGCAGGTGTACAGCGCGCGACCCGGCTCGATGGCGCTCAAGTCGTTCGTCACCAGGCGATTCACGAAGCGGGTGGCTTCGGGACCCCGTAGGCGGAGCTCACCCATGTGGGATACGTCGAACAGCCCGGCTTTTTGACGGACAGCCTGATGCTCTGCGACGATCCCTTCGTATTGGATGGGCATCAGCCACCCGGCGAAGGGCACGAGACGCGCGCCAGCGGCTCGGTGGTTTTCAATCAGAGGCGTGCTTCGAAGATCCTCGGACACGGCATGGGGCGTACCCTGACCGTTCCGTCTCGACAAGCAAGCATGCTAGTTTGGCTGCCGTACCCCCATTCCAGGGCGCGGGTCCCTGGGGGGTGCTCCCGTCGCGGTGACTGGGTCCGTCCTTCGGCGAGCCCAACACCTCCCGCCGGGGCGGGTCGGCATCCCGCTTCAAAGTGATGAAATCCCAATCAGCAGAGCGCGGAGAGGTACTGGTCGTTGCGGATGACGACTGGATGGCCGCGTTGCTTCGCAGGCACTTGAGTCATGCGGGCTTCTTGGTCCACCACGCGACCGCGGCGCGTCAGGGCTTTCGGATGGCAAGACAGCTCCATCCCGATTGCATCGTGTGTGACGACCAACTGCCCGACGTCGATGGCTTTTGGGTGATTGATCGAGTCCGGCGCGATCCGAGCGCCGCATCGGCCGTCCCCATTCTCCTCTTGAGCGAGGACGTCGAGGCCGTGCGGCACGCGGAGGTCGGAGCGGATCTCCTGCTCAGAAAGCCCCTCGACAACGAACAAGTCGTGGCTCAGGTCGGCGCTCTGCTCGAACTCGCCAAGCGCCTTCGGGGCAAGCGCGAGGAGGCGGCGCGCGAGTCGATGGTACCATCGCAGGCTCGCTCCGCGGCGCTCCGTGGCGACATCGCGCAGATGTCCGTGACCACGGTGCTTACCGTGCTCGAGATGGAGCGACGCACGGGGTTTTTGACCGTCGAGGGAGAGGATCGCAAGCAAGCCGAACTCGCGCTGCGCGACGGCGCCGTGACCGGAGCCATCTTGGCGGGCAATCAGCTTCCGCCGATCGATCTCCTGCGTCACATGCTCGGTCTGGAGCAAGGGCGGTTCTGGTTTTCACCCACGGAGGCGGCAGACATCCCGGACGGGACGATGCAGCCGCTCGGAATGCTGCTCCTCGAAGCGGCCCGTCTCGAGGACGAAGGACGCTGACGTTATTAAAGGGCGGCCCGCCCCCCTCGTCGTCGCGGCGAAGCCGCGACTCCTCACCCCACAGTCCGCCGGAAAATCCGGCGGCTCGCAAAGGGGCTTGCTCGCCGGCGGTTTTCCGCGCCTCGTCACTCCTCGGGCTACGCCCTCGCGTGGCTCGGTTTGTTCTGAGCGGCGAAGTTGCGCCTCGTCACTCCTCTGTCCCGCGGCGCTCGGTGGGGCGTGCGTGGGAGTCCAGCTACTCGAGCCGCTTCGGGTCGATGAGCTCGCCGTTCGGCTTCAGACCGGCCCGCTTCCAGCGCTCCTCTTCGGTAAGGCCCGGAATGGCGGGGAGGGGAGTCATGTCGCGGATGACCATGCGGACTTCGTCGCCGTGAGAGATTACGTCGATTTGGTAGACCCGCTTCGGATCGCCCCCCTTGATCGTGACTTCCGGGTAAGTGGTGCGCTGCCCCGCGACTTCCACCCGGCTCGCGTTGACCCGGGCGCTGATGTAGCCCTCGATGGTTCCGGGGGGGACGACTCCGGCGAGGTGAACGCTGTCGCCGAAGTGCGCTCGGATCTTCATGGGTTTCGGAATCGCGAAACCGAAGACGTCCTCTTCACCTTCGAGCAGCTCCCCTGGTGGTAATCGATCGGGAGTTTTCGGCTGCGGAGCTCCTGCAGAAGGAGCCTCGTTGGGGCCGACGTAGATGAGATCTTCGTCACATGCGGCAAGTGGGAAGCCGGCCGCGAGCGCAACCGCAACGGCTCCCATTCGTAATCCGAACTGGTGCCAGGCGGCGCCGCGCGCACGAGGGGGCGCCGCCGGTAGGACGGGCTCGCGGAGAGTCATTCGACGATGCTTGCCCACGACTCGATCGTGGACCGACCGAGCGGCGTGTTCAGCGTCACTCGCCCGGCGTTCGATTTCGTACTGCTGTCGCCGTCGCTCACCGAGCCGAGGTGGAAGATGAGCTCAAACTTGCCGGGCTGCACATTCGAAAAGGTTTGGTGCTGTCCGCCGCCGAGGTAGGGGTCCATCGTTCCGGGGGAAGAGGTGCCGCAGGTTGGCTGCTGAGCCATCGTCACTCCAAAAATGGTCCCCGGCTGGGGGAGGTACCGCGGAAGCGGGTCGCCCGGTGCGGGGGGCGTCCCGCTGTCCGCCAGGAAAGTGGCCATGCTTTCTGCCACTTGTCCGCCCTGACTGCGGTCGCCGCCGCCGTCGTACATCTCCACGTAGTCGACGCCCCAAAGCTTGCTGGAGCCGACATCGCACACGTCACCCGTCGCCGCCGGCACGTGGCTGGCAAAGAAGAGCTCGCGGTTGAACAGCACCATGGGCCCCAAAACGCGCTCCCCGTCCGTCATCGGTTGATACCAATTCACGCGGGTCTCGAACGTGGTGGCGTCGAGTGCTTCGGTCAGCGACCAGACGAAGTTGTTACTGGGATCCGACAAAGACTCCTGATCGCCCGTCGAGAAAGCCACCGTCACCTGGCCCAGATCGTCCACCGAAAGAATGGGAGGAGTCTCGATGGGCTGCCCCTCCAGCGCCAAGACGTCGGGATCCCCCGTCCCCGTGTACGCGTCGAAGAACAGGTCCATGGTCCAGTTGGCAGGGCTGTCACTGATGGTGTTGACGCGCCACAGCGTGCCGTCCTGATCACCGACGAAGATGCGGTCGGCGACTGCGCCCACTTCCGCGGGAAACGCCACGGGCCGGCCGGTGATCGGTGAGTCGAGGGGAGCGACGCTGATGGTGGTCGGGGCAGACGCGTTGATGCTCGGGACGTCG
This sequence comes from Polyangiaceae bacterium, assembly GCA_050289625.1. GTDB lineage: Bacteria > Myxococcota_A > Polyangia > Polyangiales > Polyangiaceae > NIC37A-2. The sequence continues at coordinate 404 of JBNKGC010000202.1, read as the reverse complement.
GTTGCGGCGTGCCGGAACGTTCTCAGAACTTCTCCGGAGTCGAGACGCACGATCGTCAGGGAGCGAGAGCCCACCGTTGCCGGGTTGCTCGTGTCGTAGCAGTTGACCTTCGTGCGCGGTTCGAAGCCCGTTTCGATGGTGGGCGGAGTGAAGCCGACCGGGGGCGGAGGAGCGGTCGAACGTACGCACGGTGCGCCCGTGGGACTGCCGCCACGTCCTCCGGGAAGGACGGCAACTGCCACTTCCTTCGAGCCGACGTACAGGGTCGTGATGAGCGGCGTCCCACCCCCGACACCGAATAGCGGATTGCCAGCGGCGTCCGTCGTGAGCTGCCAGAGGAACTTCGGCCCACCGCCACCCGCGGTGACTTCGGGTTCGGTGATGTCTACCGCAAAGTAGCCGCC
>JBNKGC010000201.1:0-10704 GCA_050289625.1 Polyangiaceae bacterium | reverse complement strand
GTGCGCGCCCTTGCAACGCTGTCTGCTCTGCGGGAAGACCCGCGGGCACGCGATGGACTCTCGGACCTTCACCTACTTTCGCGGCGCTCCGGCGCTTTCCTCGTTTCGCAAGCAGAAGCTCCTGGAGGCGGCCCGAAAGGCCGTCCCTGACGTCGCAGATCTCGGCGCGGAGTTCATGCACTTTGTCGATCTCGACGCTCCGCTCACTGCCGAGCAGACGGAGGTCATCGAGGCCCTGCTTCGGTATGGGGCGGCGACCGCCGACGCACCCCCGGCGGGGCAGCTGGTCCTCGTCACCCCACGCTTCGGAACCATCTCCCCGTGGAGCTCGAAGGCGACCGACATCGCTCGCGGATGTGGCCTCCGGGTGGTGAGAGCCCTGGAGAGGGGCATCGCGTACTATCTTCGGGGGCGCGATGGCTTGCTGTCGGACGAGGCGCTGTCGAGGGCCGCGGCCGTGCTTCACGATCGCATGACAGAAGAGGTGAGTCTCCACCTCGAGGACGCTCGCAGCCTGTTCCGATCGGAAGAGCCCCGACCGCTCACGACCGTCGACGTTCTCGGCCGTGGCCGCGGGGCACTCGAGGAGGCGAACGGCGAACTCGGGCTCGCCTTGGCCGCAGACGAGATCGAGTACCTCGTGGAGGCCTTCGCCGATCTCGGGCGCAACCCGACCGACGTCGAGCTGATGATGTTCGCTCAGGCGAACTCGGAGCACTGCCGCCACAAGATCTTCAACGCCGATTGGACGATCGACGGGGAGAAGCAGCCGCTGTCGCTGTTTCGGATGATCAAGAACACCTACGAGTCTTGCTCGGAGGGCGTGCTTTCGGCTTACAGCGACAATGCCGCCGTGATGGAGGGCTTCGAAGCCGAGCGCTTCTTCGTGGCGCCTCCGACGGAGGGAAACCTGGCCCGCTACGCAGCGATTCGCGAGCCGGCACACGTGCTGATGAAGGTGGAGACTCACAATCACCCGACGGCGATCTCGCCCTTCCCGGGAGCGTCCACCGGATCGGGCGGAGAAATCCGCGACGAAGGAGCGACGGGGCGGGGGTCCAAGCCGAAGGCGGGCCTGACCGGGTTTTCGGTTTCGAACCTCAAAATCCCCGGCTTCGAGCAGCCATGGGAGGTCGACTACGGCAAGCCCGAGCGTATCGTCTCGGCTCTCGACATCATGGTCGAGGGACCCCTCGGTGGTGCCGGCTTCAACAACGAGTTCGGTCGCCCGAACGTCTGCGGCTACTTTCGCACCTACGAGCAAGCCGTCTCCACGCCGGAGGGCTCCTCGGTGCGCGGCTATCACAAGCCCATCATGTTGGCGGGAGGCCTCGGGAACGTGCGTCCGGCTCTGGCCCTCAAGAGTGAAATTGGACCCGGAGCCAAGCTCGTCGTCCTCGGCGGACCGGCCATGCTCATCGGTCTGGGCGGTGGAGCCGCCTCTTCGATGGCTTCGGGTGCAAGCGCAGCGGACTTGGATTTCGCCTCCGTGCAGCGTGACAACCCGGAGATGGAGCGGCGCTGTCAGGAGGTCATCGACCGCTGCAACGCCCTCGGCGAAGACACCCCCATCGTCAGCATCCACGACGTGGGTGCTGGCGGTCTCTCGAACGCGTTGCCCGAACTGGTGAACGATTCGGGGCGAGGGGCCAGGCTCGAGCTCAGGAAGGTGCCCAACGCCGAGCCCGGCATGTCGCCGCTCGAAATTTGGTGCAACGAAGCGCAAGAACGCTACGTCCTCGCGATCGATGCCGAGCGCTTCTCGATCTTCGAAGCCCTCTGCGAACGCGAGCGCTGCCCCTTCGCGGTGGTGGGTACTGCCCAGGTGGATCAGCGCCTCACCCTGAACGATTCCCACTTCGGCAACGCTCCCATCGATCTGCCTTTGTCGGTGCTCTTCGGAAAACCCCCGCGCATGACGCGGGACGTGACCCGCATCTCCTTCGTTGGAGTACCCGTCGACGTGCAGGGCATCTCCCTCACGGACGCCGCCTACCGCGTGCTTCGACTGCCCACTGTGGCCGACAAGACCTTCCTGATCACGATCGGCGATCGAACGGTCACGGGCCTCATCGCTCGAGACCAAATGGTCGGCCCTTGGCAGGTTCCGGTGGCCGACTGCGCGGTCACCCTGAACGACTACGTGGGCTTTTCGGGCGAGGCCATGGCGATCGGTGAACGCACGCCGGTTGCGCTGATCGACTCGGCCGCGGCGGCTCGCATGGCCGTCGGTGAGGCGCTCACGAATCTCGCGGCCGCCCCGGTGGAGAACCTGCGTCGTGTGAAACTCTCCGCCAATTGGATGGCTGCTGCCGGTGCGCCTGGGGAAGATGCAGCGCTCTACGACGCGGTGAAGGCCGTCGGGCTCGAGCTCTGTCCGGCTCTCGGTCTCACCATTCCCGTCGGCAAGGACTCGATGTCCATGCGGACCGTGTGGGACGACGGAAAAAAGAGCGTCACCGCTCCCGTGTCGCTCATCGTCTCTGCCTTCGCCCGGGTCCCCGACGTACGCGGAACCTCGACGCCCCAGCTTCGCACCGACGCGGGCGACACCACCTTGCTCTTGGTCGATCTTGGCCGCGGTAAGAACCGCCTCGGCGGCTCCGCCTTCGCGCAGGTCACGAATCAACTGGGCGATCGGGCTCCCGACGTCGACCGCGCGGAGGAGCTGCGCGCCTTCTTCGATGCAATTCAGGAGCTGCGAAAAAAGGGCAAGCTCCTCGCTTACCACGATCGCTCCGATGGCGGCCTCTTCGCGGCGGCTTGCGAGATGGCGTTTGCAGGCAAGGTGGGCCTCACGGTGCGCCTGGACGGGGCGCTCGCGTCGGCGGATGACGAATCCGGCGCGGCGACTCTCTTCAGTGAGGAGCTCGGCGCCGTCGTTCAGGTAAAAAGCTCGGACGTCGCGGCGGTCGGCGCCGTCTTCGAGAAGCATGGTCTCGAGCAGGGCGAGGTCGTGCACGTGCTCGGCGGACTGCGGAATGACGACCGCCTCGTGATTGAGCGGGCCGGACAGACGATTTTCGACGAGTCGCGGATCGACCTTCGCCGGGCGTGGTCCGAGACCACCTACCGGATGCAGGCCCTGCGCGACAATCCGAAGTGCGCCGAGCAGGAGTACGAGCGCTTGCTCGACGGAGGCGATCCCGGACTGTCACCTTACCTTTCATTCGATCCGAGCGAGGCGCCACAGAAGGCGCTCGTCGAAGCAGCGAGCGAGCGCCCGAAAGTCGCCATTTTGCGCGAGCAGGGAGTCAACGGTCAGGTGGAGATGGCCGCAGCGTTCCACGGCGCAGGCTTCGACGCCATCGACGTGCACATGAGCGACATCTTGGGGGGCAAGGTTTCTCTCGACGCGTTCCGCGGGCTCGTCGCTTGTGGTGGGTTCTCCTACGGCGACGTGCTTGGCGCTGGGCAGGGCTGGGCCAAGTCGGTGCTCTTCAATGCGGGCGCCCGGGAGGCGCTTTCGACCTTCTTCCGCGATGAGCGCACGTTCTCCCTCGGCGTGTGCAACGGCTGCCAGATGATGGCTGCCCTCAAAGATCTGATCCCGGGTGCCGAGGCGTGGCCGCGCTTCGTGCGCAACGAATCGGAGCAGTTCGAAGCGCGCCTCAGCCTGGTCGAAGTCGAGGAGTCCGACAGCATCCTGCTTCGAGGCATGGCGGGCGCGCGCATCCCGGTGGCCGTGGCGCACGGGGAAGGGCGAGCCGAGTTTTCCGAAGCGAAGAGTGAAAGCGCGAAGGTCGCGCTCCGCTACGTCGATGGCCGCGGCCAAGTCACCGAGCGTTATCCGGAAAATCCGAACGGATCGCCCGGCGGCATCACGGGGCTCACGAGCGCGGACGGTCGCGCCACGATCATGATGCCGCACCCGGAGCGGGTGTTTCGCACGGTGCAGCTATCCTACGCGCCGCCGAGCTTCCCCGCAGAATCCCCCTGGGTCCGCCTCTTCCAGAACGCGCGCGTTTGGGTCGGCTGAGTCGACGGGACGCCTTCGAGACGAAGGCGGTAAAAAGGGACTCCGCTCGGTCGGCGGTGCTTCGTCTTCGATGTCGAATTCGAGACCGAAGGAGGGTCCCTCGACAGCGGTCGGAAGCTCCTCGCTCGGGAACTCCTCGCTCGGGAAGCGCGACTCGAACCCCTCCGGTTCGAGCAGGAGGGCGATTGGTGGGTTCTCCTCGGCGAAGGGGAGGTCGACGTTTCTGGCGAAATCGTCCGGGGTGCTCATTCTTCGCGTTTCCGCGGCTTCGTCTCTCGAACGGAAGAAGTCGTCCAGGTCGAGGGGGATGAAGACGTGCGGGCGCTGCTCGGTCAGCGGTCCGTCTGCGTGTTCGACGTCGGTGTGGTTGCGGCTGGCCTTCACGAGAGGGAATACAGGCTCTTCCTTGTCGTCCCAGCAGGCCGCGCTGCGACTCGGCGCGCCGGGTTGCATCGAGCCGGCGGTCCTTGCTGCTTCGAGGCTCCAGCAGCAAAAGAAGGTAGCCCTCTCAGCGAATCCAAAACTCTGTCCGACCTGGTGCATTGCTCGGCCCCTCCGTTCGCCGAGGTGGACGCTGCGCGCTCCACCTCGGTCGTCGGAGTGGGCTAGAGCCAGTTCCGTGCCAACTAGGTTCTGGGCCTGCAAGTCCGGGTGCCCCGAGCCGGAGAGCCGTTCGTTCTGAGGAAGGTGCCTCCAGAGAGAAATAGACCGTCGGTTCAGCGTTCCCCTTCAGCTTGGAACTGGCCGCGCAGTAGGTGGCACAGGTCTCGGGTGGATCACCCGGTGCCAGGCACGTGCCAGGTTGTGTGCCAGGTGTTCACCGAGGGAACGGAGCGAATCTTGTCGGACGGCGCCCTCCCGGGGGGCCCTTCTCGCATGTGCGGCGGTGTCAGTCGCAACCGATCCGACTGGTAGCGACAGCGACGTCGTCCACGTACGCGTCCCCTTGCGCCTCGCCGGTCGAGAAGATCCCGAGCCGGATGTGATTGACCGGCGCAGTCGCGGTGCCTTCCACCGTTTCGACCGAGGGCTTGCCCTTGCTGTTGTACGTGAAGGACTCGCCGTCGATGTAGGTCTTCACAGCGATGTTGCCACCGCTTTGCTGCACGTGCGCCTCGAAGCAGTACCACCGCCCCTGAGGAATTTCCGCGTCCGCGCAACCAGTCACTTCACCCTCTGAGATGCGAATCATCGTGACTTGCGGCCCGGGTGATTCGATACAGGGGTCCTTCGTTCGGAACCCGAAGCGGACGGCGGGATCGTCGCTCTGGCCTTCTGCGGACTCCGTGGTGGCAAGGTCGATGGCCAGAGTCTCGCGGTTGTCGAACTCGAAGGCATTGTCCCAGTAGATGTGGGCCTTGACCCAGAAATCTTCCGGTTCCCCGATGCTACCGACCAAGCGACACTGGGCGAATCCCTTGTTGGTGAGTTTGAACGCCTTCGTGCTGGTGCCGCGCGGGTTATCGCTGGCTACGCCGTAGGTGAAGTTCGACTGAAACTGACAGGAGTCGTCCTCGGCGAGCCAACCATTGCCCGTGGGAAATTCGCCGTCGGCGGTCGACTCGAAATCCTCACAGAGAATGTCGGCGCCAGCGCATCCTACGCCGCCGCTCGTGCCCCCGGTGCCACCCGTGCCAGCTCCGCCGCTTCCCGAAGCACTGCCGCTTCCCGGCTGAGCGCCCGTTCCGACGGTCCCTCCGGCTCCCGTCGATGCGGCGGCTCCTCCGCCTGTTCCCACCGCGCCGGCTCCTCCGGAACCGTCCATGGCGCCTGCGCCGCCGGTCCCGCTCGGGTCGCCATCGAAATCGCGCCCTTCGCTTTCGCTGCTGCACGCGAAAGCGGCGGCAGAGAGTAGGGAAATTGCGAGAAGCGAAGATGTCGAGCGTAGGTTCATCGTCAAGAAATCCGGTGAGTAAGCGGTAGCGCAACCATACCGGCAACGCGGACCCGGAGCCACCGAGGTCGCGCTCGCGACCTTCTGGGTGCTTGCCGCGGGTCTTGTCTGAGCCCGCCCGACGGTGGTCAGAGTGAAATGATCTCGTGGAGGCGTAGCGGGAGTGCTCCACTCCCCCGCGCCGCGGGAGATCCGGGCGCCTCAGCGCTCCTGGCGCGACTCCGCAGCTTCTCGTTCCAGAGCGCGAAGCACCCTGAGGTCGTACAGACGACTCGGCTCGCTTTCCTCGAGCTCGACGAGGCGGCCCGGCTCGCGGAGTGATCCGAGGGCAGCACGGGCGCGTCGGGGGAGCTCCGACGCAAGGGGGCCGTTTCGTGGCACACCGAGCACGTATCCCCACTCGCCCAGAGAGACGAGCTCTACATCATAGGCTGCGGCGGAAAAGCCCGCGCTCTGCACCGTCGACAGCACATTGGAAAATGCTTTCCGAGTTCCGCTCGCCGAGAGAGCCTGGACTGCGAGTACTCCGCTCGGATTCATGACCTCGCGGACTCTCTCGAAGAAGAGGCGCGTGTAGTTCTTTGCGGTGATGGGATCGACGGGATCGGCGAGATCGACCAGCACGAGATCGAAACCGCTCGGTTCGGCGTCAGCCAGCCAGACGATGGGCTCGGCCTCGAAAACGGCGAGACGCTCCGAAGCGAAGGTGTTTTCGGTGACCACACCGGCGTTCGCGAATACCGGAAAGTGTTCACCGAGCCGTGCAAGGGTGCCCTCGGCAGTCACGACCGTGACCGATTCGACGCTCGGGTACTCGAGGAGCGTCCGCGCGAGCACCCCTTCACCCGTTCCGAGCACCAGGGCTCGCTTAGGGGATTCGGCGACCGCGAGGGCGGGCCGGGTGAGTGCTTCGAAGTAGCGTGGACCATCGAGCCCCGACCACTTCAGTGCTCCGTCGACGAACACGGAAAAGGCGTTCTGCGCCGAAGTCACGACGACTCGGTCCGGCTTGCTACCCGCCGCGAACACGATGGTGCCCGGCGCCCGTGCCACCTCCTCGGGAGTGACCAAGCGATCGGAGGTGAGCAGTCCGATCGCGGCGCCCGCGGTGAGGCCTGTCGCCACGAGAGTGCGAAACCCCGTGCCGCGCGGTTCCGGCCCCCTCAGGTAGCGCAGCGTGGCATCGGTGCGGGTCCCCAAGAATGCCGTGAAGGCACCCAGCGCCAGCGACCAGTGCAAAAGGCCGAGCCGTGATGCGAGGGCCAGGGCGACGACGGCCGCTCCCAAGAAAGAGGCCAGGACGTGGGGCTGCACGGCTCGCTGCAAGAGGCCCAGATCCGCGTCTCGGAGGCAGCGAACGAACGAAACGGCCGCCCCCGAGCACAACCCCGCGGCGAGGGGGGGCATTGCGGTCGTCACCACGAAAAAAAACAGTGGATTCTGGAAGCCGAACCACCACGCCGCGCCCGAAACCGTCGTCAGAGCGGCGAGGCCCGTGACGTGGATTGAAAGGGTCCGTTCGGGGGAGCTCCCCAGGCTCACGAACCACCCAGCGCACCCGGCGGCGAGGAGGGACGTGAGCCGAGCGAGCCCGAGGCTTTCGGTCGGGCCGAGGTAGGCGCCCGGTTGCCGAACGAGGAGCTCGTGCGTGGTGAGCAATAGCGCGAGCCCAAAGAGCCAACAGAACCGCAAAACCGGAGCCGCCAGGCGCTCTTCGTCGACCATGCCTGCAGCGAGCGGGGCTATCGAGAGCCGCGTGTTCTCTGGGCGTGGCCCCGTCATTTCCCACCGAAGTACACACCGCCCCCTCGATAGCCGCCCGAGTAACCACCTCCACCGGTACCCGCGACCAACCCCGCGAGGACACTTCCCACCACGAACAGGATGATGAACACGACGACGATGATGATCGCCCACTGGAGGCAACCCTTCGACGAGCCACCGCCCCCCGCGAAGTGACTGCCCGCCCCACCTGGATCCAAGCCAAACGCCGCGGCGATGCTGGGCCAGGACACCTTTCTCGACGCGCTCCAGTGCACTTCCCCGGGGGCTTCCTCCCGCGAGAGCGTGGTCGAGTAGCCAGCGTAGTCCGCCGTCTCGGTGGTCTCGCCGACCTGGCAGCGCCAGTAAAGCTCTCCGAGGACGTAGTCGACGCGTGCCTCTCCCGTGTTGCGCAGCCCCATGCGACGGCCTTGATAGGTTACGGAGGTCGGTACGCTCCCCGGACCCTGTCCGGAACGGCTCACGTCACTGACGGCGACGGGCTCCGACCAGAGCCAACCCTCCTCGGGGTCCTTGACGAGCCAGCGGTAGCCGACGCGGTTGTTCCAGAGGAGAAACTCTTCCCAGGTGTAGCGCTCTCCCTGGAAGTCGGTGCTCCGGCGCAGGTAGCCGATGCAAACGACCGGTATGCCCAGCAAAGTCCCTCGGCGTCCGAGAGGGATGGCCAAGACTGACACCGCCGCCTGCTGCTGAGCGAGGATCGTCTGCGTGGCGATGTCGCTGACCGCTCCGCAGTACGGACAGCCCAGGCGTTCGGCGCGCCCGGGGTTCAGCGCGGGGACGTCGCCGCCGCAGTTGGGGCACCGCATCGCTTCGGTCTCGATGCGCTCGGTGCTGCGCGGGCCGAGCGCGGTGACCCGGAGCGCGGGCTCGGGCACCACGCGCCCCGTATACACCTCCGGTGATCCGGTCCCGTCTCCCCAGTCGATGGTCGCGCAGGTGGAGCCCGCGCCGTGGAGGTCCGCGTAGCGGTGCTGCTGCCCTGGACGGATGACGGCGGGGAGTTCTCCCTCGGCCGAAACGACTCGGGCCACCTTTCGTTCCGCAACGTAAAACGGCTTTCCGCCGAGCTCGATCTTTCGCTCGAGCTCGATCCGCTCGAAAGGAAGAGTCACGGTTTCGGCGGCTCGCTCCGTGACGCTGAAGTGGCCCTCAGCGTACGCGAGCCAAGCCCAAGCTCGCCCATGCTCGAAGGTGACGTAGTACTCGTCCCACGGTCCGGTGCCGTGGTTCAGCTGAACGCGCCCGAGTACGCGAAACGGCCGTCCGTCGAGGGTGCCTTCATCGCCGACGGCGATCAGCGAGGGAGTGTTTGCAAGGGCGGCGACCTGACCGATGTGCTCCAAACCTCGATCCGAGCGAACGACCGTGGCGCTGCAGTACTCGCAGATCTTGGCCAGTGACGAGCCGACACCGAACTCGATGGGTGCTCCGCAGTTCGGGCACTCTCCTTGCGCGACAGCCATGCGTCCTTGCCCGTCGCCACCCGCGAGAGCGAAGTGGACGATACCAGTTTCGGAGCCGGAACGCGTCGAGGGAGTGAAACCTCTGGGCCAATCGGCGCGTCAACGGCGCCGGGGATGGGCGTTACGGTAGGGGAGGCGCTCCACCAACGCTCGGTCGACGATGCTGGTAGAGTGGCGCTCGATGACGACTTTGCCTGACGGGCCGCGCCGTCCCCGCTGGGCTCGGCACACCGCGAGCTTGGCTTCGACGGACGCGCGATGGTTTGCGATCGCCCGAACCGTCGTGCTCGGAGTCGGACTCCTCGCGCATGCCGCCGCCTGTGAGCGCAAGAAGGAGACGCCTCCCGTCTCGAGCGCGGTCGCTGGTGCAGGCGTCTACGCCCCACCAATGGCTTCCGCGGCGCCCATGATGCCCTCTTCCGCAGGCGAACGCTCAGCCACCGAGGAGGAGGCAGGCCGGTTCTCCGAGCGTCTCGGCGAGGTGGTTCGAGGCGGCCCACTCACTCCTCTGATCGACACGGAGCATCTCGTGCGACGGGCGCTCAGCGGACTTTCCGTGAGCGACGCCTACGTGCGCAATGCGGTGCGGGGCCTCGACAAGAGCGGATATTCCGCCCTGGCGGGCGTGATTCAGTCGGCCGTGAGCTACCGCGCCCTGCAGAACCGCGAGGTGCGGGGTGAGCGGCGTTTGCGTATGCGTCTAGTGACGGCCGACGGGATGTTCGTCTACCACGACTACTTATTGTTCACCAAAGCGGGACAGACGAAGGCGAGCGACGTTTACGTGTCGACCTCTGCCGAGGAGCTCAGCGAGAGCATCCGGCGGCTGATTCAGTCGGCGGGTGGTCTTGCAGAGAAAGCATCCAGCGAGCGTGAGCGCCGTCGCGTGAGCCAGCTCGTCGAGCATCGCGTGAAGCTTCGGTACATGGCGACGTCGTGGCGTGACGATCCGGACGCCGTGCTCGCCACCTACGAAACACTCCCCCGAGTGCTGCGCGAGGAAAAGTCGGTCATGCTGTTGCGCCTCCAGGCGTCGCTGTTTGCCAAAGACGTGAACCACTACTGGCGCGCAGCCAAGCAGTATCGAGCGCATTTTCCGAACGACGCTTCCCTCGACACCCTGTCCATCGACTTCTTCACGACGGCGGAGCGATACGCGGATGCCTTGGCTGCTGTCGCTCGCGTCGAAGAAAAGGAGGGAGAGGATCCGTATCTCGACGTGGTGCGTGCGCGGCTCTACGTGATGGACGGGCGCCCGAAGGAAGCCCGCGCGGCGCTCGAGCGCGCCCGGAAGCGGGAGCCCGATCTGCCCCATCTGGACTGGGTCGAGCTACTCCTTTCGCTGAGCCAAGACGATGTCGCGCGTGCGGCGCAGTTGCTGCCAGCCGTGGAGCGTGCAGGGCTCGACGTCTCCGAGCTGGAGGAGGACGGGCACCTCACGGAGCTGCGGGCGCACCCCGAATACGAGAAGGCCGCCAGGCGTTAAGGCTAGATCCCGGCGCGAAATGGACTCCGGTCGTCGCGGGCCCCTGACGGGGCGAGGGCCCGCGACGCCCTCCGTAGCCACTGCTCGCGCCGGCCAG
>JBNKGC010000200.1:0-10864 GCA_050289625.1 Polyangiaceae bacterium | reverse complement strand
AACGCCCACGGGTGCCTCAGCGGCTTCGGCTCATCCTCCCCGAACATCCCGAGCTGGTTGGCGTCGCCGAGCTCGGCGGGCGACGCGTCGGCGAGGGACCTCGGCTCGTGGCTCGGCACGACCTGAGACCGAAGGCGTGCGTTCGGAGCGAGCACACCGTGGTAGTGGATCATGTTGAAGCGAGGAGGTGGGATCATCGCGCACAGCCTGGCGATGAGGTCGAGCGGCTGGAGCACGATGGCTCGCGTCCCGTCGCGCCAGACCTTCTTCATGGCTACTCGAGAGGCGAAGCTTGGCGATCGAGCAGACCGACAGTACGATCGACAGGAGGTCGAGGGTACCGAAGGGACCGAGGGAGGCAGGTCCCCGGTGCGGTCGGCATGGCTCAGCCCCATTTGTTGGTGTCGTCCCATTCGAGCGTCGGGCGTCGAGCGCGGTAGCGTCGGGCTCCGTTCGTTGATTCGGCGAAACGCCCGAGAGAAGTGCAGGGGGTCGGGGTAGCCAACTCTGGCGGCGATCGTCTGGACGCTGAGATCGGTCGTGTCGAGCAGCTGCGCGGCTCGGTGCATGCGCAGACGAGCGAGGTATTCCTTCGGGGGATAGCCAGTCGCACGTCGGACGAGCTTATGGAGCACGACGGGTCGAACATGACGTAGATGTCCAGTGGGACGTTTTCACCCTCGTAGGTGACGCCCGTGCAATCGTCGATCAACGTCCGACCCCTGATCTTTCGCGACAGTGTTCTCGCCTGGAGCGCGCGCTGGTCGATCCGGAGCCAACCGCGTCACCGAAGAACGGATCGTCGAGGCGGACCGCCTTGCGGGCGCGGGCCATTCAAGCAAGGCTTCGCGCTCGAGACACCCATGATCCAGCGAATGAGGACCCTGATCGTCGTCGTTTGGGTCTCGTCCTGCCCCAGGGTTGCTCACCCACCGCGCGTCCGTCGAGGTCTGCGACGGACCTGGTCGAGCCGTCCGCCTCGAAGACCGCTGTCGCAAACGGCGCGGACCCGTCACGAGTCGGGGACACGGCAGACGCGGCGGCGAAGACCGCGGAACCGATGGCGGCTCTCGACGCTTGGACCGCGGCGGGCATGATGATTCCCGGAACGAACATCGGGAACACGCTTGAAAACACGACGGAGTGGGAAACCGGGTGGGGCAATCCAGTCATCACCGAGGAGTTCGTCCAGAGCTTGGCCGGTCTCGGGTTCAAAAGCGTGCGCCTCCCGGTTGCGTGGGACACCTACGCAGTCGATGGGAAGATCCAACCCGACAAGATGCAGCGAGTCGCACAGGTGGTCGACTGGATCCTCGGTGCGGGGATGTTCGCCGTCGTGAACATCCACTGGGATGGCGGCTGGATCGACTCGAACAACAAAGAAAGATTCGCCGCGACGCACGCCACCTTCAGCGACGACGCCGAGCGGAAATTCCGCTCCTATTGGCAGCAGATTGCCACCCATTTCGCCGACCGGGGGGAAAAGCTCATCTTCGAGGGGCTCAACGAGGAAACGAGCTTTTGGGGAGAAGGTTCGGAGCAAGAGGCTTACGCGACGTTGACCCGCGTCAATCAGCTGTTCATCGACACCGTTCGAGGCACCGGCGGCAACAATGCGTGGCGTCTGCTCATCGTGACAGGTTTCCTCACCGACATCGCGAAGACGTGCGGGGACCTCTACCAGCTGCCGACGGACACGGTCCCGAACAAGCTCTTCATCTCGGTGCACTACTACACGCCGTGGACGTTTTGTGGCCTTTCCGAGGATGCCGGATGGGGCAAGGTGAAGGACACATGGGACAGCCAAGCCGACGTTGCTGAGCTCGAGAAGCTGTTCGACCAGATGGAGCAGTTCTCCATCCGAGCCTCCGCTGGCGCCGTTCGGCGCTGCGCTCCGAGCCTCCGCTGGCGCCGTTCGGCGCTGCGCTCCGGGCCTCCGCTGGCGCCGTTCGGCGCTGCGTTCGGCAGGTGGGCGACTGGCCGGTTCCCAGCTCACGCAGCGCATCAGTGCGCGAAGCTCATCAGCGCACGCAGCGCGCGAACCCCATCGTGAAGTAGTTCCAGCTTCCCGAAGCGCCCTTGTTGGTGCCCGTGAATCCGTCGTCGAAGTTGAGTGCCCAAGCGGCCGAGGACAGGGCGTCGGGGTCGGACGCCCAGTACCAGTTGTCGCTACGCGACCCGAACTTCGTGTCGGGGAACACCTCCGGGTCGATCGCCGGGCCCACGCGGGCTTCATCCACCAGCGTGGCGAGCTCCCGAATGCTCGGAAGGCGCCAGGATTGACCGTTCAAGTCGAGATGATCGCAGTAGCTCACCGCTCCGGCGTGATCGACGGCTTCAGAGCCACCCGCCTGCCAGACGAGGCCCGTATAGTTGTCGAGCACCTCCCCCACGGCGATCTCGGTGTACTGATCGGGGGGTGCGACGGCGGGCTCGCTCGGTCCCTCACCGGTTCCTTGGCTGCGGACACAGCGGTAGCGCGCATCGCGCGCCTTCGAGTAGGCGTTGCTGACGATCCCGTCGCTCAGGTTGAATGCCCACGCGAAATCCTTGCCCGCACCCGCACCTTGCTGGTTGATAGTGAGAATCCAGTCGGACGAAGTGCGGTGGAAGCCGCCGGGTGATCCGGGAAAGGCAGCCGTCGACCAACCGGGCCGCGAGTAGTCGAGCACCGAGGTGAGCTCGATGCGCGTGGGCAAACGCCAGTCGTCGTATCCGCCCAGATCGAGCGTGTCGCAGTAGGACAAGGCATCGTCCCAGGTGCCCGACTCGTCGGGTGGAGTTTTTTCCCAAACCAGGCCGGTGACGTCGTCGATCACCGTGCCATCACCCGGGTCCGTGTAGCTCGACTCGTGCGGCAGGCCGCTCCCAGGGATGTTGGGCATGGGCCAGCAGGCCCACTTGTGCGAACCGCATCCCGGATCCGGAGCGACCGGAATGCCTCCGCCGCCGGTCTGCGAATTGCCCGTCGAGCCACCCGTTTGTCCGACTCCCCCGCTGCTGCCGTTCTGCCCGCCGGTACTCGCACCTCCAACCGCACTTGAGCCCCCCGAGTTGGTCGTTGCGCTTCCTGGGCTCGGATTGTCGGCACCGCTGTCGGGTGAACAAGCGACGGCAACGAGGACGGAAAGCCAAGGCGCGAAGTGAACGGTCCGGAAGGGTGACATGATAAGCTCGTGTGCGTGCCGCCGAGGAGTCGCATCATACGCAACCCGTGCGGGGCGCGCGGGGCAAACGGCTCGAAAAAGTTTTCTAGTGTCCGCGGCACAGCAGGGAGTAAATCAACGCAACTGGGCGCCGCTGTGGGACGGAGCGAGGGAAGACGAACCATGCAACGCACCTGTGCCGCCTGTGGGAAAATCAACCGGATCCCGGTCGCTCGGCTCGCCGACACCGGACGTTGCGGTGCATGCAAGGCGCTCTTGTCTCCTCAGGGTGTTCCCCTCGACGTGGATCCCGACGAGTTTCGGGACATCGTCGCTTCCGTGAAGGTTCCCGTACTCGTCGACTTCTGGGCGGCCTGGTGTGGTCCCTGTCGGATGGCGGCTCCGCACGTGGCGCGGGTTGCGCACGACTTGCGGGGGCGCGCGCTGGTGCTGAAGGTCGACACTGAAAAGCATCCTGCGCTTGCGGCGCAGTTCAACATCCGCGGGATCCCGCACTTCGTGGTGCTTCGGGGCGGCAATGTGGTGTTCTCCCAGTCGGGACTCGCGAGTCGCACTCAGATGGCACAGTGGCTGACGCAGGCAGCTCACTGACACGGGCGGCTCACTGACACAGGCGGCTCACTGACGCGAGGCGCGGCCGGTCGAACCGATCCAGCGCGCGTCATGAGGTTCAACGGATGGTGAACAGAGTGCCCACGAGTGCCACGAGGCCAAGGGCCAAGCAGATCCCGGAGAAGGCGAGCGCCAGGGTGAACGGCAGATGCCACCCACGCGCCCGGAGCTTTCGGCGTTCGCCTTCGTGCTGGACCATCGCCGTGACCAGCATCAGCAAACCCATGACGACCATCACCAGACCGTAAGTACTCGGTGCGAGCGGGGAGGAAGCTTTCTCTCCGAACAACCGCCAGCCCGAAAAACCGCAGATGGCTGACGACCCGGGCTTCGGGAATGGGAAGAAGCCGCTCGACTGCCTGCGTTCAGGAGTTGCAGAGCACTACCGCTCAGACGCGACCAGCATCTCGACGAATGCGCTCACCTTGGGCGGCCGAAAGCGGGCCGCGGGGTACACGGTATAGATGCCGCCAGACGGCAGCTGCCATTGAGGGAGGACACGTTTCAACCGCCCCGAGGCGAGGTCGTCGGTCACCAAGAAATCGGGCAGAACCGAAAGCCCTCCGCCCGCCCGAACCGCCGCAAGCACCCCCGGCGTGCTGTCGATAGCAATCTTCGCCTGCATGCGCACGGCTCGTTCGTCCAGGTCGTCACGCGAGAAATGCCAGTGTAGCGGTTCGCCCAACGCCCGATTGGCGACGAACGGCAATGTCGCGAGGTCTTCCGGATCGCGTACGGTCGCGAGTTGATCCACGAGTGCCGGAGCGCCCAACAGGAACTGCTGGAAGGACCCAATCTTGCGTGCTTGCAGGCTGGAATCCACCAACCAGCCAACGCGGATCGCCAGGTCGACCTCGCCTGAGACGAGGTCAACCGTTTCGTCGCGGAGTGTCAGCTCCACCCGGCAGGCCGGAAAGCGCGTAGTGAACGCGGTGATCGCCGGAACGACCACGTTGGTGCCGTAATCGTTGGGCGCGGTGATGCGCAACGTACCGGTCGGTTCAGTGGCTGCCTGGGCGAGTTCATCGAAGGCCTCTTCCGCGTCGCGCAAGATCCTGACGCAGCGCGCGTGGAACATCCGGCCCGCCTCGGTTGGATGGACGCGGCGTGTGGTCCGGACGAGAAGGCTCGTGCGTAGGTCCTGCTCGAGCTGCGCTACCTGTTGGCTCACGACTGCCTTGGTGATGCCAAGCCGCTCCGCGGCCCGCGTGAAGGAACCGGTGTCAACGACCGCTGCAAAATAGATCAGTCGGTTCAGATTCATAGGGGCTCGACAATTGTAGCCCTAAGGCAAACACTTTGTATAATTTGTTGGTCTTTTCCAAACATTGGGTGCATGGCAACCTCCCTCATCGAGCAACAAGCGCCATGGAGAAACCTGCCATCACCGACACCATTCGCGTTACCTACCTCTTCGACCCACTTTGCGGCTGGTGCTACGGTGCTTCCGCGACGCTCGGGAAGCTCGTCTTTCGACCGGACATCACCATCGAGCTAGCTCCGACTGGCCTTTTCGCAGGCGATGGTGCCCGTCCGATGGACGACAGCTTCGCAACCTATGCCTGGGCCAACGACCAACGCATTTCTCGCCTGACCGGTCTCCCCTTCAGCGAAGACTACCGCCGCAAGGTACTCGGTGACCGCGCGGGCCTTCTCGACTCCGGCCCGGCAACGCTGGCACTGACCGCTGTCGCACTCACGAACCCCGAGCGGGAATTCGAAGCCCTCAAGGCCATCCAGATGGCGCGCTATGTCGAGGGCCGCGACAACACGGACATTGCTGTTCTCACGGATGTTCTCCGTGCGCTGAACCTGCATGAGGCGGCCGGGCGCCTTGCACCCCTGTTTCGTGGGCACGACCGAGGCAACGTGATCGGCGCTCGAGACGAGGCTCTGACTGCCGCCTACCACAAGCGCGTCGAGGCCGCCCGCGGACATATGCGCCGGTTTCGTGCCGATGGGGTTCCTTCGCTGATTGTTGGAGAAGACGGGCACCAACACCTCGTGAGGGCGAGGGCGCTCTTCGGCAGCATGGACGCGCTGCTCGCGGACCTGAAGGCGGCTTGAGCTCGCCGAAGCCCTTCCCACATCCGACGGGGATTGGACCCCTGCCTGATTTCCGAGTTCTCGAACCTGCAACTGGAGACCGACATGTTTACGAGAAGAGTCCTCATGAAAACCACCCTCGCCGCCGGTGCCGCTGCTGTCTTGGCTCCTGCGACGGGATGCGGTGGACAACCCGCCATGACTCCCAAGGCCGACCCCAACCGTGCGGCCGGGCGTCTTTCCTGGAAACACGTGCCAGCCGGAGAGAACGGCTTCTTTCGAGCGCCCGTGCTGATCACGGGGGCGTCCGAGGCCGTACTGGTTGACGGCGGCTTCACTTACTCCGACGGCCGCGCCGTCGCGGACGCCATTCAGGCAACCGGTAAGACGCTCACCACGATCTACGTCAGCCAGTCCGACCCAGACTACTACTTCAGCCTCAAGCCGATCAAGGAGACCTTCCCCGGAGCGCGGGTGATGGCCGCGCCCGAGGCGGTCGAGGCCATCAATGCAAATATGGAGAAGAAGCTCGCCGTCTGGGGTCCCAAGCTCGGTGAGAACGGCCCGCAGACACTCGCCGATATCGTCGTCCCGGAGGCCTTCGAGGGCAAGGCTCTCACTATCGACGACGAGACGATCGAGATCGTCAAAGCGGAAGGACTCCCTAACCGGCGCTATCTATTCGTGCCGTCACTGAACGCGGTGTTCGGCGGGGTCATGGTCTTTGCTGGCGTGCACGTGTGGACCGCCGATACGCCCAACAAGGAACAGCGCACGGCCTGGCTCGACAACCTCGAAAGAATCACGGCGCGAAAGCCGGCGATCGTCGTGCCCGGTCACATGACCCCGGAATCCGTTACCGACCTCTCCGGCGTCGAGCATACCAGGGCCTACCTCACGGCTTTCGAGCAAGAGCTGGCCAGGGCCAAGGACTCGGCTGCACTCAAGAGTGCCATGGAAGCCCGCTTCCCCGGCCTCGGCATGGGAGTCGCCCTCGACATCGGCTCCAAGGTTGCCACCGGCGAAATGAAGTGGGGCTGACGTGGGCGCCAATCTCGATCTGATACGCGCCACCTATGAAGGCTCGTCGGAGGAGAACGGCCGCCACCTTCTGGCCGTTCTCGCCCCCGAAGCCGAGTGGACCGAAGCGGAGGGGTTTCCGTATGCGGGGACCTACGTGGGGCCGGAAGCGATCTTCGCGGGCGTCTTCCTGCGCCTCGCCACCGAGTGGAACGACTATCGAGCGGAGGTTCACACCTACCTCGAATACGACGACCACGTCGCCGCCTTCGGCGTTTACTCCGGCACCTATAAGAGGACCGGAATGTCCATGCGTGCTGACTTTGCCCACCTTTACGAAATGAGGGACGGCAAGATCGTGCGCATGAAGCAATGTGTGGACACACTCATGGTCCAGCGAGCCTTGATGCCCGATTCTTGACCGAGCGCGCTGCGGGGCAGTGAGGCGAAGGTGAGATCCCCATCGAAGCTCCCCTCGCCGGAGCGAGAGAGTCGCCGTCAGAAGTGCGAGGAAGGTGGGGCCGGCAGCAGGCTGAGGCCCTTCGCAAACGGCGCGAGAGTGCGATCGGATGTACCGCTACCTCGCGAGGCCTCCCATTGCCCAGGAGCGTCACGAACTCCGCTCGGACGGCCGCGTCCCCTCCTCCGACTCTGCGCGATCGCCTTGTCCCAATCGGAAAGGGGCAGTTCGGCGCCAATGACTGGCTGGAGCACGCCTTCCTGAGTCAGCCGGATCAATTCCTCCAGCGGTCTACGGTCACCTCGATCCACCAACTGCTAGCGAGCCGCCTTGCTCACAAGGATGTCGCCAAAATGGGCGAGCGGATCGGCGGGAATGATAACGCCGCTCTTGCCAAAGAGGTGGCTGGCCATTTCGCTGACGGCAATCGACTGTTTCGGCATGGCGATCAGTCGGTTCGGGCATCGCGATCAGGGAGATCGGAGCGAAGCGACGCTGGATGGTTGGTTGTCAGCTCTTGGGTGCTCGTTCCTTTCGGCGTGAGGGTCCAGCGAGCTTGAGGTGATGGGCTCGGTGGAGGACCCGGTCGCAGATGGCGTCGGCGAGGGTGGGGTCGTCGATGTACTCGTGCCACTTGTTCGAGAGGGAACTAGATGTGACCCGGACCCGCCAGATGGGGCACACAGTTGGGCACTTGCTCCACCGGGTAAGGGGAGATCATGCTCGGCTGATGCGAGGCAAACACCGAGAGGCCAGCGGAGTCGAGGCGGAAGGTGTTGGTGCCTCCATCAGCTGCGTTTGCGACACAGGTGCGGCCGAGGGTTGAGCTGCACGCCGAGTTCGTACTCGAGACCGTGCCGGGAAGTGGAGCGTAGGCTGCACCATCGGTGTTGTCGGTGAAGGGGGTGGTCACCCCTTCGAAGTACGAGCCCTCGTAAAGGGCGTAGCCGCCGGTCCCGGCATCGCAGGCGTGGCCTTGGATCCGCTGGTGGTAGTCGTTCACCATGTGGATCAGCGCTTGGGTGCTGGCGTAACCGCCCACATGGGGGCTACGTCCTGACATGTCGTGGATCCAGTTGTCCATGATGGTCATGGTGTCGTCCGAGCCAAGGATCAGCATGTCCCAGTAGTGATCGCCGTTGCAGTAGGGTGAGTACGGCGTCGTGCCGTCGAAGTCGTTGAACGATACGGTGACATTGGAAGCCGGGTCAAAGCCACTAACGAGGAACTGACGGCCGATGAGGGAGATGCGATTGTGGTCGATCCAGATGTTGCTGGCGCCATTGATGGTGATGGCGTCGCCTCCCCAGATGAGCTCCGGGTTGATGTCGGTGATCGTCAGGTTTCGGATGATGATGTTGCTGACGCCGTTCCTGAGGGAAAAGCCTTTCCCAATGATCGTGGCGTCATTCCCGAGGCCGATGATCGTCTTGTTGGAGGCCACCAGCAGGGGGTTGTTCCCCGAGGCGTCGAAGGTGTAGTTGAAGGTCGACTTGCCCGCGCTGTCGCAAGCACCGAGACCATTGGTGATGAGTTCGTCGCCACCCTGGTCGCACTCCGCCTGATAGCAAACCGCCGCTGTGGTGTTGCCGTCGACGCCGCTGAAGTCGAGGGTGCCTTGCACCTGAATCACCATCGCTTGAGACGACGTGACAGCGGAGGCGAGCTCAGCCGGGGTGGTGACTGTGACCGTCGTACCGCCAGCACCTCCGGTCACGGTGCCGCCAAAGCCCAAAGGACTGTCGGCCTGCCAGTTGGCTGGAAAGTAGAAATCCATCCGGAAAATCGCGGTCGCATCGGCGTCGCTGCCCGACCAAATCCCTCGGGCGGGGCCGCCCGCCATTTCGCTCGCACTGGGAGCCCGGGACAGATCGCGGGCCGCGGCCCAAGAGCTATCGTTGTAGTTGGTTTGGGCCCAGGCACTTGCGGTGAGCTCGTCGCTGCTCGCTGCCGCTTTGGCCTTCCACGCGCCGCTGGTCCCGGCTTTGCCGAAGACGCCCTCGAGCTGGGCGAAGAGCGCCGGTGCGCCCGCGCTGCCCTTGGTCGCCCGGATGGCGATGACGTTCTCCCGGCCCGGCAGGAACTCGCCAGCAGTAGCAAGGAGGGCGCCGGCAGTCGCTGTCGAGCCGACTGCGACCCCGTTCACCCAGCCTTCGACGTTCCCAGGAGCAGTCGCGTAGAGATTCGGATCGCTGACGGTCCCACCGCCGGTTCCGTCGCTCCCGCCGGTTCCGTCGCTCCCGCCGGTTCCGTCGCTCCCGCCCGTTCCGACAATGGCGTTGCAATCGAACGCACTGACCGCAGCACCCGTCACCGTCAGGCTATCGATATTCGCGAGACCAGCCGCAGTCGTCGCGCTGAGAACAATGCGGTTTTCCCCCGCAGCCAGGGTGACATCCACAGCGGCGGTGGACCAAGTTTTCCAATCTGCGGTGGTGGCGAAGGAGACACCCGCCGCTGCCACTGCTCCACCTACGAGCACGTCTGCGGGACGGTCTTCCGACCCATTGGCAAAGGCAAATTCAAGCGAATACGTTCCTGCTTCGCCCACATCCACGGCCCACTCGATGCCGGCGCCGATGGCGTTGTCCGAGTTGACATATCCCGCCCCGGAGAATCCGGCGTGCGTCGATTCGACGATGCCGTCCACTGCGCATTGACCGACTTCGCCTTCCTCAATGACAACTTCAGTCGAGAACGAAGCAGCGCCGCCCGTGCCAAGACTCCCGCCACCTGTGCCGGGACTGTCGCCACCGGTGCCACCGGGTACGCTGACCGCAGTGCAAACCCCGCCTTGGCAACTCTCTCCCGCATTGCAAACGACCCCGCAGTCACCGCAATGGCTCGGATTCGTTTGCAGATCGACGCAGCTGGACGCACAAGTCGTTCGCCCTGGCACCGAGCACGAATCCTGACAGGTGCTCGCGGAGCAGACCTGGCTTTCGGGGCAGGCGCTCCCACATGCACCGCAGTTCAGGCCATCACCGCTGAGGTCCGTGCAGACTCCAGCGCAATCGATGTAGCCGTCCGAACACGGAGGAGCCGAGGACGTACTGCCCTCGACCGGTTCGGCCTGAGAACTACAACCTAGGGGTGCCCCGGCCATCAAAAGGACGACAGCCCACCAGTTTCGCGTCACGCTCATTTTTCGCTTTCGTATGTCTGTTGCGTTGGCTTCGAAGACGGTGCAAGATCCAGCGTTCGCTCCGCAGCTCCGAGAGTTGGTTCTGCGTGAGCCCTCGCGCCGCTGAGGCACGGATGTCGTCCACGCTAGCACCCGGGATCCGTAGGCGCGCGTCCCGGAGCAGGCGAGCGAGTTTGCGGTTCTCGCGGTGTAGATGCTCGGCGTCGACAATCATCCCAAAGCGCTCATCGAATGAGAGGTCTCGGGACTCGTCGCTGCGACTCTGTTCCTGCCACGTCTCGGCCATGACGCCGAGGCGCATGCTGTGAAGTTTCGCTTCGGTTGGCGTGTTGCACTGCGACGAAGAGTTCGACCTCACGGAGTTCGCCCGTCTCGCGATCGGTGATCCGTGGTCGCTGACCCGAGTAGTCGATG
>JBNKGC010000199.1:0-10890 GCA_050289625.1 Polyangiaceae bacterium | reverse complement strand
GTGCAGAAAATGGCACGGACGGTGCACGGGATCGCGAACATGACGCAATCCTTCCTCACCTTGTCGCCGACCTCCCAAACCGAACGCTACGCCAAGTTCTACGACGGTTGGGGCTCCCTGCGTTCCCTCGTGCGGTTCGACATTCGATATCGTTGTCGGCGCCTTCGTGATTTCCTGCGCGAGGCGGGGCTCGACGAGTGCAGGCTGTCGACGCTCGAAATGGGATTCGGCGGTGGGGATCTCCTGCGGAGTCTCCCAAAGTCGTGGGCCATCACCGGCGCCGAGATTTCTGCGTCTGCGGTCGAGCAAGTGCGAGCCGATGAGCGCTTCGCGCATTTTCGATCGGCGGAGTTCGTCCCGATGATCGAAGACGATCCCGAGTCCCTTCCGCGTGGCCCCTTCGACGTCGTCGTGAGCTCTCACGTGCTCGAACACGTCGCGAGCGACGACGAAACATTGCGCGCTGTGGGGAGACGCCTCGTGCCCGGCGGACTGCTCCTGCTCTTCGTACCGATCGAGGAGCCGGACTACATTCGCTTTCATCGGAGAAATTACTCACTGCAGTCGATTGCGGAGGTGGTGTCGAGGGCCGGGTTCTCGGTCGAACGAGTCGAGGGGAGCATGCAGATCAACGGGCATCTCTGGAAACTCGTCACGATTCCCAGCCGGCGCGGGTGGCCGGTGGTGGGGCCAGTCGTGGACGCCCTGCGGTGTGTGTCGCTCTCACTTTTCCCCCACAGAGCCGTGCTCTTTCTGGACCGCATCCTCGATGCCCTGGGCTTCGGAGCTCGCCAAGCTTTCGTCGTGGCGAGAAAGTGCTGAGCCGAACACCGACTCGGTGTACGGTGTCGTTGCATGCTTCCAGCCAAGGTCGACGAAGCACTTCGGATGCTGGCGCAGGCTCTGGCGGGTGACGCCACCCTGCGGCCCAGGTTGTGCGCCGCCTGGCAAAGCAGTGGCCGCCAATACGCTCGGTCGATGGCGTCCGACGTTCCCGAAGCGGCGGAAACCTTGGCCAAGACCCTGCCCGCGCTCACGCGCTCCGCGAACGTCGTCGACCGCCTGGGAGGGGTCTTGGCCGACAGGCGAGGTGAGGTGCTGTTCGCCTGGTGTGAGGCGAGCGTGGCCCGCAACGACGTACGCATCGCCGAGCTCTTGGGTGCTGCGGCCGCGGCGCCGGCACTCGCGGCGCGCGTCGTGGATGTCGCCCGGAAGCGTTTGGTGCAGGGGCCGTTGGAAGACGCGCTCGGGTGCGTGCCCCTTCTGGGTGACGGTGAAGGCCTCCTCCTGCCGGTGAACGACCAAGCGCGATCTCGCCTCGAGATCTTGTTGTGGGAAGCGGGTGCGAGCGCGCTTGAGGTGCCGGAGGTTGGAAAGTGGCTCTGGGCTGCCGAGCGGACCTTCGACGTGATGGTCGCCCAGCCGGCGCGTGGCTCCCTGCGCGGACGCGTCCTCGCCGCGCGCTGCCTGGAGACGTGCGTTCGCGGCATGCCGAGGGCCACCACCCCGGAGTTTCTCGGAAGGACCCTGCAGGTCCTTCAGCCACTCCTGTTGCACCCTGAGCCGCTCGTCTCCACTCACGCCGCGCGCGCCCTCGGTTTGCTCGCGGGCGCGGTCGAGCACCTCGAAGGAATGCTCCTCGATTGGATGGCAGGGGAATCCCTCGTCCTGCGGGAACGAGCGATGACAGCCTTTGCTTCGCTGCCGGCGGACCGACTGCGGGTCCTCGGCCACGAGCTCACGGCCGTTCTCGATCGGGAGGAGGACCAAAGTTGGGCTGCGTGTGCAGCCGCTCGCGGGACGCCCTACCTGTTTCGTCAGCGTCGGGAGCTCTGGGACGATCTTGCCGGACGGATCATGCAGGGGGTCGGCGGTTCAGCAGCCGCACGAGAACTAGCTCACGGCCTTTCCGCTTTGTGGCGCGGTGGTGCCGAGCAGCGCTCCATCACTGAGCCCATGCGGGAACTTCGTGAGCTTGCGCGTCGCACTTGCCCCGACTCGATCGACGCCGCTGGCGATTGGCTCGCGGTGCTGTCGGCGACCGACCCAATCGATGGGGCGGAGCGGGGACCCCTCGACATCGAGCGCGGGCTCGAAAATCTGGTGCATCTTGCCGCTCAATACGACGACGAGGAGGCCGATGCCCGGGCGGCGCGGTTCGCGGCCGGAGTGCACCGCACCTTCGAGGAAGCGTGCAGCATCGCCCTCGGTGAAGGGTCGGTGCGCCACCGCGCTGCGGCGATGAACGCTCTCGAAGGATGCGCCCGTGCCATGGCGCTCCGGCTGTGGGGGCCTCAACTTGCGACGCACCCGCGAGGCGACGCCGTTCTCGAGCCCGATCTCTCGGAAGCCTGGAAGGCCATCGCCGGTGCTCCGACGGAGCTTTTGGATGTGGTGCGAGAGCGCCGCGCGAGCAGCCCCGCCGAAACCGGCGAGACCCCGGGTCAAGCATCGGATGAGCTGGCCCTGGAGGTGCTAGCGGTCCGGCTCGGCGGGTATGCCCTCGACGCTTGTGGGAACGAGAGCGAGCTCGGACCGGGGCGAGGTCCGACGGCGCACGCGACTTGCCGCTGGCTCAGAAAGATGGACGGGGTGGCCGACGGCTCCCGAGAGCTGCCGCTGCCGCTGAAGCATGCGCTGAGTAGCATCTTCTGGCGACTCGTCGACACCACTCGAGGCACTGCGCTCGGCGCTGTCGACGACGTCGAGTGGCTCGGACCCTTTGCCGCCTGGTGGGCCCTGGTGATCGACCGACCGGTGATGCTCGAGCAGCTGGCGACGGCGCTGCCGATGATCCAGGGTGGAGCCCTCGAACGCTGCTGTGAGCTCGCTGAAACGATCCGGGCCGAGGTGTCCTCGGGCGCTCCGGATGGCCAATGGGGTCCGGTTGTGGATCGCGCGTTCGAAAAGCTGCACGCCAGCGAGACCGAACTTGCCGAGGCTCTGTCGGAGCTCGGCGCTTGCCTGGCGGGTTTTTGCGAAACGTCGGGCCGCAGCCCCGATCTCGAACCCAAGTGCGTGGAGCTCGTTTTGGCCGCGGAACGCCTCCAGGCGGCTCTCGCCGACCCGGTCAAGGGTCTGCACGCGGCCTTCGTCTACGGGGAGGATTCCCTGTCACGAGCGACCAGCGAAAACGTGCCCCGCATCGCCTCGCTTTTGACGAGGGCGATTCGTGCGCGGGAGCTTTCCATGTTGGACGTGTGGTTCACCTCGCTCGGTCCCGTCACTTCGGCGCTGGTCGAGACGGCGGTTCGCGGTGCTGTCGGTCGCACGCCGCCGCCGCCTCCCTCGAGCCGGAAACTCGAGCCGGAGACCGTCGAGGGGTACGAGCTCGTCAGGCCGCTCGGTGAGGGCGGTGTCGGCAAAGTCTGGCTGGTGCGCAAGCCTGGTGCGGATCGACTTTTCGTCCTGAAGATTCCGAAGGTCGAGGCGCTCACCGGGGCGAGCGACACGGAGCGGCAAGGGCTGCTCGAAAGCTTCATCGAGGAGGCCAACGCCCTGGCGGGTCTCTACCACCCGAACGTCGCTAACATCATCGACCGCGGGGTGTCGAAGGACGTGCCCTTTTTGGTGCTCGAGCTGCTGATCGGGGCCGATCTGAAGCAGTACGCGGGCGCCCAGCGGCTCACTTTGTTCGAAGCCCGACAAGCCGTGCTCGACGCGTGCGCAGGGCTTGCGGCGCTTCACGGGGCGGGCCTCGTTCACCGCGACATCAAGCCCGCCAACATCTGGCTCCGGCTTCCACTGGACAGCGGGGAGCGTTTCGACCCACGGAAGCACCGCGATCCGGCCCGCACGCGCCCGCTTTCGGCGGTCGTCATCGACTTTGGCATGGTGCGCCCCATGCGCGTCACGGCCGAAGCCGGAGGCCGCTTCGTCGCCGGCACTCCGGGATACATCGCCCCGGAGCAGGTGCTCGACCCACTCGAGCTCGATGGGCGCGCCGACGTATACGCGCTGGCCGCCACTCTCTACAACGTGACCACCGGGCGTGCCTTCTTCGATGACGTGAAAAATCCGCGCGATCGCATTTTTGCCCATATGCAGAGGGATCCGTTCGAGGATCCGAGTCGCCTGGCCGGGTTCCCAACCGAGCTCGTCAAGTTGATGCGAGCGGCGACCGCGCTCGATCCCAAGGATCGGCCCCATCCGATGGAGTTCGGGCGGGCCTTTGAAGCCACGATCTGAAGGGCTCCTCCAACGATGCGAGGGCGACCGAACTCTCAAGTCGTCGCAAGTACCGTCCGTTGCTGGGGCCATCACGCGGCTCCGCGGACAGGGCAAGGGTGGTGGCGACCGAGGCGGTTGGTCATAGCGCGCGCGGTCGGTGAAAGGCCGGTCGCTCACGGCCCGACTTGCCGAAAATCGCGGAACGGCCGGCTGCTGCACGGAGCTCCTCCGCGTCGCGTCGAACTGGCGGTTCTTGCGGCACCGGGGGTCATGGCGCGCTCGAAATAGCTGCGGAGGAGGGAAAGGATTCGGCGGAGGTTTTCGCTGTATGCTGCCGTGGTTTCCCGTTTTTGAACTTTTCCAAGCAGGGGATCTCTTGTCATCCAACCCGTCCAGGCCCGAAAGCCCGTCCGGCAGCCTCTACCCGCCCGGTCCCGAGGTGGTTCCATCCGAGCTGACGAAGGCGACCGCGGCTTACAAGCGCCACGCGTGGCTCGCCCTCTTTGGGCTCTGGGTCTTCGTGGCGCTCTACCTCTTTCTCAGTGCAGCCTTCGTGTGGACGGCGTACCGCGCGCTGTCCGGTGCCAGCGCGGGAGGCAAGGACTCGCTGCTCGGCCTCCTCGTCGCGGGCATTGCGGCAGTGCTCAGCATCTTCCTGCTCAAAGCCCTCCTCTTCGTGAAGACTTCGCGGGAGGAAACGGAGGACATCGAGATCACGGCCGAGCAGGAACCGCGTCTCTTCGAGTTCCTGCATCAACTCGCCGACGAAGCTGGCGCACCCCGCCCTCATCGCGTGTTCGTCTCGACGCGTGTGAACGCCGCCGTTTTTTACGATCTCACCTTCCTGAACCTGCTTTTCCCATCGAAGAAGAATCTCGAGATTGGGCTCGGGCTCGTCAACACACTCACGTTGAGCGAGTTCAAGGCGGTTTTAGCCCACGAGTTCGGGCACTTCGCACAACGCTCCATGGCCGTGGGGCGCTGGGTCTACACGGCGCAGCAAATCGCAGGGCACATCGTGGCCAAGCGAGATTGGCTCGACAGTCTCCTCGGCTTCGTCTCCCGCATCGATCTGCGGGTGGCTTGGATTGGATGGATCCTCAGGATCCTCGTGTGGTCGATCCGGGCCGTCATGGACACGGTGTTCGGCATCGTTGTCCTGGCCCAGCGAGCTCTGTCGCGGGAGATGGAATTTCAGGCGGATCTCGTTGCCGTTCGTCTCACCGGAAGTGACGCTCTCATTCACGCCTTGCACCGCCTCGGGGCGGCAGACGACGCGTGGGATCGAGCGCTCTCGGTGGCTGGGAGCGAACTTGCGGAAGGCCGCGCAGTTCCGGACCTTTTCGCGGTGCAAACGCGGGTCATCGAGCGAATGCGCGTCGTCTTGGGGGAAGAGGACCACGGTCGCACGCCCGAACTGCCCGCGAGCGGTCGACCTGAGCATCGGGTCTTCGAAAGCGAGATGGCCGAACCACCGCGGATGTGGGCCACGCATCCCCCCAATCGAGATCGCGAGGACAACGCCAAGCGCACGTACATTCCGGCCATTCTCGACGACCGTTCCGCTTGGGACCTCTTCTCCGCTCCTGAGACGCTCCGCACGAAGGTGACGGCGGGAGTGCTTCGGCAGGCGGAGGAGGGCAAGCAGCCCGAGGTGATCTCGGTCGAGGATTCGCTGGAAAGCGTCGACCGCAAGTTTGCGCGGGTCCATTTCGAACAGAAGTACCGCGGGGTCTACCTCGGGCGGTCCGCGGTGGCGGCCATCAAGCACGCCAAAGACCTCTACGGTGTGCTCCCGGCGGGAGACGCCCTGCCCGCCGCGCTTCGAGCGCTCTATCCGGCGAGTCTTGCGCAGCAACTGGCCGACTACCGAAGTCGAACCGAGGAGAAGGTGAGCCTCGAGGCACTCCGAGATGGAATCCTGCAGGCTCCGGGCGGCATCATCCGCCACCGCGGTCGCTCCGTGAAGCGGAGCGAATTGCCGCAGGTCTTGGAAGTGGTCACCGACGAGCACGAGCGCGCCCACAAAGTGCTCCTGGAACACGACCAAGCCTGCCGAGCTGCCCACCGCGCGGCGGCGCGAGCCCTCGGACGAGGCTGGGAGGACTACCTCGTCAGTCTCGGGGGGCTCTTGCACTACGCAACTCATGCCGAAGCCGATTTGGTCGATGCCAAGGGGCACCTCGCCAACGTCGTCTCGGTGGTGACGGCGGATGGACGGATCAGCTCCTCGGAGCGACAGCGCCTGTTGATCGCGTGTGCCGAGATGCACACGGCACTCGAGGAAGTCTACTCCGCGCGGAGTGCGGTCGTTTTGCCCGCACCGATAGCGGAGAAGCTCGAAGTGGCGACCTGGGCGGAAATGCTCGAGGACAATTTTTCGCTCCCGCCTGCCGACGCAGAAAACCTCGGCGATTGGATGGGGGTGATCGACGGCTGGGCGAACGGCGCAATCGGAGCCGTCGGTGCCCTCGAACGAGCTGCCCTGGACCTTCTCCTGGAGACGGAGGAACACGTCGGTCGTTGCTTTTCGGAGGGGGACGAGCCGGGAGACGCACCTCCACCCGCCGGTCTTCCCGCGCGCTACAAAACGCTCACTCCGGGTCAGGAGCGAGAGCGTCAAAAACGTCTCGATTGGTGGGACCGGTTTCAGACGGCAGACGGCCTGATGCCCTCTCTTGCCCGCTTCGTCGTAGCTGGAGGCATCGTTGGGGGCGTGCTTGGTTTCGGCGCCACGGTGGGGCATGCCACCGTCACCATCTACAACGGCCTCGGCCGCCGCGTGGAGGTGAGCATCGCGGGAGCGAAGACCTGGGTCGACCCCGGTCGGAGTGCCCACCTCGACTTGGCCTCCACGGGCGCGGTGCCCGTCGAGGCCAAGACGGCCACGGGGGAAACCATCGAGAGTTTCCGGGCCCCCGCCGACAATGCCATGGGCGACTACGTCTACAACGTCGCAAGCGCGGCCCCTTTGGTCGAGTGGACCGCGTCGTACGGCACGGCTCGCGAGGTCCCCGAGCGGCAGCTCGGAACGGTGCGCTGGCAGTCGACGAGGGTCGACTTCCTCTTTCGAGAGCCACCGGAGAGCGTGAGCACGAGTGGTGGCGGGGCGACGCGCGATGTTCTGGACGGACTTGGCGGGCGGCCGCCCCAGCACATGCTGAGCGTGATCGCCGATGAGTCGACGCGGAAGGACCTGACTCTCACCCACGTGGAGTGGGACGAGGCCGACTCGCCGTTCATCATCGAGTGGATGACGCTCGGGGCGGAGCATGCCGGCTTCGCGGAGGCGCTCGGGCGACGCCTAAAGCGAAACCCTCGCGAGGTGGTTTCGCTGCGAGCCGAGCAGGATTCGACTCGCGGCGTCGAACACCAGGAGGTCTGCGCGAAACATCGAAAGCTACTCGACGAGCAACCCGACAATGTCGACCTGAAGTACGTGACCGCGCGCTGCATCGAGGACGACGAAGAGCAGAATCGCGCGTATCTGTCAGGAGCGAAGGAGCATCCCGAGCACGGTTGGTTCGTGTCGGCGTCGGGCTTCAGTCGGCTCGATGCGCGCGCCTGGAACGATGCCTTGGTCGAACTTCGTCGAGCGCGGGCGCTTCTGCCGCCGGTCGCGGATCGCGCGACGCTGGAAATGGCACGGGTGCGACGTCTGCTCGAAGGGGCGACGCCCAGCGACCTGCGGTCCATGGCGGGCGGCTCGTTTTCGCTGGAACGCGCTTTGGCTTTCGAGACTGGTGAGGGAGTGGAGGGAAGCCCCTTGCAGGCCTACAGTGCTCTCGCGCGCGGGGATCTCGACGCCGCGGTGCGCACGGCACGGAGCGATCGAGACGTCCTTGCGCGGGTGCTTCGGTTGGCCGCGGTCTCGGAGGGAGCCAGCGACGAAGTCGTCGAGGAGGCGCTTTCGCTCCCTGTCGATGCGGGGGTCGACTTTGCCACGGTTTGGCCATCCATCGCGCTTCGGGTTCGGCGAGCGCAGCCCTACGAACAGTACGTCGAGGCGGCTCGACGGATGGACGAGCAATACGTTGACCGCATCCTGCCATTTCTCGATGCAGAGAGCCTCAGAGCGGACTACGAAGGGCTCGTGAAGCGTCTCGGAGAGGTGCCCTTCATGGTGCGTGCTCAAGCCGACGTCGTCGCCCTGGTGATGCTGGGCAAGGAAGCGCCACCCGCCCTCCGGCAGGAAACGAAAGCACTACTTTTCGCCTTCGAGCGTCCTCATTTCGAATGACCAGTCCCTTTGCTCCCAGCTCCCACGGCCAAACGGAGGCCCAGGGTCTCCCCCCCGGGGGGACGCGCAGCACCCATCCGCTCGCGGTGGCAAGCACGGTGGTCTCCCTCATGCCGTGCTGCGGGCTGAATAGCCCGATCGCGATCGGTTTGGGATGGTATGCGCTCACCAAGATCCGCCGCTCACCCCACCTGTACACGGGCACGGGTTGGGCGAAGGCGGGGATGGTGATCGGTGGGCTCGGGGTGCTCTTCGTTCTCGGATTCGTCGGGTTTCTCAAGACCGAATTCGACGACGTGCGGCCCGTGTGCGCCCGGGCCGTGCGCGTCGTAGCCGAAGGCGACCGCGGGGCAGCGCTCAAGGTTCTCTCACCCGAAATGCAATCGGCCGACTATTTGCCCGAGCTCGAAGAGACCCTGCGTGAGCTCGGACCGCTGCGCGAGCTCGGGTGGGGAACGGAAATCCGTGTCGTGAACGATCAAACCCACGTGACCTTTTCGGGAGAGTTCGAAAAGGGCGAGGCGGAAGTGCACTGTTCCCTCGAACGAGAGCCGCGCTACCGGGTGACGGCGCTCGGTGTAGTCGTCGACTGAGCGGATGCCGGTCACGCTACGGCCATACCAAAAGGAGGCGGTTCAGGCTGCCGTGCGCCACTTCAGGGGAAGCGACGCTCCGGCATGCATCGTGCTACCGACGGGCGCGGGCAAGAGCCTGGTCATCGCGGAGCTTGCGCGCTTGGCCAAGGGAAAGGTGCTCGTTCTTTCCCACGTGAAGGAGCTGTGCGAACAGAATCACAAAAAGCACGCGGAGCTGGGTGGTCGCGCCGGGATCTTCGCGGCGGGTCTGAACCGGAAGGAAGCTGACGAGCAGGTGACGTTCGCGAGCGTCCAATCGGTCGCGAGGAATCTCGATGCCTTTGCCGACCCACGTAGTCTCTTGATCATCGACGAGTGTCATCGCGTGAGCGGTGAAGACGAGAGCCAATACGGGCAGGTGACGGAAAGCCTGCGGCAACGAAATCCCCGTCTGAAAGTCCTGGGGCTGACGGCCACCCCGTATCGTCTGGGCCTCGGATGGATCTACCGATTTCACCATCGAGGCATGGTGCGAAGCGAGGAGCCGCGTCCGTTCGAAACGTGCATTTACGAGCTTTCCCTGCGGAAAATGATCGAGGAGGGATTTCTCACTCGGCCTCGCATCGAGGACGCGCCCATCGCTCAGTACGATTTTTCGGTGCTGGAGCAGGGTCGTTTCGGCGAGTACCGGGAGGCAGACGTGAATCGTCTCCTTGTGAGCCACCAGCGGGTCACCGAGGCGATCGTTCGCCAGGTCGTCGACTTGGCCGACGCGGGAAAGCGTCGGGGTGTGATGATCTTTGCAGCGACGGTCGATCATGCTCGGGAGATCGCGGGCTACCTGCCGCCCGAACGAACGGCTCTCGTGCTCGGGGAAACGTCAGCGGCCGATCGAGATCATCGAATCGCAGCCTTCAAACGAGGGGAGCTGCACTACCTGGTCAACGTCGCGGTGCTCACCACGGGGTTCGACGCCCCGCACGTCGACTTGATCGCAATCCTCCGACCGACGCAGTCCGTCAGCCTCTTTCAACAGATCGTCGGTCGCGGGTTGCGCCTCGCTCCGGGAAAGCAGAGCTGCCTCGTCGTCGACTATGCGGGAAATGGTTTCGACGTTTTCTATCCGGAGGTCGGTGAGCAGAAGCCGAGTCGAGACAGCCTGCCGGTGGAGGTCGTGTGTCCCGCTTGCGACTTCGTGAACCTCTTCTGGGGGAAGAAGGACGAATCCGGCCATGTTCTCGAGCACTTCGGGCGACGCTGCGGGCACTTCAGCGTGAACGAGAGTGGCGCTCGCGTGCGCTGCGAATACCGGTTTCGGTTCAAGGAATGCGGCGCGTGCACGGCGGAGAACGACATCGCCGCGCGCCGATGCTGCGAGTGCGACGCTCCGATCATCGATCCCGACGACGTTCTCAAGAAGTGCTTGAAACTGAAGGATGCGATGGTGCTACGAGTGGCTGGCATCACCTTCGAGGCCCGAGGGGAGCTCTTGAGCGTGACCTACCACGACGAACAGGGAGAGACGCTGAGTGAGCGGTTCGACCTCGGGCACGCGGGGCAGCGCGCCGTGTTCAATCGCGTGTTCGGGCGGCGTCTCGCCAGCGGTCGACGCCCGATGCGCTTCGAACGAGCAAAGGACGTTCTGACGTTGGGCTCGCTGATCCCTGCGCCGGACTTCGTCGTCGCCCGGAAGAACAAGCGCTTTTGGCGAATCCAAGAGCGCGTCTTCGACTACGTCGGCCGGTTCCGCAAAGCGAATAGCTGTTAGCTTTGGTTTTTAGGGGGGCGGCCCCGCCCCCCTCGTCGCGCGAAGTGAATTCGCGCGCCTCACCCCACGTTCCGCCGGGTCTCCGGCGGGTCGCGAAGGGGCTCGCTCCCCGGCGGGGACGCGGCGCTTCTTCCCCC